>DASUFF010000166.1:0-44612 GCA_036274695.1 bacterium | reverse complement strand
AGGAAAGGCCCGCGCGCGCGGCATCAACACGGGCGACCACGCCTGGTTCGTCGCCTACGCCCCGGTGGAGGCGCCGCGCATCGCGGTGAGCTGCATCGTGGAGCACGGCGGTTTCGGGGCGTCGGCCGCGGCGCCGATCGTCCGGGCCGTCGTTCAGAAATACCTGGAGTTGCAGGGCGTGCTGGCGGAGAAGGCGACCTCCCCCCAACCCCCCTCCTTAACAAGGAGGGGGAAGTCAGAGGTGAAGAAAGATGTTCGATAAACGGCTTAAAGTGCATTTTCATTGGCCGCTTTTGTGGACGACCTTCGCGTTGTCCGCCGTCGGCCTGTTGAACCTTTACAGCGCCACCTACGATCTGACGTCGGGCGGTTTTTCGCCGCTCTTCGTCTCCCAGCTTATTTGGTTCGCGGTGGGTATCACGCTCGGTGTGGTTTCTCTGTTGATCGATTACCGGATTTTGATCCGGCTGGCCTATCCGCTCTACATCCTTTCGGTCATCCTGCTTGCGTTGGTGCCGTTCTTCGGCAAAGAGGTCGCCGGCAACCGCAACTGGCTGGTGATCGGGCCGTTCACCATGCAGCCCTCCGAGTTCGCCAAGATCGCCTTCATCGTGGCCATGGCGCGCTTCCTGGCCGATCATCCCACCTCCAAAGGATACGGTTTCGCGGGGCTCCTGCGTCCTCTGGCCATCTTATTGCCGCCGCTGTTGTTGATCCTGGCGGGCAAAGACATCGGATCGAGCCTCTTTTTGCTGGCGACCTTCGCCTCGCTGGTGATGTTCGCCGGCATCCGCTGGAAGGTTTTTCTGGTCTGCCTGTTGATCGGAGTCGTCGGTTCGGTGGGCATGTATAAAAAGGTGCTCTCCGGCCATCAAAAGGCGCGCATCGCGGCGTTCCTGCATCCGGATGAAGATCCGAAGGGGCGGGGCTACCATCTGCTTCAATCAAAGATCGCCGTCGGGTCGGGCCAGGTCTTCGGCAAGGGTTACCTGAAGGGGATGCACAATAAGCTGCTTTATCTGCCGGAGAAGCACACGGACTTCATCTTTCCCGTCCTGGCGGAGGAGTGGGGTTTCGTCGGGTCGTCCGTGGTTTTGCTGCTGTATCTGGCGATCTTGGTATTCGGGATCAGTCTGGCGTCGAAGGCCAAGGAGGCCTTCGGCGTCTTCCTCGCATTAGGCGTGACGGCGCTTTTTTTCTGGCAGATCGCCATCAACATCGGCGGCGTCCTGGGCCTCATGCCCCTGACGGGCGTGACGCTGCCTCTCCTCTCCTATGGCGGATCGTCGCTCGTGACGATCCTCATCGGAATTTCGCTTTTGCTGAATATTTCGATGCGGCGCTTTATGTTCTGAGCCGTCGTGAGGCACCGAATGAATTCGGTGGCTGATTTCCGTGTAAAACCCGCCGACAGCCCCTGAATTAATTCAGGGGCTGACAAGGCTGGCAACTTGAAACTCATGGAGATCCGAAAATACCCCGCATGGACCTGCGCCGGACCCATGCGCATCATCGCATCTATCATCATCTTGTCTGGTCGACGAAAAAACGGGAGCCTCTGCTCACTCCCTTTGTTGAGATGGTGGTGCATTCCTTTCTGATCGATAAGACACAATCATTGGGGGCGGAAATACTGGCCATTAATGGCATGGAAGACCACGTTCACCTCCTGGTTCGTCTTGCTCCCAAGCAAAATATTTCAAAATTCGTCAAAGACCTAAAAGGGAGCAGTTCCCATTTCTTGAATGAAGTACTCGAGGGGCACAGAGTCGAGTCCGTCATGGTTTTCCAATGGCAGCCTGGATATGCGGTTTTTTCCGTCGGCGAGAAAGACTTGTCCATTGTTGGTTCCTATATTCGGAAGCAAAAGGAGCATCATCGGAAGAGACAACTTGTAGAAGAGTGGGAGTCGACGTCGCGTCAACAAACGCGTAGCCACGGAATTAATTCCGTGGCTCAAAGAGAGGTTTGACCCAGTAAACACAGTTTGTTCTAATATCTGCTACTCTGCGATGAAGAATCCATCGTTTCAAGTTTCGCGTGTTTCTGGTCAGCCTGTCAGCGACTCTGAATTGCTTGCTGATCTATGTCGCGTTGCACAACTGCTCAATAAGACAACGGTGTCCCAACCCCAATATAGGGAGCATGGAAAATATGATCACACTACAATCGCACGGCGGTTCGGTTGGAACAAAGCGCTTATAGCTGCAGGGCTCTCTTTGTCCAATGAGGTTAATATTCCTGATGAACGACTGTTTGAGAACCTGCTTGCTCTCTGGCAGCATTATGGACGACAGCCGAGGCGGAGCGAACTTGCAAAACCGCCGTCGAACATTTCGCAAACACCATACAATCGCCGGTTTGGCGGATGGACCAATGCGCTCAAGGCTTTCGTGGATTATGCGAACACAGCTGAGATTGAATCTCCCGAACCTAAACCAACCGGCAATGCATCTGCTCGGCGTTTGACAGGCCGTGACCCTTCGCTCCGCTTACGCTGGAAGATCCTGAAGCGCGACAGATTTACGTGCTGCAAGTGTGGTAAGAGTCCGGCAACAACCGTTGGTGTGGAGTTACACGTGGACCACGTGATATCTTGGGAAAAAGGCGGTTTGACAGTGATCGAAAACCTTCAGACTCTCTGCTCGCTGTGCAATCTCGGCAAGTCTAATGAATAAAAATCTTGGCCACCGAATTCATTCGGTGGCTGGTCTGGAGGCATAGCACGGCCCACCGCCACGGAATTCATTCCGTGGCCTAAATGGCCTTCTTGACCAATTCCTCGATCTGGGATTTCGGCACCGCGCCGACCACCTGGTCGACCATCTGGCCGTCCTTGAAAAGAATCACGGTGGGAATGCCGCGGACGCCGAAGCGCGCGGGCGTGTCGGGATTGCTGTCGATGTCGACCTTGTAGACCTCGAGTTTCCCCGCGTATTGATTGGCCACTTCGTCGATCACGGGAGCGAGGGCGCGGCAGGGGGCGCACCACGTGGCCCAAAAGTCCACGATGGCGGGCTTGCCGTTGCCCAAAACATCTTTTTCAAAATTAGCGTCGGTGGTGTTCTTCACGTTGGGGGATGCCATGTAGTGTTGTCTCCTTAAGGAACAAGTTAAGAACTCGCCGACCACAAATCAAGTGTCCGTTGGAAATAGTAAGAGTGAGCGAGCACCTAAAAATCCGGCTCAGCCGGTTTTTAGGGCGGAGCGAACGCTGTCATCACGGCCACCAGATGAGGGGCCTGGGGAGAGAGCGGCATCTCTCCCCAGATTTTAATTGACTCTGACGCGCTGCTCACTATTATGCCCGGAAATAAATTTCCCTAGTAAAATCAATTGTTTAGAACGTTTAGAACAATGAGAACTTTAAAGGGAAATTAATTAACCAAGGAGAGCCACATGGCCGCAGTCGCCATCAACGATCTCGAGAAGATGCAGCAAACCGAAGCGGACATCGCCGCCAAGAACGACATGGTCTACAAGACCGGTGCCGACGGAAGGCTCGCTTCGCAGAAGCTTAAGCAGGGCGGTTTCAAGCTGGGCGAACGCCTCTTGGTCGGCGCCGCGCGCGCCGCGTGGCCGGTCTTCAAGCTCCTCAACAAGATCCATCAAGGCAAGCCGTTCCAGCCCAAGTGGGCGCCGGCGCCTCTTTTAAAGAAGAAGGAAAAGACCTTCCCGCAGCTGGGCTGGCCCCGCGTGACGGATTCGCTCTGCCCGCGCTGCGTGCAGGAGTCGCGCAACGAGATCGTATCGGGAGTCAAGGATTACACACACCTGATCAACGAGAACCCCGGCGAGATCAAGGCTCAGATCATCGAGCGCAACGGCGAGATCCTGATGGTGAAGGATTGTCCCAAGCACGGTCACTTCGAGGACGTGATGGCCATCGATTCCGCGTTCCTGAAGCGCATCGAGAAACTGTACCCTGGACGCGATTTCAAATCGCCGCTGTCGAATCTGCGCAACCACGGATCTTCGTCCATCCTTTACGGACGCGGTTCCGTTTTGACGGTCGATCTGACCAACCGCTGCAATATGATGTGCGATCCGTGCTTCATGGACGCCAACCAGGTTGGTTACGTCCATGAGCTGTCTTGGGAGGAGATCCAGGAGATCCTGGATAACTCGCTCAAGATCAAACCGAAACGCCAGATGTCCGTGCAGTTCTCCGGCGGCGAGCCGACGCTGTCGCCGTATTTCATTGATGCGGTGAAGTACGCGAAAAAGGTCGGTTACTTCAGCATCCAGGCCGCGACCAACGGCATCCGTTTCGCCCAGGATCCGGATTACGCCAAGCAGGCCTACGATGCCGGCATGCGCATCGCGTACCTTCAGTTCGACGGCGTGGGCAACGAGAACAACGAGCATCGCAAGATCTCGAACCTCTTCGACGTCAAACTCCGCGCGATCACGAACCTCTACAACGCCGGCATCGACGTCGTGCTCGTCATCACCATCGTCAACACCATCAACGACCACCAGGTGGGTCCCATCATTGACTTCGCCGTGCAGAATTCCGACAAGATCACGTTCTGCGCCTTCCAGCCGGTTTCGTTCACCGGCCGCGACGAGGACATCGACGACGAGAGCCGCATGAAGCAGCGTTACACGCTCTCGCACCTGGCCCACGACGTGAAGAAGCAGACGGGCGTTTCCGAGCCTTTGCGCGATTGGTTCCCGTTGTCTTCCGCCGGACCGTTCGCCGACTTGGCCGACCAGTTGAAGGGGCCGGAGCAGGAGTGGGGGACGCTCAAGTGCGGCTGTCACCCGAACTGCGGCATCGTCATGGGCCTCTTGGTCGACAAGAAGGAGCGCGAGTGGCTGCCGATCTCCGAATTCCTGCGCTTGGATAAGTTCCTGGAGGACGTCCAGGACATCACCGACGCCTGCCAGCCGAACTGGCTGACCAAGATGGAAGTGGCGACGTCGCTCTTGCGCAATTATCGTCCCGGCAAGGCCCCGAAGAACATGGCCCTCAAGGATTTCCTCCGAAAGTTCGACAAACAGAGCGGCGGCGGTTTGAAGGGCGGCAAGGCCAACTACGGCGAGGGCGCGGAACGCAAGAAGGACCGCTGGCACTTCATGTTCGTCGCCGGCATGTGGTTCCAGGACCTGTTCAACTACGACTTTCGCCGCACCGAGATGTGCATCATTCCCTACGCCACGCAGTTGGGTGAAATCTCCTTCTGCGCCTATAACACGGGCGTGGGATGGCGGCAGATCATCGAGAACATGTTTAAAAACGCCTCCGTCGCCGAGTGGTACCGCAAGTACGGCCGCCACGACGTCTTCGCCGGCAGCCGCCCGATGCCGGTGCCGGCCTTCGACCACACGGTTCGTTTGCCCGAGCAGATCGCGGCGCGCGAAGAGGAGAAGAAGGGTGGTTGCTCCGCCGAAGGCGGATGCGGCTGCTCCCACTAGGCCGTTTTCTAGAGAAAATGTTAATATGAGGAGGCGACCTTGGTCGTTTCCTAAAGAAAACAACATTCCTGGCGCCATGCCGATAAGCTCGGCATGGCGCCGTTTTCTTTTAATTCCTTGTCTTCGGTGACGTTGACGGCCGCTTTGGCATCCCTGACGCAGGCGGGTTGCGGCACCGGCGGGACCGTCGCCGCCACCGTCGGGGCGATCGCCTTCGGGGCCGGGTGCACTTACGTGCTCCTGCGGCGGCAGCAAGGCCGGGGCCTGTCTTCGGAACCATCTGCCGTTGGGGCTCCGCCGGTCCTGCCCGCGGTATTTGCTGCACAGCCGCCGGCGATCGTTCCCCCGTCCCCTCAGAAGACCAAACCGATCCCCATGCCCTCGACGGAGCGGGCGAGGGCGTTGGCGGACGTGTTTCGTTTCACGGCGCCTTATCGGCTCCAAATCGACCTGCGGCGCTATCCGGAGGGGCTGAACCTCCATATCGGACGCAGGCAGGAGGACGGTTTGTGTTGGGAAGGGGGCCGGCCGGTTTTGGGTTTGAACGACCTGGCCGTTTCCTCCGCGCATGCCGATATCTCCCTCTACCGAACGGCCGTCCGCACGTGGGGCGTGTCGGTCGACGACCGGTCGACCAACGGAACCCAGGTGTACGGGCTGGGGCGGGCGCTCGGAAGTTCGCTTCATCAGCAACTGACGCCGGACCGCACGGAGATCCTGATGCGCGTCGGGCGTTTCGAACTGGTCTTCAAGCTCAACGATCCGGCCCCCGTCGCTTACGTCCCTCCTCCGCCCGACGGCCTTGCCTTAAAGCCGGCCGTCGCCAAGTCCGCGGTGGCGACGCCTCCGGCGCCCCTCCGGGCGTTGCTCGACCCCGACGCCGTCCGGAGTTGGGCGGAAACGTCGGTGCAGGCCGGAACCTCCGTGGCGGTCACCCGTTCCTCCTACGGCGTCACCGTGCATCTTCGTCCGAAGGATCCCGCGTTGGCCGGGTCGATCCTGGTGACCTTCCCGCAGGGAACGACGCCGCAATCCGTCAAATGCGTCTGCGATTTCCTGGACAAGCATTGCTACGCCTTCCGGCCGTACGGGTTGCCGACGATGAACGTCTCCCTGGAGTGGTACGAGCATTCCGATCCCTTCGGGATGATCCTCCTGCGCGGCGTCGACGCCAGGAACACCGTAGCCGCGAGCGCCGGCGACCGCGTGAGCGGCCTGCTGAACGAAGCCGACCTCAGGAACGCGGGCGGGCTGCCCCAGGTCGCCATGGGCTTTCCCTTCGATCCGGAGCCGACGCGGCAGGCGATCCGCATGGTCGAGCAAATCCGAGACGCCTTCAAACGCACCCGCGACGCCCTCGGGCACATCAACGCGCCCTGGGACGCGATCGACCGCATCGCCGGAATTTTTGGGGAATAAAAAATCGGGCTAGAGCAGGGGATCCAAAGTCTTCATGACGACGCCCATCCGGTGGAGCGCCGTGATGTTGGTGAAGACGGCGATCAGGATGACGGCTCCAATGGTGACGACGTCCAACGGCACCGACGGCAGAAGAAAACGCAGAAGGTAGGCGACGATCGGGCTGAAGATGGACCCGACGCCCAGGTAGACGATCCGCTCCGGCCTTTGCATGAAGCCGCTCTTCACGTCCACGCCCACGCCCTCGCCGCGCGCGCGGGTGTAGGAGACCATCATCGAGCCCACCAGTCCCAGGACGGTGAAGTAGAGGATCCACGAGTGACGGTAGAGCCCCGCCAGCCCCAAAAAGACGACGGCTTCCCCGAAACGGTCCATGACGGAGTCGAAATAGGCTCCGGATTTCGAGGCCTTGCCGGTCATCCGGGCGATCTGGCCGTCGAACATGTCGAAACTCGCGCCGAAAATCATGAACCAACCGCCCAAGCCGATCATTCCCAGGCTGAAGAAGTAGGCGGCCACGCAGGAGATGAGGAAGCCGCAAAAGGTAAGGACGTTCGGCGTGATGTGAAGCTTGATCATCACCTTGATGAACGGGGAGGTCAGCCAGTACCAATATTCCTTGAGGAAGCGGGAGAGGAACTTGGAATGTTCTTTCAAATCCACGTCTTGCGTCTTTTGACTCTGGGGCCGTCGCCCGTAGGTGATCCAAAAGAAAAACAGGGTCATGAGGAAGAGGACGTTGATCGTGATCAGCGGACCCAGCGACACCCAAACGGGGTTGACGCTCCGAAGGAACGGAATTTGAAGGAAGTTTTCGACCATCGAAAGGACAAGAGAAGCCGAAGGGCCCCTCTCTGTCAATGGCCTTTCGGGGGGCTTAAGTGTCGGGATTGACAGAGCCCGCGGGCTTTGTTACCAGGGCACGCAATTATGCATAATTTCCTGGAAATCGTCACCCAACCCGACAACATCGCGATCGTCATCATGTTGATCGCGACGATCTTCTGCACGGCCGTCGCCTTCCGCGAGATCCGCATCAACGACCGGCTCATCAAGTCCGGCAAAAAAGACCAAATCTACGAACGCATGGCCAAATAAGCCCCGCCTTCGGATCACGTCTAGCGTATCAAGGAACATCCTCCGCCCGAGCCCGCGGTGGTCAAGCACGCCTCGTTGTTGACCGTGAAGTCCGCATGGTCGCTGCCGGGCCCGCCCAGGCTCGAAAGAGGCTGGCATTGGTTGACTTCCGGCTTCGCCGAGCAGCCGGTCGACGGATTGATGCCGTATTTCGCCAGATATTCCGAGAGTTTCATGTCGCCAGATCCCACGCGCAGGGCGTCGGCCTTCACCATGAAGCACAGGTCGATGGTACAGTCCGACCGGCAATTGAGAGGGTCTTCGGACGGCTCGCATTCCTCCCCCGAAGCCGTGTCCACGATGCCGTCGCCGCAGGTCCTCCGGGTGCAATCGGTGCGGCAGGCGCCGTCGGGATCGTTGCTGTTGTGCGCCTCGCCGTCGTCGCACTCTTCGCCGGAGTCCAACTGGCCGTTGCCGCAGGTCACGCCCTCGGTGACGGTCGTCACCGGCATTTTCACTTCAATGGCGCCCACCGTGCATTTCTCCGGCACGCGCGCGGTGTGGTGCTGGTCCTCGGAGGGGCAGGCCAAGGCCGCTTCGAGAAGGGGGCTGGTCGTATCGGGATCGCAGGACGCGGCGCCGGCGGCGGCCGTGTCGGGATTGCAGGGCTTCAGGACGGGATCGGCGGAAATGTCGCCGGGCGCGCCGGGCGCGATGGCAAGCACGCACGTCCCGTCCGCGACGGGCCAATTCGCGTCGTTGGTGCCGTAGGAGACGAAGGCCCCGTAGCAATCCGGGCCCGAGCCGCCGCCGGCCACGGTGTTGTTCGTCAGGATCAGACTTTTCAGGGAGACGACGCCCGCGCCCAGATTGGCCACGCCGCCCCCGGCGGAGACCGCCGGGAGGGTTTCCGGTCCCGGGCCCGCGGCGTTGCCGACGGCCGTGACGTGTTGAAGGTTCGCATTCGGAGACGTGCCGAAGCGGCTGAAGGCGCTGACGGCGTATTGGGAGAATCCGGAATAGGTGCTGGGGATGTCCGGCCCGTGGAGATCTCTGTAGTTATACGGGACCGGGACGGCGGCCACCGCGCCTCCGAAGAAGTCGGCGACGTTTTCGAAGAAGGTGGTGTTGGTCATGCTGGCCGTCTGGCCGCGCAGGGCGATGGCGCCCGCGATGCCGGCGCGGTTTCTGAAGAAGGAGCTGCCGCTCACCGTGAGGGCGGGGCCTTCCATGAAGACCGCTCCCCCCATTTTTCCGTCCGCGGTGTAGCCTGTGCGGGGCTGGTCCTCGAAATCCAGCACTTGGGCCTCGTTATCGGCGAATGTGGATTCGGCGATCGCCATTTGGACGCCGGCACCGGCGTAGATGGCGCCGCCGGCGGGGGCCTTGTTTCCCGTGAACACGCTTCGGGTGACGTTGGCCATCCCGAAGGCGCCTCCGTCGATGAAGAGGGCGCCTCCGAGCGGCGAAGCGTACCATTCGTTTAAGTTGACCTCATTGTTCTTAAACGTCGTCCGGTCGAACGAGACGTAGATCCCGCTGCCGCTCACGTACCCGGCGCCGCCGACATGGCAGTAGCCGTCGTAGGCCAGGGCCCTTCCTCCGCGCGACGGAACGGAGTCCGTGGGGATTTTTCCGACGATGTCCGGGAAGCCGCACCCGGGGTTGCCTCCCACGAAAGAGGTGTCGTCCCAGAAGACCAGGACCTCGGCGCCCTCGAAAATGAAGCTCGATTCGTTTTGGTCGGGGTCCATTCCCGAGGTGATCTCGAAGAAACGCAGATTGTTGTTGATGAAGACGTCGTCCCCGATGTTGATCGATCCCCGCTCGAGGGTGGCGCCGTGGCCGTGGATGGTGACTGAGCGGTAGAGGACGGGCAAGCCCGTCGGGCCGGTGTCGGAATGGTCCGGGTATGCGAAAACGAGCGTCTCGCCTTCCGGGAGGTGGATCGTGTCGTTCACGCCGTAGCCGTCCGGCCCGTCGTTGATGCAATCGCCGATGTCGGTTCGGAGATCGACGGCGGTGATCGCCTCGCCGAACGAACAACCCTCCTCGCCGTCGTCCCCGTCGCAGGGGGCGGCGTCGCATTGGGCGGCGGTGTCGACGTGAAGGGTGGCGGACCAGGCTTTCGGGGCGCCGAAGGACACGAAGACTAAGACCAGACCTGCGAGGGGCCATGACGCTGCGATGCGGGGGAGATAGGGTTTGTTTTTCATAGTGATCGATTGAAGAAGCAAGACGCATGCCACGGCGCGGCATTTGGAATGAGCCGGTATTCATTGGTTTTTTAGATGACGTTGAAAGAGGGTGGGTTTGGAGTCACCCGGAATGAACGAGAATTTGACGCGGCAAGTAAAAGCGAAACGCCCTGTGCCTGCGGCACAGGGCGTTTTCTTCGGAACTTTTCTTGTCGTCCGCTCTTACTTACTTCGCGACCTGACGTAGACCCGCCTGCCTCTCAGCCTCTTTAAGCCCATCAGACCGGCCGGAGCCAGGAAGAGGGCGAGCAGGGGGAAAGACGACGCGGCCGCGGTCTTATCGGTCCGGGCCAGCGAGCAACCGGAACTGTTGTCGGCCAACGACGTAATGTCGTCCACATCGACCTGTCCGCCGGCGCTGAAGATGATGACGCAATCCTCGAAGCCGGCCACGTTGGAATGACCGTCCAGCCCGACGTCGTACTTCTTCAGGAAATTGGCCAAGTCGTCCCGGGTTGCCACGCTTCGGGCGTCCGCGGCGATCGCCGCACAGGCGTCGATCTTGCAGGTGTCGGGATCGCAATCCACACGGTTGCCGTCGCACTCTTCTCCCAATTCGGAGTCCACGATGTCGTCGCCGCAGCGCTGGGCGCTGCAATCGGTGCGGCAGGCGCGGTCGGGCTCGTTCGAGTTGGCCACGCCGTTGTCGCAGGTTTCGCCGCTCTCGATGATGCCGTTGCCGCAGACGCCGCCGCCTTCGGGTTCGGTGGGCGTTTCGTTCATGCAATCCGAGTCGCAACCGTCGCCGTCTAAGGTATTGCCGTCGTCGCACTGCTCGAAGCCGGCGTAGGTCACGCCGTCCCCGCAGACCGCGCTGGTGCAGGCGTTCGTGCAGGCGTCGGTGTTGACGCTGTTCCCGTCGTCGCATTCCTCGCCGGGGCCCGTGGCGTCGTCGCCGCAGACGGCGTCGGTGCAGGCGTTGGTGCAGGCGTCGGTGTTGACGCTGTTCCCGTCGTCGCATTCTTCTCCCGAGTCCACGTTGCCGTCGCCGCAGTAAGGCGAGGGCGTGTTGCCTCCGCCTTCCAGCTCGCAGTTGATGCAGATGAGGCCGAAGGACGCGTAATCGACGCCGTCCTCCGGATCGCATTCCTCGCCGGCATAGATGGAAACCGTTCCGTCTCCGCAGGTGGGGTTCGAGCAATCGTTCCGGCAGTCGTCCAGGTCGTTCGAGTCCCCGTCGTCGCATTGCTCGTTGGAATCGCCGAAGGAATTGATGATGCCGTCGCCGCAGGTCGCGAAGCGGCAGGCGTTCGTGCAGTCGTCGTTCGGGTTGGCGTTTCCGTCGTCGCACTGCTCGGTGGCCGTCTGCGTGATGCCGTCGCCGCAGCGGGGCAGGTGGCAGAGGTTGGAGCAGCCGTCTTCGTTGACGTCGTTGCCGTCGTCGCAATCCTCGCCGGGATCCTGATTGCCGTCGCCGCAGACGGGGAGGGCGGGCGGGATGTCGTGGCAGGCGCTGTCGCACGAGCCCACCGAGGGCGGTTCGCAGTCCTCGCCCAGGGCGGTCTCCACGAAGCCGTCGCCGCAGCTTTCGTCCTGGCAGAGGCCGTTGCAGCCGTCGAGCGCGTTGTTATTTCCGTCGTCGCAGTCTTCGCCTCCCTGCAGGATGCCGTCGCCGCAGCGCGGGGCCACCTCGTTCTTGCAGACTTCCGAACATCCGTCGCCATCGGAGGTTCCGCCGTCGTCGCATTCCTCGCCGATCAGGGCCGAGACGATGCCGTCGCCGCAGACTTCCGTTTCGCAGGTGCTGGTGCAGCCGTCGCCGGTGATGTTGTTGTGGTCGTCGCAGTCCTCGCCGGGGTCCAGGTTGCCGTCGCCGCAATCCGGCGCGATTTCGTCCTTGCACGTCGAAGAGCAGCCGTCGCCGTCCGTCGTGCCGCCGTCGTCGCATTCCTCGCCGAAGACCGCGGTGACGATGCCGTCGCCGCAGACTTCATCGGTGCAGGTGGGGCTGCAGCCGTCGCCGGGAACCAGATTGTCGTCGTCGCAGTCTTCGCCTCCCTGGAGGATGCCGTCGCCGCAGGCCGGGGCGACTTCGTTCTGGCAGGTGGCCGAGCAGCCGTCTCCGGCCGCCGTTCCGCCGTCGTCGCATTGCTCGCCCAGGGCGGCCTGAACCACGCCGTCGCCGCAATCTTCCGTCTGGCAAAGGCCGTTGCAGCCGTCCAAGGCGTTGGTGTTGCCGTCGTCGCACTCTTCCGCGGGCGACTGGACCGTTCCGTCGCCGCAGGATTCGAGCCGGCAGTCGGAGTCGCAGCCGTCTCCGGCCGCCGTTCCGCCGTCGTCGCACTGTTCGCCCAAGGCGATCTGGACGATGCCGTCGCCGCATTCCTCGCTCTGGCAGAGGCTGTTGCAGCCGTCCAAGGCGTTGGTGTTGCCGTCATCGCACTCCTCGCCGAGCCCGGTTTCGAGCACGCCGTTGCCGCAGTTCGGGGGCGTCTCAGGGATGAGATGGCAGCTCTCGTCGCAGCTGCCCGTGCTCGGGGGCTCGCATTGTTCGCCGACCAGGAGCGAGAGGATGCCGTCGCCGCACTCTTCGTCCTGGCAGGTGCTGGTGCAGCCG
The DNA here is from genome assembly GCA_036274695.1 of bacterium. Lineage (GTDB taxonomy): Bacteria > UBA10199 > UBA10199 > JACPAL01 > DASUFF01. The sequence goes on along the minus strand of DASUFF010000166.1, from coordinate 31,880 downwards.
TCGCCGGTGATGTTGTTGTGGTCGTCGCATTCCTCGCCGTCATCGAGGACGCCGTCGCCGCAGCTCTTCAGCTGGCAGGTCGCGGTGCACGTGGCGCCGTCCTGGGGCGTGCAGACGCCGCCCGGGCACTGGAAGGCTTCCTCGCAGGCCAGCCCGTCGTTCGCCCCGCCCACGCAGAGGCTGCCGTTGTCGCACTCCTCGCCGATCACCGCCTGCACGTGCGCGTCGCCGCAATGGGCGTCGAAGCACGTGTAGCAGAAGTCGTTGTTGTTCATGTTGGCATCGTCGCATTCCTCGAAGCCGGGGCCGTCGATGTTGCGGATGCCGTCGCCGCAGAGGTTGTTCTTGCAGTACTGGGTGCAGCCGTCGAACGGATACAGGCCTCCGTCGTCGCAGTCTTCTCCCGAATCCAAAACGTCGTCGCCGCAGTGGGCGAGCTGGCAGTTGGTACGGCAGGCGTCCGCGACGGAGTCGCTGTTGGAGGCGCCGTTGTCGCACTCCTCGCCGCCTTGGATGATGCTGTCGCCGCAGAATCCGCCGCCCGAACTCCCGCCTCCCGGAACGATCCGGCAGTTCACGCAGGAGGCGCCGGAGGGCAGGACGGTGACGCCGTCCTCGCATTCCTCGCCGGCGTGGATCGAAACGGTGGTGTCGCCGCAGACGGGGACGGTGCAGTCGTCGCGGCAGAAGTCGAGATCGTCGGCATTTCCGTCGTCGCAGGCCTCGGCGCCCGCCAGGTCGGCTCCGTCGTTCGTGATGGCGTCTCCGCAGAACGTGTTCAGGCAGGCGTTGTTGCAGGCGTCGAAGTTGTCGAGGTTGCCGTCGTCGCACTGCTCGCCGGCGTCGACGACGCTGTTGCCACAGGATTCCAGGATGCAGGTGCTGTCGCAGCCGTCGCCGCTGCGCGGGGCGCAGGCGCCGCTGCCGATCGTCGCGCATACGGACGGATCGAAGGTGCAGTCCGCGCCGTTGTCGCACTGGCTGCCGTCGTCGCAGCTCTCCGACGGGGACTCGGCGATGCCGTTGCCGCAGTCTTCGCCGTTCCGCTCGCGCGCGCCGACGTCGCAGTGGCCGTCCACGCCGTAGCGGTCGATTCCGTACTGGTCGTAGGCCGTGCAGTCGGGGCCGCCGCGGTCGTTGGCGGGGCTGCTGAGCGTGGGCAGGCAGGACTGCCGGCCCGGCGTCGGATCGGAGTCGTCGCAGGCCTCGAGGTCCGGATCGGCCACCTGGTCGTGGCTGGCGGCCAGGAAGGAGCATCCGGTCAGGTCCGCGCCGATCAGGTTGTAGTCCAGGGAGGTGATGGCGCCCTCGCAGTTCGGGCCGCTCGTCCCGGAGACGTCGTAGAGCCCGTTGCGGCCCAGGATCGTCTCCTGCATGAGGACCTTGTCGGAGGTGTCGATCATGGTGTGGATGCCGCCGCCTTCCTCGGAGGCCAGGTTTTCGGTCAGCGTGCTGTTGCCGATCCTCATTTCGGAGTCGAGGACGCGGGAGACGAGGAGCTCGGTGAACGGGTTGTCGTCGCCGCCGAACTCGATCTCTCCCAGGAAGATGCTGCAGTTTAAGAGGCCGTAGTTGGCGAAGATGCCGCCGCCCAACTGGGCTTCGTTGCCGAAGAGGGAGCTGTTGCTCACGTCGAAATCGCTGCAGATGGAGGCGATGCCGCCGCCGAACTGGCCGGGGAAGGCCGAATTCTGGCTGGCGAAGTTATGATGGATGGCGCTCTCGGAGATCTTCACGTTCGAAAGGGCCGCCGCGATCGCGCCGCCCACGCCGGAGGCGATCACGTCGCCGCCGTCGCTGTCGCCGGTGAAGTTGTCGTGGACGACGACGTTGTCGTTGAAGGTGGACCGGGCGATGGTGACTTCCTGGTTCGCGAGGCCCAGGAAGGCGCCGCCCACGATCGAGGCGTTTTTGGAGAACGTGGTGTCGGTGATGTGGACGGTGGACAGGACGCCGCCTAAGACCGCTCCGGCCACGCCGGAGGACATGCCGACGGGCGTCGGGGGGTCCGTCAGGGTGGCGTCGGGGGTCGTGGTCGCGTTCTTCACGAAGGTCGAGTTGCTGATCTCCAGGAAGGCCGCGCCTCCGCCGTCGCCGCCGCCGTTGTCGTCCGGAATGCAGACATTGGGTTCCTGGCTGTCGATGGGGATGCAGGTATTGGGGCCGTTCGGATCGCATTGCTTGCCCGTCAGGGAACAATGGCCCGTCGCGGGGCCGCTGTCGCCTTCGAAGTCGAGGCTTCCCGCGAGGATGGCTCCGGCGTCGTAGCACCGGCCGTAGGCGCCGAGCTGGCATTCGTTGCAGCTGCCGCCGCCGGCGCGGGTCCCGCCGGTGCGGGGGGCGCAGGAATCGCTGGGGCTGCCGATGGCCTGGCACTCGGCGTCGGTGGTGCAGGGGCGTTCCGGCTCGTAAGGGTTATGGTCGGAGTTGACGCAGATGCCGCCCGGATCGCATTGCTCGCCGTCGTCGATCACGCCGTTGCCGCAGGTTTCGAGATTGCAGAACTCGTCGCAGCCGTCGCCGGCCACCGGCTGGCAGGTTTCCGTCCGGCCGCAGCTGATGGGAGACGTCGTGCAGTCGGCTCCGATGGAACCGTCGATGTTGCTCACGCAGCGGGCCCCGTTGTCGCAGCCCTCGCCGGCATTTTGAATGCCGTTGCCGCAAAGGCTGCCGTTGATGAGGTGTTCGCAGTCGCCGCTGCAGTCCGGATCCGCCGATTCGCAGGCCTGGGTCGTGAAATCGCAGAAGGAGCCGGGGCCGAAGATTTGTTCGCAGCTGGTTGCGAAGGGACACGGCGTGTCGGTCGCATTGCCGTTGGGATCGAAGCAGACTTGGACGGACGGGCAGAATCCGCCGCCGGAGCAGTCCTCGCCCGTCAGGGCGCAGGTCTGCGTGGGATCGCACTGCTCTCCCGGGTCGAGCACGCCGTCGCCGCAGCTCTCGTGGCGGCAGTCGGCGCTGCAGCCGACGCCGTCGTTGTTGTTTCCGGAGATGCAGGCGCTGCCGTCGCATTCGTCGTCGGAGGTGCAGGGGGTGTTCGAGTTCTCGCAGACCTTTACGTCGCAGTCTTCGTTGTCGCCCTGGACGATGCCGTCCCCGCAATAGGAGGCGTCGCAGCCGGGGTTGCCGTTCTCGAAGGTCAGTTTGTTGACGGACAGGAGGCCATTGACCTCGAAGAAGCGCAGGAAGACGTCGTTGTCGGCCCCCGGATCGCGGAAGAGGCGGCTGCCGGAGCCCTCGACCAGGAGCAATTGGCGGACGACGGGCAGGCCGTTCGGTCCGATGTCCGGGTCGAAATTATCGGGGGCCGTAAAGATGAAGTTCTGGCCGGAGGGCAGGATGACGGTGTCGCCCAAGGGGTCGTAGGGGCCGCTGACGTTGGCCCCGCTGCAGCCGTCGACGTCCTGGTTCTGTTCGGCCGCCATGATGGCCTCGCCGAAGGAGCAGAAGCCGTCGCCGTCGCCCGCGATCCCGAGCCCCGCGCAGTTGACGGGGACGCCGGAAACGCTCGTCGTGGCGCAGGAGCCGCCGCCGCTGTCCGGGAAGCCGCACTGGCAGACGGTGTCGACATTGATCAGCGCCGCGTTCGCTGCCGGAGCCGCCCCCAAAATAAAAAATCCGGCGAGAAGCTTGAGCTTCCATCGCCGGAGGAGGGCGGACGGCTTTCGGGTGGTACACGGCGCCGCTGCGAAGGAGGGATTTGTTTTCATGGCTTCTTTTTGAGCAAGACGAATGCCAAAGCGGCCGTATTCAAAAGTATACAGGCAAGTATTTGAAATTTATCGGAAAGATGACGGGGTAGGGGGGCAAAAGTGAAAAGCTTAAGAAAAATAAGAGGGTAAAAACAAACCCGAATGGTGAGTTTTTGACGCAGCTTGGATCACGCGTCAGACCATCGGAAGATCGGCCGAAATCGCCTTGAGGCGGGCGCCGTCGATGAACTCGATCGGGGCGAGTTCGCCGATGGCCGGCAAGTCTTCCGTAAAACGCCCGTTCGTCATGAAAATGCCCTTGGAAAGCCGGTCCTGCACGATGACGTTCGACATCTCGATGATCTCGGCGGCTTCGATCCGGCCGCCGTCGGGCAGGTAGACGCACCGGATGAAAAACTCGCCCCCGACCACCGGCGCCGGATTTTTAGCGCGGATGTCCAGGTTGTCGTCGTCTGTCCGCTGGATGTCGTGGATCTCCAGCTTCATCCTTTCGATGATCTCCACGCAGGCCTTTTCGAACTGAGGCTTGGCGAGATCCGGCTCGGGGCGTTTTCCGGCGTTGCGCTTGCGGGATTGCTTGTCGGCGAAGGCCAATAAGAAGATGAGGCCGAAACCCACGCCGACGGCGAGGAAGGCGACGATCAGGACCCCCATCATGGTCAGGGTCTCCCGACGAGGCGGCGCAGCACGCCCCGCTTCTGGCGGGTCTTGTATTTCTCATGACTGCTCTCGCCCGCGTTGTTGGCGGCGTCCGTTTCTTCGTCCACGATCTGGAACTCCACGAGGACGTAAGCCACCGTGCCCAGGCTGTCCCGGTAAGGGGCGCCGCCGGTCTGAGCCAGGAAATTGTCCATGCGCACGGGGATGTCGACGACGAACTTGCACACCTTATAATTGCGGCCGGAATATTCCATCGTTCCCGTGGAGGTCCAAGACGTCTTCGAGAGGGCCTTCTTCAGCGACAGCAGGTTTTTCTTCAACCTCTCGCCGCCCGCCGTGGCCAGCAGCTGGTTCACCGAAGCGCCGGGGATGACATAATTGAAGGGGAGGACGGTGCGGAAGAGATGGAGGAGGACGACGGCGATGTCCTCCCTCTTGCGTGTGACGATGCGGTAGCGGACGCGGTCGTAGACCTGGGCCGCGATGGTCTCGCGCTTGCACAGGAGCTTGGTGACGACGCTCTCCTTGGGCTTCCTTCCTCCCGTGTATCGCAGGAGAGGCGATTCACGTCCTTCGGACGTCGCCCCTACGTTTCGTTGCAGCGCGGACAGGGATCTCTCGACCTTGTCCTCTGCCAGGCTGAACAGGTCGCGGAGGCTGATGGGACAGTTGTAGAGCAGCTCGCGGCCGTCGATGTGGTTGACGATGTTCATCGTCTTCAAGAGCGCGCAGGCCTGTTTTTGGAGGGTCTTGTCCTTCGCGTTGGAGGCGATGAGGAAGAGGTCCAGGATTTTTCCGGAATCCAGGAGCTCTTTCGCGATTTCCAGCTTCAATTCCCTCTGAAGGTAGCTGACGGCCTCCAGGTGGATGGCCTGGAGGCGCTCCAAATCCTTGGGTTTCGAGACGTCGAACTCGTTGACCTTCAGGAAGTCGCGCGCCTCGTCGATCGAAGCCATATGGAGGCGCGGGCTATCGATGACCGAGCGGCCTTTCAGGACCACTTTAAGGATGGTCCGGTCCTGGGGGGAGAGCGGGGATAAATCCAATAAGCTTGGGCTAGGCATCAATTTCCAGGTTCGGCCTAAGTTAGCAAAACCCTTCGGGATTGTCACGGGCCGTGAAAAACTTGGCCTACGTTGACAAAATGGGACGGTCTTCACTATGAGAGGACCACCTTTTCGGGAGGTTTCTGTGGCCAACAAGATTCTGGCGATTCAAGCGGTGAAGGCCCGCGAGGTGCTCGATTCGCGCGGCTGGCCCACGGTGGAGGCGGACGTCGTTCTCGACAATGGGACGGTCGGCCGCGCGGCGGTGCCCTCCGGGGCGTCGACGGGTACCTACGAGGCGGTGGAGCTGCGGGACGGAGACGACCGGCGCTATCTCGGCAAGGGCACCCGCAAGGCCGTCGAAAACGTCGGCAAGGTCATCGCCCCGAAGATGAAGGGAATGGACGCCGGGCGCCAGAAGGAGCTCGACCATCTCCTGCTGGAATTGGACGGAACGAAGAACAAGGGAAAATTGGGCGCCAACGCGATGCTCGCCGTCTCGCTCGCCTACGCCCGCGCCTCCGCGGAGGCCAAGAAGCTGCCGCTCTATCGCTACATCGCGGGCCTGACGGGCGCGGACGGCAACGTCCTTCCCGTGCCCCTGATGAACGTCGTCAACGGCGGCAAACACGCCGACAACCCCTTGGACATCCAGGAATTCATGATCGTCCCTGTCGGGAATTCTTATGGGGAGTCGCTTCGGATGGGGGCCGAGGTTTTCCATCACTTGAAGAAGCTCTTGAGCTCCAAGAAGCTGGCCACCGCCGTCGGCGACGAGGGAGGTTTCGCCCCGCAGATCGGTTCCAATCGTGAAGTCTTGGACCTGCTCTCCGAGGCCGTGAAGAAGGCGGGCTACAAGACCGGCTCGGATATCCTTTTCGCCCTGGACGTCGCCTCCACCGAAGTCTTCAAGGACGGCAAGTACAGCCTGGCCACCGAAGAAGGGAAGAAGGTCGAAGTGACGGATCTGGTCGTTTACTACCAAAAGCTCTGCGAGGATTACCCCATCGCTTCCATCGAGGACGGGCTCGCCGAGGAAGACTGGGTGGGCTGGGATAATTTGACCCGCACGCTCGGCAAAAAGGTCCAGTTGGTGGGCGACGACCTCTTCGTCACCAATCCCGAGCGCCTGAAGAAGGGGATCAAGGCCAAGGCGGCGAACGCGATCCTCATCAAATTGAACCAGATCGGGACCTTGACCGAAACCCTGGAGGCCATCCGGATCGCCCGGGAGGCCGGTTACCGCACGGTGATCTCGCACCGCTCCGGCGAGACGGAGGACGCCTTCATCGCCGACCTGGCCGTCGGCACCTCGGCGGGCCAGATCAAGACGGGGAGCCTGTCGCGCTCCGAGCGGTTGGCGAAATATAACCAGTTGCTGCGTATTGAAGAGGAGCTGGGCGCGAAGGCGGTGTATCCCGGAAGGAAGGTATTTGCGTAGGGGCAAGGCGGTGCCTTGCCCAGGGCGACCCAACGGGTCGCCCCTACAAGACATGAAATTTTTAGATCAAATCGCCGAACGTCTCTGGAGCTTCTTCAGCTCGCTGAAGCTTGCCTTAGGGATTTTCATCACGCTGGCCGTCAGCACGCTGGCCGGCAGCATCGTCCTTCAAAGACCCATCGCCGAGCCCGGCCAGCTGGAACGTGTCTACAGCGCCACGACCCTGCACTGGCTCGACCTGTTCGGCCTCTTGGACGTCTTTCATTCGTGGTGGTACGTCCTGCAGCTCGCCTTGCTGGCGCTCACCCTGACCGTCGTCTCCATCGACATGTGGCCGCGCTTCCGTGCGCGCATCCGCTCCTTCCGCAGCGTGCTTGAGGCCACGGGAGAGGGCGAATTGCCGGAAATGCACGCCCGCCTGAATCACGCGCAGGATCCCAGGTCCTTGGGCTTCAAGATCGCGGGGCTCGTGGGCAAACGTTTCCGTCGCCCGGTGGTGACGGAGAAGGATGGCAAGGTCCATGTCGCGGCTCAAAGCGCCAAGTATGCGCACTTGGGCGTCTACGTCATCCATACGGGCATCGTTCTGATCTTGATCGGCGGGATGATCACCGGCATGAAGGGCTTCGAAGGGATGATCCAGCTCTCGCCGGGCGAGAAGGCGACCGCCTATTTCGACCGGAAGATCGAGGGCAAACGCGTTCCGCTGGGCTTCGAGATCCGCTGCCTCGGCGCGCGGATGGAGAAATATCCGGACGGGGCGCCGAAGGCCTATTTCAGCGACCTCGAGATCGTCGACGGCGGGAAGGTCGTCGCGAGCAAGACCATCAAGGTGAACGATCCGCTCTCTTATCAAGGCATCTATTTCTATCAGGCCACCTTCGGACAGACGGCGGCGAACGAGCGGACGTCGATCGCCCTCGAAGTCCAAGATCCAAAGACCAAGCGATCCAAAGTGCTGGCCACCGACTTCAACAAGGTGGAAACCCTGCCGAACGGGAAGGGGACGCTCGAGGTGGTCGATTACGCCCAGAACATACCGCTCGACGTCGAAGGGCACCGAAAGGACTTGGGAGAAGCGGTGAAGATCAAGCTTTCGGAAAACGGCGAAACCCCACGCGTGATCTGGCTTTTCAAGAATTTCCCGAATTTCGACGCCGAGATGCGGAAGGGCGTCTACAACCTGGTCTTCAAAAACTTCGTCTACGACTACGATACGGTCCCCGTCACGGGCCTCCAAGTCGCGCGGAATCCCGGAATCAACGTGACCTGGTTCGGGGCGGCCCTGCTGATGGCCGGGCTGCTATCCACCTTCTTAATCCCGCACCGGCGGCTTTGGATCGTCGTCTCGAAGGACGAGGTCCTGGTGGCGGCGGCCTCCCACCGGCATCCGGAAAGTTTTGGACGAAAGGTGAAAAAGCTGGTGAAAGAAATTTCCGCCGAACTGCTGTCCCAAAAGGATCCGAAGAAGGTGGCCTGGTCCGAAAAACTGTCTGGAGGCTTCCATGACCCCGTCCCCGCTTAGCGTCGCTCTCCTGAATTACGCGATGCTGGGCTACCTGGCCGCGATGACCGTCTACGTCCTCTATTTCGTGAGCAAGAAGCGCTGGTCGTATATCGCCGCGCCGGCGATCTTCGGGGCCTCTGCCCTGGCCCATGGCACGTCGCTGGCCCTCCGCTGGTTCCAGGGAGGGCTGTACCGGCCGCCCTGGACCAATCTCTATGAATCGCTGGTCTATTTCAGCTTCGGCTTGGCCGTCCTATCGCTCGTGGTGGATCTCCGTTTCAAGCTCCGCTACGTCGGCGCCTTCGTCACGCCGCTGGTCTTTTCGGGGTTGGGGCTGGCCTACCTCGTTCCTATCAAGGAGATCACGCCGCTCGTGCCCTCGCTGCAGAGCTGGTGGATCCTGGCCCACTCCTGCCTGGCGGCCTTCGCCTACTCGGGGTTCATCGTCGCCTCCGTCCTGGCCTTCCTCTATCTGGTCAAGACGGGCATGAGCGAGCGCTGGCTCGGGTTCTCGACAGCCCTGACGATCTTGGGAACGCTCCTGCTGGTCGGCGGGGGCGACGTCTTTCTCAAGGGCCTATATATGATGTCCGAGGTCGTCTTCGTGGGCGGCAAGTGGCAGAAGAACCCGATTCCTGGCTCCGATCCGATCAAGTTTTTCGAGATCTCGGTGCCGTACCTCCCGCAATTGTTTTGGGTCACCTCGGTGCTCGCCTTGGGCGCCGCTTTTTTGCATCTCGCGGGGGGGCAAAGTTTTCATAAGAGGGGAAGGGATTTGCTGTTGATCTCCTTCGTGTCTTACCTCGCCTTGATCGGCACGATGATCGGCATCATCGCCCAATATCAGAGCGTCGGCATGGGCTCGAACCCGTATTCGCTGTTCCTCCTGATCCTGATGGCGGCGGCCACCGGCTTTTCGATCGCCTATCTCTACCGGGGCGCCAGGATCGCGGCGAAGCTCCCCGACGCCCGCTGGCTGGACGGGGTTTCTTATAAGGTGACGCTTTTCGCCTTTCCGTTCATGACCTTGATCCTGATCACCGGGGCCATCTGGGCGCACGAGGCCTGGGGGCGGTACTGGGGCTGGGATCCGAAGGAGACGACGGCCCTGGTGACCTGGCTCATCTACGCCGGCTATCTCCACGGGCGCTTCACGCCCGGCTGGACGGGGAAGCGGGCGGCGGTGATTTCCGTCATCGGCTTCTTCTCCGTCATCTTCACGTATCTCGGTACCAATCTCGTCCTGTCCGGGTTACATTCCTACGGCAGCAAATGACGGACGACTACCTTATCCAGAAAATGACCGAGTCGGATTTGCCGGAGGTTCTGGCGATCGAAAGCGCCTCGTTCCCCACGCCTTTCACCATCAACCTTTTTCGGATGGAGCTGAACTTAAACGTCGCCCACCTTTTTGTGATCCGAAAGGACGGGAAGGTGATCGGCTACATCGACTTCTGGCGCGTCGGGCCGGAGGTGCACCTGATCACCATCGGCGTCCAACCGGATTTTCGCAGGCGCGGCGTCGGCACCAAATTGATCGAGTTCATGCTGGGCGAGGCCCGGAAAAACCGCGTGGAGACGGTCTCGCTGGACGTCCGCCCCAGCAACGCGGCGGGCCTGAAGCTCTACCAGAAATTCGGTTTCCGCCAGGCGGGCGTCCGGCGGCGCTATTACCAGGACAACGACGAGGACGCCCTGGTTCTAAGCCTGCACCTCAAAGAATCGGAACAACCTTCCGCGAAGCCCGCCGAATAAAGAATCCCTATGGAGAAGGTCTGTTTAGTCTCGCTCGGCTGCGCCAAGAATCTCGTCGATTCCGAGATGATGCTCGGTTTCCTCAAGAAGGACGGCTTCGGCTTCTCGACCGAGCCTTCCGAGAGCGAGATCATCGTCGTCAACACCTGCGGTTTCCTGGAGGCCTCCCGGAAGGAGTCCATCGAGCAGATCTTGGAGATGGCCCGTTATAAGGAGGAGGGCGTCTGCAAGGTCCTGGTCGCTTCGGGCTGTCTTACGCAAAAGCACGGCGAGGAACTGGCGAAGGAAATGCCGGAGGTGGATCTGTTCATCGGGACGGGGGAGTTCGACCGGTTGGCGGAATATTTGCGGAAGCGCTTCGCGTCACCGCCCCCTCGGTCCCCCTCCTTAATAAGGAGGGGGAAGGGGGAGGTGGTCTTAAGCGCCCGCCAAATCCTCCCCGACCCCGACCTCCCGCGCATCCTCTCCACCCCCAAGCACTACAGCTACGTGAAGATCTCCGAAGGATGCTCCCACATCTGTTCCTTCTGCACGATCCCGTCGATCCGCGGCCGCCTGAAGAGCCGCACACTCGATTCGGTGGTCCGCGAGGTGGAGCAGTTCGTCGTCCAAGGCGTAAAGGAGTTCAATCTCATCGCCCAAGACTTGAACGAATACGGCCGGGACTTGAAGGACGGAACGAACCTGGCCGCGCTGATCGAAGCCTTGGACAAAGTCCCGGGCGATTTTTGGCTCAGGCCTTTGTACATGTATCCCCTCGAGTTCAATGACCGCCTGATCACCGCCTTGGCCGACTCCGAGCACGCCGTCAAATACGTCGATATGCCGCTCCAGCACATCAGCGAGCGCGTCTTATTATCGATGAAGCGGGGTTCGCCCGGGCGTTACGTGCGCCAAGTGCTGGGAAAGTTGAAGGCGAGGATTCCGGAACTCGCCCTGCGCACCACGTTCATCGTGGGGTATCCGGGCGAGACGGAGGAAGAGTTCCAGGAGCTCTGCGATTTCGTCTCCGAGACGGAGTTCGACCGCGTCGGCGTCTTTAAATTTTCCATCGAGGAAGGCACGGCGGCGGCGACGTTGCCGGACCAGGTCCCTCAAGAGACGAAAGACGAGCGTTACGAGCGCCTGATGGCCCTGCAGATGAAGATTTCCCGGAAAAAGAACAAGGCCTTGGTCGGCAAGACGTTCAAGGCCCTCTGCGAAGGGCCCATGCCCGGCAATAGCGGCTTCTTCCAGGCGCGCCTGGCCTCGCAGGCGCCTGAGATCGACGGCATCACGCTGCTGGCCGGACAACACAAGGCCGGAGAATTCGTGAACGTGAAGATCTTGAAGACCGCCGATTACGATCTCATTGCGGAGGCATCGGCTTGACGTGCTCCCGGATCCACCGCCGGACGAATTTCGTCGGCCGGGTCGGGTGGTGGACGAAGATCGAACCGAAGCTCACCGCCTTGGCCCCCTTGTCCGTCACTCTTTGAATGTCGTCGTACTCCCAGACCGAAGGCCCGATGACGGGCACGGCGGTCGCAATCGCCAGCTCCTCCACCATTCCCCACGTGAAGTCTTGGACGCGCTTTCCCGACACGCCGCCGCCGCCGAAGGCCGCGAGCGGGGAAGGGCGGTCGGGGAAGACGACGCCCCACGGCACGCTGTTGATGCTGAAGGCCTCGATCCGCTTCTCGTGCGACAGCTCCCGGGCCACGGCGATATAGTCCTGCGTGTAGGAAAGCTTCGCGATCAGAGGCAGGTGGGAGAGCTTCGCCGCCTTGCGGCCGATGGCGACGATCTTTTCCGTCGTCCTGTCCTCGTGATCCTGGGTGTTGGGACAGGAAAAGTTGAGCTCGATGCCCTGGATGTTCTGGCCGTCGAGCAGCTGCACCATCTCGGCGACCTCCATTTCGCTCCGGGCCTCGATGGAGACGACCAGATGGCGGTCTTCCGGGACGTTCGGCGCCACGAACTCGAGCCACCAATGGATGCCGGGGTTGGTGAGTCCGATGGCGTTTACGACGCCGCCGCCGGCGATCTTCTTCACCACGCTCCAGGGATGCGACCAGCGCAGGTTTCCCTCCCGGGGCGTCTGCGTGAGCGTTTTCGTCACATTGGTGAAAAGGGTGGGATCGATACAACCCATCCAGCGCAACGGCTTCTCCCACGGCCAGCCGCCGCCGTCGTAGGCCAGCGCCCCGGAGGCCGTCATGAATTTGCAGCGATGTCCGTTCGAGAAGGTAATCATGTGAGCCGTTGCGTCATTGTATGGCCCAAATCCGCCTTGACCTTCAAACGCTTTTCGCGGATTTTAATGGGGAATGCTATCCAGCCAGGTCTTAGTTCTCAACCGATCGTACATCCCGATCCACGTCACCTCTTTGCGCCGGGCCTTCACGCTCCTCTACATGGGGATCGCCAAGGCGGTGGACCGCCAGTTCGAGACCTTCGATTTCCACAGCTGGAGCGAGCTCTCCGTCGCCGAACATCACGAAAAGATCGGCCTGATCAACCGGGTCATCCGCATCCCGCGCGTGATCCTCCTGCAGACCTACGACCGCGTGCCGAAGCGCCACGTGCGTTTCTCTCGCCACAACATCTACCTGCGCGACGGGAACATGTGCCAGTTCTGCGGCAAGCGCCTGCCGCGATCCGACTTGAACCTCGATCACGTCGTTCCGCGGACGCAGGGCGGGAAGACCACGTGGGAGAACGTCGTCACGAGCTGCATCCCGTGCAACCGGAAGAAGGGCGGCCTGTCGCCCTCGCAAGCGCACATGAAGCTCATCCGCACGCCATCCCGTCCCCATTGGACGCCCTTCGTCGATCTCTCGATCCGTGAGATCCGGCATGAGGAATGGAAGCCGTTCATCAACATCGTCGACTTCAGTTACTGGAACCTCGAACTCAAAGAAGATTGAACAAGACCCGCCTAGACGCCTATCTCGCTTCGCAGCACCGGCATTACAGCCGCACCCAGATCAAAAAATTGATCGAAGATGGTTTCGTTTTGGTGAATGGGGAGAAGCGCAAGCCCAGCTTTCTCCTCACCGGAGGCGAAACCATCGAGATGGTCCGCCGCGCGCCGCCCATTCCCAAGGCCGAGGCGGAAGAGCTTCCGCTCGCAATTCTCCATGAGGACGACGACCTTCTGATTCTGAACAAGGCCGCCGGCATGGTCGTTCATCCGGCTCCCGGACATTTTACGGGCACGCTCGTCAGCGCCGTGCTGCACCACCTGGGCCGGAAAGGCGCTTCAAACGACCTTCGGCCCGGAATCGTCCATCGTTTGGACAAGGGGACCTCGGGCGTGATGGTCGTCGCCAAGAACGAGCTCGTCCAACGAAAACTGGCCCAGCAATTCAAAGACCGCGAGGTCGACAAGACCTATCAGGCCTTAGTCTTCGGGACCTACAAGCAGAAGGCCGGCACCATCGACTTCGCCATCGGACGCGATACGATCCACCGCAAGAAATTCTCCAGCCGCACCAAATTCGGCCGCAATGCCGTCACGCATTGGGAAGTGGTCCGAGAATTCCGTGTAGGGACGCATGGCCATGCGCCCCTACTGTCGTTGCTGAAAATCAAGATCGAGACCGGCCGGACCCACCAGATCCGCGTGCACCTCTCCGAAACGCATCATCCCGTCGTCGGAGATTCCGCCTACGGCGCCAAAAGTTACCTTTCGTCCGTCAAGGACGAAACGGCCGCCGCCGTCTTGGAAGGGTTGACCCGTCCCATGCTCCACGCCTGGCGCCTGTCCTTCGCCCATCCGACGACCGGAAAGACGTTGAATTTCGAGGCCCCTCTGCCCGAGGACATGCGATCCGTGATAGAGTGCTTGAAATGATAGTCTCCCCGTTGCTTCAGAAAATTTCGTGGATCGCCCACGGCTTCGGAACGATCGCCGATCCGCGCCCGGCGAACGCCGTGACCGTGAAGCAGGTGCATGGCGTGGCGATCTTAGAACCGGAGGCGGTGCCCACCTCTGAACCCGAAGACTACGATACGGTTTTAACCGATCGACCCGGTCTTTCGGCCGCCGTGAAAACGGCGGACTGCCAGCCGATCCTGATGGTGGAGACGGAGAAGAAAATCGTCGCCGCCGTCCATGCCGGTTGGAAGGGGACCCTCCTGCGCGCCGCCCAGGCGGCGATCCGGCGGATCGAAGAGAAGGGAGGGAAGGCCGAGAATCTGGTCTGCGCCTTGGGGCCGAACATGGCCGGACGTTGCTTCGAGGTCGAGGCCGACGTGGCCGGCGATTTCGCGAAAGAGTTCCCCGGCTGGCCCCTTCTGAAAAGAATCTCCGAAACCAAGTGGTTGTTGGACGTCGCGCAGGCCAACCGCCTCCAACTCAAAGAATCGGGCGTCGCGGACACCCGCATCGACCGGATCGACCTCTGCACCCACTGCTGCCCCGACCTCTTCTGGTCCTACCGCCGGGACGGGGAGAAGGCCGGCCGGATGGTGAATTTCATTCAAATTTTGGGTTGAGCAATCCGCCCAACTTGAATAGGTCGTTGGCACACCCTATCGGGTGCGATTCAGTCGTTATTTCCTTGAGGTGTGAAACGTGCCAGCCGAATCCAGCGATACTCCCATGCTCCGGCAGTACCGGGAGATCAAAGAACAACATAAAGACGCCATTCTTTTCTACCGCATCGGCGATTTCTACGAAATGTTCTACGACGACGCGGTGACCGCTGCGAAGGTCCTGGACATCGTTTTAACCTCCCGCAACAAGAACGACCCGAATCCCGTGCCCCTCTGCGGGATACCGCATCATTCGTATCAGCCCTATCTCGAGAAGTTGGTGGAGAAGGGTTACAAGGTCGCCGTCTGCGATCAGGTCGAAGATCCCAAAGAAGCGAAAGGGGTGGTTCGCCGGGAAGTGGTGCGCGTGGTGACTCCGGGACTGGCGGGATTCCTCGACGGCGTCGACCGTTCCCAAAAGACCGTCCACCAATACCTGGCCTCCGTTCACCGCGACGGCGAGGTCTGGGGCATCGCCTTTTTGGACATTGCCACCGGCGACTTCCGCTGTTTTGAGATTCCGGGGACGCCGGAGACGCTTCTCGGCGCCTTGAGCGCATTGGAACCCCGTGAACTCGTCGTCTCCGAGGGCGTTCCCGTCTTCGATCCCTTCAAGGAACGTTATTGCCTGAGCCGCACGCCCGTCTGGGTGTGGGACGAGACCTACGCCCGCAAGATCCTCTGCGACCAGTTCCAGGTGGCGACGCTCTCCGGCTTCGGTTGCGAGGCGGCCCCCGCGGGGGTGATCGCCGCGGGAGCCATCCTCCATTACGTGCGCGAGACTCAGAAAGTCGGGCGCATGGCGCATCTGAGGCCTCTGAAACTCCACGAGCGGAAGGAGAGTATGGCGATCGGCGAGGATTCGCGGAAAAATCTGAACGTCGACGACCTCTCCGACTTCCTCGATGCCACGAAGACGGCGATGGGCGCGCGGAAGTTTCGGGATTGGCTCCTGGCGCCGCTCCTCCGCAAGGAGGCGATCGAAGCGCGGCTCGACGCCGTCGAGGAACTGGTCGGACGCCCGCGCGTCTTGGAGGCGGTCCAATCCTGCCTTCAGAACGTCTACGACCTGGAGCGCATCAACAGTCGCCTGTCGCTCGGGACGGCCAACGCCCGGGATTTGCGGGCTCTGGCGGATTCGCTGGAGGCCTTGTCCCGTCTCAAGCCGATCCTCTCCGAACTGAAGGCCGGCCTCTTCGCCGGATGGATCCGCGATTGGTACGATGCGCCGCTCCTGAAGGAAAAAATCCTGAAGACGCTGGTGGAGACGCCTCCGCTGGCCTTGAAGGACGGCGGGATCGTGCGGGACGGCGTGAGTCCGGAGTTGGACGAGTTGAGGAAGATCCAGACGGACGCCAAGGGCTCTATCGCCGCCATCGAGGAGCGCGAGCGGCAGCGGACGGGCATCGGGTCGCTCAAGGTCCGCTTCAACCAGGTCTTCGGCTACTACCTGGAGGTGACGGCCGCGCATCTCTCGAAGGTTCCGGCGGATTTCATCCGCAAGCAGACGCTCGCCAACGCCGAGCGCTACATCACGCCGGAACTGAAGTCCTTCGAGGACAAGGTCCTGGGGGCCGAGGAGCGGATCAAGGGCCTCGAGTACAAGCTCTTCTGCGACTTGCGGGACGCCGCTCTGGCGGAGGTTCCCGAACTCCAGGCGCAGGCCGACCGCGTCGCCGAACTGGACGCCCTGCAGAGCTTCTCCGAATACGCGCGAAGCCATCGGACGGTGAGGCCCGTCCTTCACGAGGACGGCCGCTTGAAAATCAGCCAGGGAAGACATCCTTTAGTCGAGAAGAACCTCCCCGCGGGCAGCTTTGTGCCGAACGATCTTTCGATGGACGTCGCCGGCGATCGCTTTCTGATGATCACGGGCCCGAACATGGCCGGAAAATCCACCGTCATCCGCTCAGCCGGCGTCCTCACGCTGATGGCCCAGGCGGGTTCTTTCGTTCCGGCGGAAGTAGCGGAGGTCGGCATCGTCGACCAGATCTTCACGCGCGTGGGCGCGGCCGACCGGCTGGCGCGCGGGGAGAGCACGTTCATGGTGGAGATGTGCGAGACGGCGAACATCCTGCACAACGCCACCGAGCGGAGCCTGGTGCTCTTGGACGAGATCGGCCGCGGCACGTCCACCTTCGACGGCATCTCGATCGCCTGGGCGGTGGCCGAGTATCTGCACGACGCTCTCAAATCCCGCACGCTCTTCGCCACACACTACCACGAACTGATCGACCTGGCCCTGACCCGGCCGGGCATCAAGAACTACAACGTGCAGGTGAAGCAGGAGGGGGACGACGTGGTCTTCCTCTACCGCCTCGTCGCCGGCGGGATGAACCATAGCTTCGGCATCCACGTGGCGCGGCTGGCGGGTTTGCCGCCGGAGGTCGTGGAGCGGGCCAAGGAGGTCCTGAAAAACCTCGAATCCGGAGAACTGGAGCCGGAAGGACAGCCGCGCATCGCCAAGCGGCGGAACAAAAGACCCGAAGGACAGGGGGATTTGTTCTGATGCGAAAGGCGTTCCGGTGCTTCCTCGTCTTCTTTCTGTGCGCGCTGATGCTCTGCGTCTTCGCGTCCCCCGAGGCGTGGGCGAAATCGAAAAAGAAGAAATCGAAAAAAGCCTCCCAGCCGCGCATGAACGGCGTCGAGGCCATCATCCGCGCCCAAGAGAACGGCGAGTCCGTCGAGCTCGTCGATCCTGACAATCCCAAGAAGAAGATCGTCGTTGAGGCGCCGAAGGACGGCAAGAAAAAGAAGCAAAAAGAAGAGAAGGACCAGAAAAAGACGGCGAAAGAAGAGCCGCGGATCGTGCTGGAACCCGAGGCGGCGGAGCAGGCCATGGCGGAAACCCAGGCCGTGCTGGCGCCGCCGGTGATCGTCATCGACGCCGGCCACGGCGGGAAGGACCCCGGGGCTCAAGGCGTCTTCGGCAAGGGCAAGAAGAAGACGATCGTCCGCGAAAAGGACGTCGTCCTCCAGATCGCCAAGCAGCTGGCCGCGGCCTTGAAGAAGAAATTGGGGGCGAAAGTGTCGTTCACCAGGGCGAATGACGTTTTCGTCACGCTGGGAGAGCGCGACCGCATCGCCAACCGGCGCCAGGCCGATCTCTTCCTCTCCGTCCACGCCAACGCCGCCAAGAATCCGGACGCCCGGGGTTTGGAAATCTATTACCTGAACAAGGCCACCGACGAGGCCTCGCAACGCCTCGCCTCCCGCGAGAACGAAGGCGCGCCGAAACAGGGCCAGGACCTGGAGGAGATCCTCTCCGATCTCCTCCAGACAGCGGCCACCGAGGAATCCGCCGTCCTCGCCGGCGAGGTCAAACGATCGTTCCGGAAATCGCTGGTCGACAAGTACGACATCGAGCGCCTGGAGGTGAAGACGGCCCTCTTCTACGTTTTGGTGGGCGCCAAATGCCCCAGCCTCCTGATCGAAACGGGCTTCGTTACCAACGCGGAGGAGGGCAAGCGCCTCAAGCAAGTCGCCTACCAAAAGGACATGGCCAACGCGATCGCGGACGCCGTCGCCCGTTATTGGAAGTCTTCTCAGGAGAAGGGCGACCTATGACGCTGGCCTCCCCGTCCTCCCTGGACCTTCTGCCGCCCTTGTCGCTCGAGGGCGACCTCCTGGCCGGCGTGAAGTCCTACCTCGGGGCCGTCCGCGAACGTTTGGAGAAACTCCACGCCGAGCACGAGGACCCGTCCGACGCGATTCTCTACCGCACGGAGGCGATGGACCGCCTCCTGTCCTCTCTCTTCCTCAATGCCAGGGACGACTTCCGGCGCCGGCACGGCGGCGCCAAATCCTTCCAGGCCGCTCTCTTGAGCCAGGGCGGTTACGGGCGCCGCGAGCTGTGCCTGCATTCCGACATCGACGTCCTCTTCCTCTACGACGGCAAGGCTCAGGAGTTCATAAAATTCCTGAACCTGAATGTGCTTCAACCCCTGTGGGACGCCGGCCTCGAGGTCGGGTTCGCCGTCCGCACCGTCAAGGATTGCCGCAAGCTCATGGACGAGGACATGACCATCCTGACCTCCTTGATCGACGCGCGTCACCTGGTGGGCGAGGCGTCCTTGAGCGAATCCCTGAAGGCCACGGTCGACAAATATTTTTCCTCGAAGTCCAACCGCGAGCGGTTCTTCCGCCTCAAGACGGCCGAGAACGCGGAGCGCCTGGAGAAGTATGGAGGCTCGGTCTACCTCCTCGAGCCGAACTTGAAGGAAGGGGAGGGGGGGCTGCGCGACTACCACACCCTCTACTGGTTCGGGCGGATCTTCGACCGCATCGAAGGCCCCAGCGACCTGGTCGCGCGCGGCATCCTGAACGACGAGGAATTTCATACCCTCTGGGACTCGCTCGGCTTTCTTTGGCGGCTGAGGAACGAGCTGCACCGACGGACGGGGCGCCGGGCCGACCAACTTTCCGTCGAGTACCAGGAGCCCATCGCGCATTGGTTCGGCTACAAGAACGACTCCCAATTCCTGGGCGTCGAGGTCTTCATGCAGAAGTATTACCGGGTCGCCGCCAATATCCGGAACCTGACGTCCAAGGCGATCCGGCGGATCAAGCGCGTCGAGCCGAAACTCTTTCCGCCGGCCAAAACGCCGTTGAAGGACGAGCATTGCTGGATCATCGACGGGCGCCTGACGGTCGCCTCGCCCGACGTCTTCGAGAAGGAGCCGATCTATCTCCTCAAGATCTTCGAGATCGCCCGCACCCTGGGCGTGGAGCTGGACGACGTGGCGAAGGACCGCATCGAGAAGGCGCTGCCGCTGATCAACGACCGTTTCCGAAAGGACCGCGTCATCTGCCTTTATTTCCGCGACATGCTCTCGCGGCCCGAAGGGCTGGGGGAGATGCTCTCGGCCATGAACGACTCCGGCGTCCTGGGGGCCTTCCTGCCGGAGTTCGGAAAATTGCGGTTCCGGGTCCAGCACAACCTCTACCACGTCTACACCGTCGACGTTCACTCGCTGTTCGCGGTGACGGAGTTGGGCAAGATCGCCAAGGGCGACTACGCCCAGCGGCATCCGGTGATCACCGAAATCGTCAAGTCGCTCACCGCTCCCGACCGCCGCTCGCTCCTGGCCTTCGCCATCCTTTACCACGACGTCGGGAAGGGGGAGGGGAAGGGGCACGTCGAGCGCGGGGCGCCCTTGATTCGCGAGGCCGCGCGGCGCCTGCATTTCCCGCAGGCGGACGTCGAAGCCCTCGAGTTTTTGGAATTGAGCCACCTGATCATGACCCACGTGGCCTTCCGCCGCGACCTCGAGGAGCAGAACCTGATCATCCAGTTCGCGAAGGCGATGCAGAGCCTGGAGCTGCTGGCGATGCTCCACGTGCTCACCTTCTGCGACGTGAAGGCCGCCAACCCCGAGGCCATGACGGACTGGAAGGCGGCCCTGCTCGACCTCCTCTACGTCAAGACGCGCGAGGTGCTTCAGAAGGGGACGTTCACCAAGGAGAAGGTGTCCGAGCTGGTCCAGCGCGTGTTGGTCGAGGTGTTGCGCCTGTTTCCACTGGAGGAGGACCGCGAGAAGTGCCGCGAGTTCTTCGCGATGATGTCCCCGCGCTACCTTTTGGCCGCGCCGCCGCGGCAGATCGCCCATCACGTCGAACTGTGGGAGCGTTTCCGCTCCGATCCGATCGTCTTCGAGGCACGGCCCCTGGAGAAGGAGGGGTTGAACGAGGTGACGTTGCTGACCTGGGAGGGTTCGACCCTTTTCTCCCGCATGGCCGGCTTGTTCGCCGCGCACAACATCAACATCTTTGACGCCCAGCTGAACCTCTCCAACCGCGGCCACGCCCTGCAGGTCTTCAAGGTGACCGATCACGAAGGGCGCATGATCGCGAATTCGCCGGAAGCTCAGGACGACAAGTGGGCGAAACTGGAGAAGGACCTGCGGGACGTCCTGCAGGGGAAGGTCCAGATCGAGGCCCTCGTGGCCGAAAAGTTCCGTCCCTCTCTCTTCCGGAAAAAGATCGCCCAGGTGGTGCCGGCGCGCGTGGACATCGACAACGACGTCTCGGCCTACTACACGGTCATCGACATCTACTCCCAGGACCGCACGGGCCTGCTCTATCAAATCACCTCGATGCTCTCCGCCCTGGGACTCTATGTCGACGTCTCCAAGATCTCGACCAAGCTCGACCAGGCGGCCGACACCTTCTACGTGAAGGACATCTTCGGTCAGAAGATCACCTCCCAAGACCGGCTGGCGAAGATCAAGGCCTCGCTCCTCAAGGTCATTGAGGAGGCTCCGACGCCGGATTGGCGCCCGCCGCGTTTGTAGTGTAGGATCGGCCGTGATGGTGCACGGACGCGGAAAAGAGCTGGCCCTTTACGTTCTATCGCTTTTCAGGAGTTCCTATCCCTTTCTCATCGCGGGCTTGGTCGTGGGGCTCCTTTATCTCCTGCGTGTTCCCGACGAGGTCTGGATCGTCCTCGCGGCGGTCCTCGCGCTCGGACTGCTGTTCGCCTACCGCTATCTGGATTTCAAAAAGACGAGGCAAAGGACCTACGAGGCGATGTCGCCGGAAATGAAGGCCGAGATCGACCGGGAACGGCGCGTGAACCTGGTCAGGCGCCAGAAATTCCTCGACGCCATGGACAAAGCGGGGGGCGAAAAAGTTGGCTGAAGAACGCCTCATCACCATCACGACCGATTTCGGAACGGCCGACGGCTACGTGGGAGCGGTCAAGGGTTCGATCCTCTCCATCCATCCGAAGGCGAAGCTGGTCGACCTCTCCAACGAGATACCGTCCTACGACATCATCGTCGGCGCGTTTCACTTGGGCTGCGCCTTCGCGTTTTATCCCAAGGGGACGATCCACCTGGCCGTCGTGGATCCGGGCGTGGGGAGCGAGCGCCGTCCCATCCTGGTCCAGACGCGGGGGCATTATTTCGTGGGGCCGGACAACGGCCTCTTCACGCTGGCGACGCTTCGGGACCCCGTCGTCGGCATCTACGAGCTTAAGAACCCCAAATATTTCCGGTCGGAGGTGAGCTCCACCTTCCATGGGCGCGACCTCTTCGGTCCGGTGGCGGCCCATCTGGCCCGGGGCGTGGACCCCGCCCTGTTCGGGCCCCGCCTGCCGTCCCTGAAGACCAGGCCGGAATTTAAGGTGAAGCGGATCCGGAACGGCTGGGAAGGGGGCATTCTCTTCTTCGACAAGTTCGGAAACGCCTTCAGTAACCTGCACAAGTCCCAGATTGGAAACCCGTCCCGGTACGAGGTCTATTGGAGGAGGAACCGGCTACCTTTATATAGAACCTATTCCGACATGCCCCCCGGAAAACCCGGAGCCTTATTCGGGAGTTCCGGCTTTTTGGAGATCGCCCTAAGGGAAAATTCCTTTGAAAATCGCTGTCGGGCCCGCCGTTCCGACCTTATACGGTTACTCGTCGCGTCATAAGATATTGAAATCCTGTTGAAAACCGCCAAAAAGAGTTTACAAGTAGAAGGTGGGGTTGGCACTCATGAAAATCAAAATTTGCATCGAGCCGGGATGCAAAAACGCGTCGACGACGAAAGACTTCTGCCGGCTTCACTACTTGAAGAACTGGAAGGGCATCAAGGAAGCGGAGCAGAAGAAGGCGGCGGACAAGCTGAACAAATACGTCGAAGGCATCGTTAAGAAATTCCCGGACCGATATGTGGACGTCATTCGCCGCGAGATCCGCACGGATCGCGGCGACCTCCAAAGGGCCGTCGACGAGCCGTCGGAGGAGATGGAATCCTTCGAGAATTTCGCCATGACCGACGACGAAGGACTCGACCGCTTGATTTCCAAGATCAAGTTGGACAAAGACTTCTAGTTTGAAAAAATACTTCATCAAAACGTATGGCTGCCAGATGAACGAGCAGGATTCCTCCAAGATGGAGGCTCTGCTCGGCAAGGACGGTTACGTGCGCGCCTCTTCGGCCGCCGAGGCGGATGTCGTCGTATTGAACACCTGCAGCGTCCGCGAGAAGTCCTATCATAAGGCCGTTTCGCACATCGCCCGTATGAAACAGGCCGGGGAGGCGAAGGTGCTCGCCGTCACCGGCTGCGTGGTCTCGCATTCCGGCGACGCCATCTTGAAAAGGTTTCCTCAGGTCGACATGGTGCTGGGGCCGGACCACGTCGCGGCCCTGCCGGAGCTGGCGCGAAAGGCGAAGGAGGGCGGAGGGCGCTTCTCGCGAATCGATTTCTCCGATCTTTCGGACTACGAATTCCCGTCGCCCATCGTCACCGATCAACGACAGGTCAAGGCCTACGTCACCATCATGAAGGGCTGCGACAACGCCTGCTCCTTCTGCATCGTGCCGTTCACGCGCGGCGCGGAGGTTTCACGCCGGCCGGAGGAGATCATCGACGAGATCAACCGGTTGAGCGCCCAAGGCGTGCGCGAGGTGATGCTGCTCGGACAGAACGTGAACTCCTACGGCAAGGGCCTGACGCCACAGAGTCAGAAGACGAGTTTCGCTCGTCTCTTGCGTCAGGTCGACGAAGAAACGTCGATCGACCGACTCCGCTTCACCAGCCCGCATCCGAAGGATTTGAGCCCGGCGTTGATCGAGGAGTACGCCCGCAACCGCAAGCTGTGCCCGCACATGCACCTGCCGGTGCAGTCGGGTTCCAGCCGCGTGTTGAAGCGCATGCGGCGGTCTTATACGCGCGGGACATACTTAAGGCGCGTGGAGGATTTGAGGCGCGTCGTGCCCGACGTGGCCATTACCGCCGATATCATCGTGGGTTTTCCGGGAGAGACCGAGGCGGATTTCGAGGAGACGCTGTCGCTTGTCCGCGAAGTCGGATACGACGCCAGTTACTGCTTCGCCTACAGCCGGCGTCCGGGGACCGAGGCCGCCGGGTTCCCCGACGACGTTCCTCCGGAGTCCAAGAAGGAGAGGCTGGACCGGCTGCAAATCCTTCAGGCCGAGATTTCGCTTGCGAAGAACCGGCAAAGGATCGGAAGGATCGAAGACGTTCTGGCCGAGGGGCCGTCGGCCGATGGGCACGGACAACTCATGGGCCGCACGCCGCACGGGCGCATCGTAAATTTCGATGGAGGGCCCGAAAGAACGGGTGATATACTGAAAATCGAAGTCACCGACGCGTCGCCATATTCGCTCAAAGGGCGCGTTTCGGACAAGGAGGCGGTTGTTGGATCCACTCATTGAAATGAAAGTGACGGGGCTGACCATCGACCCGTTCACGAACATGCCGATCATCATTTTGAAGGATCTGGACGAGAAGAGCGCGCTGCCCATTTGGATCGGCTTGATCGAGGCCTCCGCCATCGCCACCGAACTGGAGAAGATCAAGCTCGCACGTCCGATGACGCACGACCTGATGAAGAACATCTTAAGCACCTTGGACGTCCACGTCACCAAGGTGGAGGTGAACGACCTGGCGGACAACACGTTCTACGCCCGTATCTACCTGACCAGCGGAGGCAAGGACCACGTGATCGACTCGCGCCCGTCCGACGCCATCGCGCTCGCCCTCCGCGTCGGCGCCTCCATTTTCGTGGACCGCAAGGTCATCGAGAAATCCCGTCAGATCGATTTGAACAAGGAAGGCGGTCCCTCCGGAGAGAAGGGCGAAAAGGAGAAGTGGGCCGAGTTCCTCGAAAACCTAAACCCCGAAGATTTTGGAAAATATAAGATGTAGCCACGTTTGGCGTTGGCTGCTCGTCGGCCTTTACGCCGCGCTTCTATTCTACCTTTCGTCCCTGCACCGTCCTTCGGTTCCCCATTTCCGGTTTTCGGACAAGCTGATGCATCTGGGGTTCTACGCGGGCTTCGGCGCCGTCTTCGCCTGGGCCTGCGATCCGGCGAGAAGGCTCTGGTCGGGAAAAAAGATCGTTTTGGCCTCCGCGATCGCCGCCATGATTTACGGAGCCACCGACGAGTTTCATCAGGTCTTCGTTTCCGGCCGCACGCCGGATTACATGGACCTGCTCTTCGACGTGCTGGGAGGCGGTCTGGGAGGGGTGTTTTATTCCGTCATCGCGTATGCCGGGCGATCTCGCCGCAAGGGAAAAACTGAGGGAAGCGATCCGGCGGCTGCCTCTCTTTGAGCCGGGGGAGAAGGTCCTGGTGGCCGTCTCCGGAGGCGTCGATTCGGTCGTTCTCCTCCATCTCCTGAGATTCCTCCCGCCCAAGCTGCGCCCGAGGCTCTTCGCGGCCCATTTCCACCACAACCTGCGCGGCCGCGCGGCGGACGCCGACGCCCGTTTCGTCCGCGAGCTCTGCCGGTCCTGGGACGTTCCGCTCAAAACCGGCAAGGCGCCCCGTTGGAAGACGCGGGAAAACACGGAATCGCGCGCCCGTGACCTGAGATACCGCTTCCTGGTCCGGGAGGCCGCCCGGATCGGCGCTCGAAAGATCGCGACGGCCCATCATGCCGACGATCAGCTGGAGACCTTCGTCATGCGCTGGCTGCAGGGCGCAGGGTTGAAGGGGCTGTCGGGCATCCGTCCCGTCCGCCCCTGGGGGAAAAGAGGGAGGGTCGCGCTCGTCCGGCCCTTGCTCCGGGCCACGCGCCCCGAAATCGCCGCTTATGCGCGCGCTTTGAAGCTTCGTTTTCGCGAAGACGCCACCAACGCGAGCGATCTCTACCTGCGAAGCCGCCTTCGAAAGCTTTTGAAAGCCCTCCGGAAGGAGAACCCGAACCTGTCCGAAAGGACGGCCACGAACGCCGTGTTCCTCCAAGCCGACGACGATCGCTTGAACGACGAGATTCTAGCGATCTTCCGAAAGGTTGCGGTTCGTTCTTCAGGGAAGGTTGCCTGCCCGGTCTTCAAGTATCGCTTGATGCCTCCGTCCCTCCGTTACCGACTGTTGCAGAAGATGGCCCAACAGCTCGCAGGCGACGGTTTCGCGCTTCCCGCCGTTTCCGTTCTTAAAGTGGACGAAATCCTTCGGGATTCCGCCCAGGGCCAGGTCTATGACTTGCCGGCGGGGCTCGGATTCGAAAAACAGCGGAAACACTTCGTTTTCTTTCGAAAATCGCGTTGATTCGAGGCATCGCGCGTGATAGCGTTTTTGTAATGCGTCAATCACAAAAAACCATCGCCCTGTGGGCCCTCATCGTCCTCATGTCCCTGGGGGCCTTGAAGCTTTTGAGCCAGCGTCAGGACACCCCCAAGGCCGTTTCCTTCAGCCAGTTCGTTTCGGCCGTCCAGAACGGCGAGGTCGAGAAGGTGACGATCCAGGGCGAGGAGTACGTCGGCAAGTACAAAGAGGAGTTCCAGCAAGGCTCCACCTTCGTCACCGTCGGTCCCGCCGACAGCGAGAAGGCCTTCGAGCTTCTGACCAAGTCGGGCACTGTCATCGAGTACAAAAAACCGCGCGAGACGCCGCTCTGGCAGCAGATCCTGATTTCGTGGCTCCCGATGATCCTGCTTTTCGCGTTCTTCTTCTTCTCCATGCGCCAGATACAGATCGGCGGCGGACGGGCCATGAGCTTCGGCCGCAGCCGGGCGCGGATGCTCTCCGAGTCGCAGAAAAAGGTGACTTTCAAGGACGTCGCCGGCGTGGAGGAGGCCAAGTACGAGCTCGAGGAAGTCATCCAGTTCCTGAAGGACCCGAAGAAGTTCACCAAGCTGGGCGGCCGCATCCCCAAGGGCGTGCTGCTCATAGGGGCGCCGGGCACCGGCAAGACCCTTCTCGCCAAGGCCGTCGCCGGCGAGGCGGGAGTTCCATTCTTCTCGATCTCCGGCTCCGACTTCGTGGAGATGTTCGTCGGCGTGGGCGCCTCGCGCGTCCGCGACCTCTTCGAGCAGGGCAAGAAGCACGCGCCCTGCATCATCTTCATCGACGAGATCGACGCCGTCGGCCGCCATCGCGGCGCCGGATTGGGCGGCGGACACGACGAGCGCGAGCAGACCTTGAATCAATTGCTGGTGGAGATGGACGGCTTCGAATCGAACGAAGGCGTCATCATCATGGCGGCGACCAACCGTCCCGACGTTCTGGACCCGGCCTTGCTCCGTCCCGGCCGCTTCGACCGGCGCGTGGTGGTGCCCCGTCCCGACGTGAAGGGGCGCGAGGAGATCCTGCGCGTTCACGCCCGCCGGACGGTGCTGGCGCCTCAAGTCGATCTCTCCATCATCGCGCGAGGCTCCCCGGGTTTTTCCGGAGCGGATCTGGAAAACCTGGTCAACGAAGCCGCCTTGAACGCGGCCCGCTACAGCAAGAAGTTCATCGAGATGGAGGACTTCGAGCTTGCCAAGGACAAGGTACTCATGGGCGCCGAGAGGAAGAGCATGATCCTGGCCGACGACGAAAAGCGCATGATCGCCTATCACGAGTCCGGGCACACGCTGGTGGCGAAATCGTTGCCCGGCACCGATCCGGTCCACAAGGTGACGATCATCCCGCGCGGCATGGCGCTGGGCTTGACCCAGCAATTGCCTTTGGACGAGAAGCACATCCACTCGAAGGATCAGGCCGAGAACACCATCTCGGTGCTCATGGGCGGACGCTGTGCGGAGGAGCTGATCTTCAACCAGAAGACGACCGGCGCCGGCGACGACATCGACAAGGCCACCGATTTGGCCCGCAAGATGGTCTGCGAGTGGGGCATGAGCGACCTGGGCCCCCTGGCCTTCGGACGGAAGGAAGGGGAGGTCTTTCTGGGGCGCGATATGGTCCAGCATCAGGAGTACAGCGAGAAGACGGCCCTGGAGATCGACGACGAGGTCAAAAAGATCATCAACCGCAACTACGACCGTTCCAAGAAGCTGTTGCAGGAGAAATTGGACGTCCTTCATCGCCTTGCGACGGCCCTCCTCGAGTTCGAGTCGCTCGACGGCGACCAGATCGACCAGGCCATCCGCGGCGACAAGGTGCAGTCCACGCGCACGCCGCCGTCGACGACGCCGCCCCTGGCGCCCGCCACCGGCGACCTTCCCCGCAAGTCCCCTGGTTTCCGTCCGATCCCCGAGCCCGGCAAGGCGTGATCCTGGGGAATCGAGACTTCGATTTCGCCCGCCGCGTCTACGTCATGGGCATCCTCAACGTCACCCCGGATTCCTTTTCCGACGGCGGTTTGTATCTCGACCCGGAGGCAGCCCTCGACCGCGCCCTCCGACTTCAAGAGGAAGGGGCCGATCTCATCGACGTCGGCGCCGAATCCACGCGTCCCGGGGCCTCGCCCGTCCCGGCCGACGAGGAGAGGGACCGGCTGCTTCCCGTCGTCCGCAAACTGATCCCCAAACTTAAGCTTCCGTTGTCGATCGACACGCAGAAGGCGTGCGTGGCGGACGCGGCGCTCTCCGAAGGCGCTTCTATGATCAACGACGTTTCGGCCCTGAGCGATCCGGAGATGCCGGAAACGATCGCGCGTCGCGGCGTTCCGGTGATCCTCATGCACCGGAAAGGGACGCCGGAAACAATGCAGCAAAATCCCCGTTATGAGGACGTGATTGGGGAGATCCGCGCCTTTTTCGAGGAGCGCATCGGGTTCGCCGTCGGACGGGGAATAGCCCGCGAACGCCTCCTGATCGATCCCGGCCTGGGCTTCGGCAAGAGGGTCGAGGACAACGCGGAAATCCTCCGCCGCCTTTCGTCGTTTCAAGACTTGAAGGTTCCGCTGGTGATCGGCGCTTCCCGGAAATCTTTCCTAAGAAAAATCTTCGGCGAAGAGAACCTCGCCGCGGGCAATGCGGCGGCGGAGGCCTTGGCCGTCGCCGGAGGCGCGCGGATGCTCCGCGTGCACGACGTCGCGGCCGCCAAGGCGGTAATTCGCCTTGCGGACGGAGCCCCGTTTCCTTAAATATTGCGCGTATGAAAAAGCTTTTCGGCACCGACGGCATCCGCGGTTTCGCCAACGAGGATCCGATGACCTCGGAAACGGCGCTAGCCCTGGGCCGCGCGCTGGCCGTTTTCTTCCGGAACGGCGGGCATCACAAGATCCTGATCGGCAAGGACACGCGCCGCTCCTGCTACATGCTGGAGACGGCGCTGGCCTCCGGACTGTGCTCGATGGGCGCGGACGCGATCTTCATCGGTCCGATGCCGACGCCCGGAATCGCCTTCCTCACGCAGGCCATGCGTGCGGACGCCGGCGTGGTCATCTCGGCCTCGCACAACCGTTTCGACGACAACGGCCTGAAGGTCTTCGACCGCCTGGGTTACAAGCTCCCGGACGACGCGGAGCTGAAATTGGAAGCTTTGATGACCTCCGGGGAGTTGATGAAAAATCGTCCCACCGGCGATCGGATCGGCCGGGCCCACCGGGTGGACGACGCCGCCGGCCGCTACATCGAGTTCGTCAAATCGACGTTCCCCAAGGGTCGCACCTTGGACGGCATCCGCTTGGTCGTCGATTGCGCCCACGGCGCCGCCTACAAGGTCGCCCCGACGGTCTTCGAGGAGTTGGGCGCGAAGACAGCCGTCATCGGGGCGTCTCCCAACGGCACGAACATCAACGACGGCTGCGGGGCGACGCATCCCGAGGTCGTTGCCGCCGAGGTGAAAAGGGTCGGAGCGCGAATCGGTATCGCGCTGGACGGCGACGCGGACCGGGTCGTGTTTTCGGATGAAAAGGGGAACACGGTCGACGGGGATGCCATCCTCGCGATCTGCGCGGAAGACCTGCTGAAGAAGAAGCGATTGAAGGACGGCGTGGTGGTCGCCACCGTCATGAGCAACAAGGCGCTGGAGAATTATATCGCCGCTTGCGGCGGACGGCTCGAGCGCGCGGCCGTCGGCGACCGTTACGTGGTCGAGAAGATGCGCGAAGGGGACTACGGACTGGGCGGCGAATCTTCCGGCCATCTCGTTTTCTTCGACCACGCCACCACCGGCGACGGATTGATCGCCGCCTTGCAGGTCTTGGCCATTATGACCGAGACGGGGAAGACCCTGTCCGAGCTCGTGTCACGCTACCGGCCCTTGCCTCAAGTCCTGACCAGCGTGAAGGTCCCGTCGCGCAAGGACCTGGCCCAGTTTCCCGATGTCCAGAAGATGGTGCGGGATTTCGAGGGAAAACTCGGCGCCGACGGCCGGATTCTCGTCCGTTATTCGGGGACCGAACCGGTCGTGCGCATCATGATCGAAGGCCGCGAGGACGCCGTCATCCGCAAGATGGCGGGAGACCTTTCGACCTGCATCCAAAAGAGCCTGGGATAAAATGGCGAAGCTCGGCGTGAACATCGACCACGTGGCTACTCTCCGTCAGGCGCGCGGGACCCGCTATCCGGACCCTCTAGCCGCGGCGGCCCTGGCGGAAAAGGCGGGCGCGGATCAGATCACGGTCCACCTCCGGGAAGACCGTAGGCACATCCAGGACGCGGACGTCCGTTTGCTCCGGCGTTCCGTTCAAACGGATCTGAATCTGGAGATGGCGGCTACCAAGGACATGTTGGCTTTCGCGATCGATTTGAAGCCGAACGTCGTCACCTTCGTCCCCGAGAAGAGGCAGGAGCTGACCACCGAAGGCGGCCTGGACGTGAAGAAATCCCGGAAGATTTTGTCCGACTTCATCCCGAAGCTGCAGAAGGCCGGCGTGCGCGTGAGCCTCTTCATCAACCCCGATCCGGAGGACGTGATCCTCTCCGCGGAGCTGGCGGTGGACGCGGTGGAGATCCATACCGGCGCCTACGCCGACGCCCGGAGCGAGGACGCCGCCGCGAACGAGTTGAGGCGCGTCGCCGCCGCCGCCGAGACCGCGCACGGGAAAGGCCTCTGGGTGGCCGCCGGCCACGGGCTGAATTACGTGAACGCCCCCGCCGTCGCCAAGATCCGCCAGATCGTCGAGTTCAACATCGGCCACGCCGTCGTCGCGCGGGCCCTGATGGTGGGGATGGAGGCCGCCGTGCGCGAGATGAAGGGCTTGATCGCCTGATCCTCCATGGAAGTTCTTTCCGCATCGCAATCCCGCGAAGCCGACCGGCTCGCCATCGAAACGCGCGGAATCCCGTCGTCGGTTTTGATGGAGAACGCCGCGAAGGGCGTCGTCGAGAGCCTCCGCCGCAACGTGCCCGATTTGGCGAAGAAGAAGGTGGCGGTCGTGGTGGGCAAGGGAAACAACGGCGGGGACGGGCGGATCGCGGCTCGGCTGTTGGAGGGGGCGGTTCGGGAAGCTCGGATTGTGGAGGTGTCGAACGTAGGGGCGTATGGCCATACACCCCTACGGGACGCGGACATCGTCGTCGACGCCCTCTTCGGTACAGGCCTTTCTCGTCCTGTCGAAGGCGAGGTGAAGGCCGCCATCGAAGCGATCAACCGCTCCGGCGCCTGGGTCCTGTCGATCGACATTCCCTCCGGTCTTTCCGCCGATACGGGAGAAGCGTTGGGCGCCGCCGTCAAAGCGGACGTTACGGTCACAATGGGCCGTCCCAAGACGGGCCTCCTTCAATCGCAGGCCGCCCCCTATGTCGGCCGCCTGGAAGTCGCCGACATCGGCATTCCGTCCGACATTTATGAAGGGATGAAGGGGTCCGAGTCTTGGGTGACGGCGGCGGACGTCGCGCCTTGGTTCCACAAGCGCGAGGGCGATTCGCACAAGGGGACCTACGGCCACGTTCTGTTGATCGGCGGTTCGGAAGACAAACCGGGCGCCATCCTTCTATCGGGGCGCGCGGCCCTCCGCACCGGCACGGGGTTGGCGACGGTGGCCCTGCCGGACAAGGCGTTTCGGAAATTCCCCAAAAACTTCCTCGAGCTCATGTTCGTCCCCTTGCCCTCGCACCGCTCCGGCACGCTGGCGAAGACCGCATGGACGAAACTCCTCAAGGCCGCCGAAGGCAAAAAAGCGGTCGCGATCGGTCCGGGCCTGGGCGTCAACGCGGACACCAAGGCCTTGGTGAAAAACGCCGTCTTGAAACTCGATGCCCCCTTGGTCCTCGACGCCGACGCTTTGAACGCCTTGTCGGTCGCTGACCTGAAAAAGAGAAAACATCCGGCGATCCTCACGCCCCATCCGGGCGAAATGTCCCGTTTGACGGGCCTCTCGACTGCGAAGATCCAGAAGGACCGCCTCGGCGTCGCCCGCGATTTCGCCGTCGCCAACCGCGTCGTCCTCGTACTGAAGGGGTTCCGGACGGTGACCGCCACGCCAATGGGGAAGGTCTTCGTCAATTCCACCGGCAATCCGGGCATGGCCACGGCCGGCATGGGAGATGTCTTAACCGGCGTGATCACGTCGCTGATCGCCCAAGGACTGGAGCCGGAAAGGGCGGCCGTCGCAGGCGTCTATCTCCATGGCCGCGCCGGCGACCGCGTCGCCGAGCGCCTGG
>DASUFF010000165.1:0-53872 GCA_036274695.1 bacterium | reverse complement strand
GCGGACGGCGTTGGTCCGCGAGCTGGAGATGCTTCCGGGATGCGTTCCGTCGGACTGCCGGAAGGCCGCGGTGATTTGCGGGATGTCCGCGCGGATCTGCGCGGCCAGCGCCGGGTTGTCGGCGGCGAAGCGTTGGACGATCGCGTCCGCGATCGGCGAGCTGTCGCCGCTTTGAGGGATCAGGCGGCTGAGCGGCAGCTGTTGCTGGTCCCATTGGCCGGCGCCCCAGATGATGTCTTCGGTGAAAAGGCCCTGCAGGTCTTGAGGGAGGCTCGCGATCTGCAAGGGAGTCAGCGCGGGCGCCGCCAATCCGTTCATGGCGGCTTCGAAATCCGCTTGGGTCATTTCGCGGGCGTTGGCCTGCGCGGGAGCGGCGGCGGTCACCGCCTCGGGCGCGGCCACCGGCTGCGCCTGCGAAGACGGGTTCGGGCGGCAGGCCCCGGCCCCGGCGGCCCGGTTGGCGAATTGTTGCAGCATGGGGTTCTTGAAGGCGTCGTAGGTGTCCAGGCCCTGGAACATCAGCGGCACCAACGGCAGGTCGGTCAGCATGTCCACGGGCAGGCTGCCCGTGTCCTTCAAGGGCGCGACGCCCAAATTGAAGACGGCCAGGCCCACGTAGGGGTTGCCCAGCAGACGGCGCGGGAGGCTCTTGAGCAGGCCGCCGCTTCTCATTTGTTCCTGGACGAAGTTTTCGTAATTGCGAAAAGCGTTCGGATCGGCGCCGTTCGGGCCGCAGAGCTGGCTCAGGCGGTTTTCGACGACGTTCCTCAGCACGAAGCGGCGGTAGAGGTAGGACGCCGCCAGCATCCCGCCGTTGCGCGCAAAGAAATGCATCGGGTCCCGCGCGATGCCGCGGAAGAAGCGCATGGCGCCGACGCGCAGGCAGTCCAGCGTCCCGTTGCACGTCATGCCCTGGGCCCCGGCCTCGCTCCGCATCCACACGCGCAGCGCCCCGATCTCCGTCGGATTCAAGTCGCCCATGTAGGCGCGGGCCAAGAGCGTCGTGGCGGAAATCTGTTCCGGATGATCGGCGTCGAACGGGGCGAAGGTCGTGCGCGCATTCTCGAAGACGGCGCGGAGCGCCGCGGGATTGCCCTGGGCGGCGGCCAAGTCGGCCTGGAAGCGGCGGGCGGCCTCGTTGCGGGGGGCGAAGAAGGCGTTCTCCGCGTCTCCGGAAACGATCGTCATGCCCTGGAAGGTGTGGCCGTTGGCGCCTTGCAGGATCTGTCCCAGCATCCCGATCTCTTCGGGGCGCAGGGGCGCGTCGCTGCCTTCGGCGGCGAAGTCGTACTGGGAGCCGGTGTGCGGGATGGCCAGCAGGCGGTGGACGGCGGCGGCCTGTTGCGGCGTGAGCCGGCCGTCGCGGGCGCGGGCGATCAAGTCGGGCGGATTCTGCGTGTCGGTCGACGGAAAGCCTTCGAGCGAAAGACCCATGACGGTTCCCCACCGCGTCCGGTCGGTGCCGGAGTCCTGCCACTGCTGGGCGTAGTAGTTCATGAGGCCGTAGAGCTTGGAGACCTGTTCTGAGTTTAAGTTCGGCTGCCCGACGAACGAAGGCAGGCGGTTCAGGTACGCTTCGGCGGCGGAACGGAAAGCGGCGACGGTGTTCCAACGCGCGTTATGAGACGTGGCGAAGGAGACGATTTCTTGATTGTTGAGATAGCCGTCGCCGTTGGTGTCCGCGGCGCGGAGGTCGGCCTCGAGGGCCTGAAAATCGCGGCGGGCCCCGGCGGTGACGTGGCGGGACGCCAGGAAATCGCGCACGCCCTGCCACTCGGGGCCGTCCAAGACGCCCAGGTGGAACAGCACGGGGCCGTTGCCGGTGATCGCGGCGGAGGCCTCGGCCATGGGCCGGTCGGATAGGAGTTGCAGCAGGTCGTTGGAACGCGTGACGGACCTGAAGTTCGGATTGAGAGCCCTCAGATCGGCTTGGATCTGATCCGGCGTACGGAAATCAGTCATAGTAACCCCACCCCCGTTGTTGTTATCGGCTCGGAAGGGCTAATTGTTGCGTTTTTATTTGTGTCCAAATGTAGTTATTCATTAATAATATCAATAAGTTAAATTCATTTTTTAAGAATTGCCGGGTTTATTGGGTCGCGAACCGGGCCGTGGTCAGAATGGGGCCGGCGGTTAGGCCCAAACGGGCCAAAAAGGCGGCTCCGGAGGCCAAGGTTCCCGTGCCGGCCAATCCCTCTCCGACGGGGCCGTCGAACGGGCAAATCAGGAGGGCGACCGTGGCCACGCCCAAACCCACTGTGAGCGCGCCCAAGCCGACCGCCATCCAATCCACATCCGGCAGCCCAAAAGACACGCGGGGAACCAGGACGGGAACGGGGGCCGGCGCCGCGACGGGACGGCAGAGGCCGGGCCGGGCGGCGGCGAAGGCGTCCAGCATCGGATTTCCGAAAACGTCGTAGGTGGCGGTCCCTTCGAAAAAGAGGGGGATGAGCGGCAGGTCGGTCAACGTATCGACGCGGACGTCGCCGGTGTCCTTCGCCGGCGCGATGGCGGCGTTGAACAGCAGGAGATTGACGTAGGGGTTTCCGAAGAGCGTGCGCGGGATTTTCCCCAAACCGCCGGATCGGTCGCGCACGAAGCGTTCGTAGTCGCGGTGCGCGCCGCGGGGATCGGCGAGTTCGTTGCCGTCGCCGCACAGGCCGTTCAAACGCCGCGTGACCGTCCGCTCCAGCACCAGGCGGCGGTAGAGATGCGAGGCCGCCAGCGCCGTCCCGTTGCGCCCGAAGAAGGTGGCCGGATCGGCCGCGATGCCCTCGAAGAAGCGGCGTCCTCCGGCGACCAAGCCGTTCACTCCCGTCGTCTGGCGTTCGGTCTCCGCGCGCAGCCACACGCGCAAGGCGCCGGTCTCGGAGGGGCTTAAGTCTCCCATGTAAGCGCGCGCGAGCAGCGTCGTCGCCGACAGTCTTTCGGGATGGTCGGTCTCGAAGGCGGCGAGCGTCGTCCCGGCTTGGGCGAAGGCTAGACCTAAGGCCTCGGGATCGTCGCCGGCCGCGGAGATCGCTTCCCGGAAGCGGCGAATAGCCTCCTCGCGCGGGGCGAAGTAGGCGCGCTCGTCTTCACCGGAGACGATCGTCATCCCGCCGAAGGTCCTGCCGTTCGCATTCTCCAAGACTTGGGCGAGGAGGCCGATCTCCTCGGGGCGCAGCGGGGCTTGGCCGCCGGGCGCGTTGAAATCGTAGGCGCCGTCCGCGTGGGGGACGGCGAGCAGGCGGCGGACGTCGGATAATTCCCGCGGCGTGAGTTCTCCGGTTTCCGCGCGGCGGATCAAGTCGGGCGGATGGGCCGTGTCGTCGGAAGGGAAGCCGTCAAGGGAAAGTCCGGAGACGTCGCCCCAGCGCGAACGTTCGGCGCCGGAGTCCTGCCATTGCTGGGCGTAATGATTGAGCAGCCCCCACAAGCGGCTCGTTTCGGGAACGTTCAATTGCGGTTGGGAGACGTAGCCGGGAAGCCGGTTCAAGTACGAGTCCGCCGACAGGCGAAACAAGGCGATGTTGGGCCGGCGGTCGGCATGGGCCTGAACGAAGGCCACCAGCTCCGGGTTGTTCACGAAACCGTCGTGGTCGGTGTCCGCGGCCCGGAGGTCGGATTCGAGCGCGCTCAATTCGCCGCGCGTGGTCTCCGAGACGCGCGCGCCGGCCAGGAAATCCCGCACGCCGCTCCACTCGGGGGAATCGAGGACGCCTAAGTCGAACAAGACCGGCCCGTTGCCCATGAGGGCGTCGGCGGCCTCCGCCGTCGGGCGGTCGGAGAGGTATTGGAACAGGTCGTTGGCGCGCGCGAATTCCGTCATGGTTTTTTAGTGGGCGAAGACCAAGCCGCGCCCCCACGCGGGCGCCGTTTCCACGGCCGCGCCGCCCGCGCCGAAGACGCCTTCCAAAAGGGCGCCGGCGCCCAAGGCGGGCAGGGGGAGGAACATGATGGGCATGTTGTCGAACTGCGACATCGGATCGAGCCGTCGGTTCTCTTCGTATTCGTACTGCGCCATGGCGTCCTGGTAGGCGCGGAATTCGGGATCGGTGTTGTAGCGGCGGAGGTACTCCTCGTGCTCCCGGCGGACGGCGGCTATCTCTTGTCCGGCGAAGGCCAGTTGGACGGGGCTCATGGGCGACTCGAACTGGAGGCGCAGCGCCGCCAGATCGGGCGTGCGGCCCTCGGACAAGTCGGTGATGTACCGTTGGAGCGCCCACTTGAACGCGTTGGTGGACGCCGTCGTGATGGGGCGTTCGCTCGTTCCGTAAGTGGAGAACATCGTGGTCAAGGTGCTCATGTCGGCGCGGATCGTCGCCTCCAGGCCCGGGTTGTCCATGGCGTAGGCGCGGATTAAGAGGCGGTCCGCGCGCGGCAGCATCCGCCGGAGCGCTTCGTGGTCCTCGTTCAGGGCCCGCCCTCCCCGATAATCGAACTCGGCCATGGCGAAGCTAAGGCTCGGAGGGACGGTGTTGAACGTGACGGCCTCCAGCTCCAATTCGAGGGAAATGTCCTCCCCGTAATATTGCCTCAACGCCTGGTCGAACGTGATGCGCTGATTGGCCTGAGATTCCCGGACGCCGAAATAGACGCGGGCCAGGCCGCCGTTGTCGTTCCAACTCGCGCCCGCGTAGGTCAGCGAGGCCAGGTACTCGCCGGTGACCGGGCGGCCGGTCTCGATCCCGCGGATATACTGCGCCATGGCCCAGCGGAAGGCCGGGATGCGGGAGCGCTGGTCGCTGGTCGGGAAGGAGGCGATCAGGGCGTTCATGTCCGTCCGGATGCGCGCCTGCGAGGCCGCGTCCGTCCCGTAGTGGGAGGCCATGAGGTCCGCCAGACGGTTCGTGGCGGCCAGGGCGTCTAAGTTGCTGTAGGCCTGGCCCCACCAATTCCCCGTCCGCGCTTCCGAGCCGGCGAACAGGAACTGAAGCTCGGCGGGAACGGGTCTGGAAAAAACGACGGCGGCGTTCGGGTCGGCGAACGGCTCGACGTAGGTCAGGAAATCGTTTTCGTTGAAAGCGCGCAGCTCGGCGGTTCCCAGCCGCGAGGCGGCCTGCGCGCCGTCCGTGGCCTGCACTATCTCGGGCGCCGGCACGGGCTCGGAGGCCGCCGCGGGGCGGCAGGCGCCGGAGCCTGCATCGACGAAACGCTGCATCATCGGCCCCCGGAACGCATCGTAGGTCTCGAGCCCCTGGAACATCAGCGGGACGAGCGGGAGGTCGGTCAGGATGTCGACGCCCAAGTTCCCCGTGTCCTTCACGGGCGCGACGCCTAGGTTGAAGACGGCGAGCGCGACGTACGGGTTGCCGGCGAGACGGCGCGGGAGGCTGCGCAGGAAGCCCTGGCTGCGCATCTGATCTTGGACGAATTTTTCGTAATTCCGATAGGCCGACGGATCGACTCCGTTTCCGCCGCAGAGCTGGCTCAAGCGGTTCTCGACGACGTTGCGCAGGACGAAGCGGCGGTAGAGGTACGACGAGGCGAGCAAGGCCCCGTTGCGCGCGAAGAAGTGGACGGGATCGCGCGCGATGTTGCGGAAGAAGCGCATGGCGCCGGCGCGGAGGCAGTCGAGCGTTCCGCTGCAGGTCAACCCTTGAGCCTGGGCCTCGTCCCGCATCCACACGCGCAGCGCCCCCAATTCCACCGGGTTCAAGTCGCCGGCGTAGGCGCGGGCGAGCAGGGTGGAACCGGAGATCCGCTCGGGATGATCCGTATCGAAGGGCGCGAAGGTCGCTCGCGCGTGGGCGAACGTCCTTTGGAGGGCGGCGCGGTCCACGCGGACGGCGTGGGAGACCGCGCGGAGATCGGCGCCCGCGCGGACGACGCGGACGGCGTTGACCCCCGTGGCGTTGAATTGGTCGGGAGAGAGGAGGACGGCGCGGTTGGCCGCGGCCCCCGAAGCGCCGACGTCGATGGGCGCGCCGCCGTTGATGACGATCTGGTCGCCCGCGCGCCACCCGCCCTCGGGCGGCGCGACGTTCAATCCGCCGCGCGCGGCGTTCAAGTCCGACTGGAAGCGGAAGGCGGCCTCGTTGCGCGGGCCGAAGGCGGCGCGCTCGTCGTCGCCGGCCAAGATCGTCATGCCCTGGAACGAATGGCCGTTCGCGCCTTGCAGGATCTGGCCCAGCATCCCGATCTCTTCGGGGCGCAGGGGCGCGTCGCTGCCTTCGGCGGCGAAATCGTATTCGGTGCCGCTCCGCGGAACGGCCAGCAGGCGGTGGACGGCGGCGGCCTCCTGAGGCGTGAGCTCGCCGCGGGCCGCGCGCTGGATCAATGCGGGCGCGTTGGCCGTATCGGTCGAGGGAAAGTCTTGGAGCGACAATCCCATCACCGTGCCCCACTGCGAACGGTCGGCGCCGGAGGCCTGCCATTGCGAGGCATAGTAGTTCATGATGCCGTAGAGCTTGGAGACCTGGTCGGGCGTCAGATTCGGCTGTGCGACGTAGGAGGGCAGGCGGTTCAAGTACGCCTCGGCCGCGGAGCGGAAGGCGGCGACCGTGTTCCAGCGCGTCGTGTGGGACGTGGCGAAGGCGACGATCTCCTGATTGTTGAGATAGCCGTCGCCGTTGGCGTCGGCGGCGCGGAGGTCGGATTCGAGTCCCTGGAAATCGCGGCGCGCGGCGGCGGTGACGTGGCTCGACGCGAGGAAATCGCGGACGCCCTGCCACTCGGGTCCGTCGATCACGCCCAGGCGGAACAGGACGGGCCCGTTGCCGGTCATCGACGCGGAGGCCTCGGCCATGGGGCGGTCGGACAGGAGGGTCAGGAGGTCGTTCGATCGCGCGACGCTGTTGAAATCGGGGTTTAAGCGCCGAAGGTCGTCACGGATCTGATCAGGCGTGCGAAAGTCGGTCATAGTGAATTTAGCTCCGTTGTTGTTATCGGCTCGGAATGGGTATTTGTTGCGATTCTAGATGCAAAAATCAGTCTTATTTTAATTAATAAAATCATAGGCTTATATCTTTAAAAGGCTGGTTGAGCGCCTAGGAGGTCGAAGACGTTCAAGGCGCCGTTGCCGGCGTTGACCTCGCGGACGGCGGGACGGGCGGTCGGGAGATCGAGACGGCCTGTCATATCGCGGACTTCGGTCCTGCCCTCGCCCTCGCGGACCTCGGCCTCGCGGCCGCCGGCGCGGCGCAGGAAGAAGAGGGTGGCCCCCGCGGCGAGCAGGCCGCCGGCGGTGAGCCAGAAGGCGGAGTTCGACGCGGATCGGGCTTGAATCGTTTCGGGGGCGATTTCGCGGGCGCCGCTGCTCTCGGACGAGAGCCGGCCGTTGCGTCCTCCTCCGCCCGTCGGCGGAGGATCGTCGGGCGGGTCTTTTCGTCCCAAGCCTCGTAGCCACTGGAGGAGATTCAGGGCTTGAACGGGCCCCTGGATTCCGAACAGCAGCGCCAGCCACCAATTGTCCTTCAACGTCTCCCAAGTCGACTTCGGCTCCGGGAGTCCCGCTGCCGCGCGGAGCGAGGCCAGGAGGGCGTCGTAGTGCAGATCGTCCAGGGAGCCCCGATCCGCCTGCAGGTTGGAGACGGCGGCGCGCAGGCTCATGGCGCGCGACCGCGCGGTGTTGAGCGCCAGCGATCCGCGGCTGTCGCGGTCCGAGCAGAGATAGGCGGTGCCCGTGGAGCTGGCGGGTTGGCCGAAGAGCCGGTAGATCTCGCGCAGGTGCGTCTCGTTCCAGACCAAGGCCCGGCCGTTGAAGGCCGTCGGAAGCAGCGCGTAATTGCTTTGCTCGTTGAAGCGGTAGCACTGTCCGATCTCCGCGCCCTGCATGCGGCGGTTGAGGGCCATGTCGATTCCGTCGGGGGAAAGCTCTTGCCGCGTTCGGCCGTCGGGACTCAGGAAGGCGGGTGTTTCGCCGGCGTCGGGGGCGAGGACGGCGGCCCGGCCGTCGGTGTAGGCGACGAGTCCGGTGTAGGGGCCGTTTCGGTGGATGACGCAGAGATCGCTGCCGGAGATAGCGGAAGCCCCGAACGATTCGCAATCGGTTCCAGCCATGGATCCTCCTAGAACGGATCCCCCCTGGTTAACCCCCGATGGACGACGAAGTTTTTTAGAACGCGCCCGCAGGCTGGGCGCCCATCAGGTCGAAGACGTTGAAGCCGCCGTTGCCGGTGTTTGCCTCGCGGACCGCGGGACGCGCGGCCGGGAGTTCGAGGCGTCCGGCCATGTCGCGGACTTCGAGGCGGCCTTCGCCCTCGCGGACCTCGGCCTCGCGGCCTCCGGCGCGGCGCAGGAAGAAGAGCGTCGCCCCCGCGGCGAGCAGGCCGCCGGCGGTGAGCCACAAGGTGGAGTTGTCGGCGGCGCGGGCGGTGACGTTCTCCGGGGCGCTCGTGTTCGTGGGGTTGGAGTTCGTCGCGCTCTGCGCGGCCCCGGCTGCGGCCAGCGTGGACAGGACGGTGCGGACGATGGCGTCGACGTCGCCGCCGCCCCCGCCGTTGGGCGGCGGCGGAGGATTTTTACGGCTCGTGAGCCAGTGGGTGACGAGGCCGACGATGGTGAAGGTGACGCCGACGCCGAAGAGGTCCCAAAAATGGCTCGGCGTGGGCTGCACGCCCGCGGCCGCGCGCAGCGATTCCAAAAGGGCCGTGCGGTGAGCGCGGTCCAAAGACCCGCTGTCCCGCTCCAACGCCGCGATGGCGGCGCGCAGGTTCGGGATATGGGCGACGTCGTTGTTCAACGCGATCGTTCCCCGGTTCTCACGGTTGGAACACAGGAAGGCGTTTCCGGTCTGTCCCGGCGTTTGGTTCAGGATGCGATAGACTTCCCGGAGATGCTCGGGACCCCAGGTGATGGCCTGTCCGCCGCCATAGCTGAAGAGGCCCAGAAAGGACGACGTGCCCGAGGTCTGCTGAAGGAAGGAGTAGGAGACGCGGTTTCCGTCGCGGCTGCCGCAGTCGCCGATTTCTCCGCCCTGCAAAGTGCCGGTGGGTTGCATGCTGCGAGTCAAGGCGATCTGATCCGCCGTCAGGCCGGTCATGACGAACGTTCCGTTGTCGTTGGGATTGCGGAACGTCAGCGTTCCGCCGGCCGCCTGGGAATCGTCGGAAATGACGGCGACGCGTCCGTCCCGGTAGGTGATGAGTCCGGGGAACACGGCGTGGTTGGCCGGCATGGAGCAGAGGAGGGTGGCCTGGTTGTTGGGCCCCGCAACGCTGCTGGCTCCGAAATCCGAACACTGGTTACCCGACATACCCGACCTCCCGGTTTTTGTTCACTCCAGTCAACAGTTCCGTTTTGGTTATCGGCTGCGGGATGCAAATGTTGCTATTTTAAGACGCAAAAAACATCAGTGTCTTAAGTGACTGGAATAAGAATGATTTCGCCGTAAACGGCGATTAACGACGGGGTTAACGCGCTGTTGCGCCCTCAAAAGCGTACTTGATCTATTTTTTCTATTTATTATAATTATTCTAATGAACGCAAATTTACAGATCGACGAAATGTATACGCCCGAAGAGGTCGCCCAAGCCTTCAAAGTGACGTCCGGAACGGTCAGGAACCTGATCAAAAAGGGAAAGCTTTTCGCCTATCAGATCGGCGATCAGTACCGGATTCCCCGGTTC
This sequence comes from bacterium, assembly GCA_036274695.1. Taxonomy (GTDB): domain Bacteria; phylum UBA10199; class UBA10199; order JACPAL01; genus DASUFF01. Next base: position 44,321 of record DASUFF010000165.1, on the reverse strand, counting down.
GCCATCGACCAATGGCTTTCGCCCTTCGACGGAATCGACTGGGAATCCATCGGTTACGGCGCGTGGAAAAGCGATCCCGAAACGGCGGATCCGGCGGGGTTCGTGAGGAAGATCCGCAAAACGGCGCATAAGAGCGTGAAGGACTACTTGGCCGACATCGATCGCGACGCGTCTTCCTCGTGAATCTGCTGCTCGATACCGACGTCCTGATTTATTTCCTTCGCGGCGACAAAAAGGTCCGTCCGATCTTCGCCCTCCACGACCGTTTCTATTATTCCTATGTGACGCGCAAAGAGCTCCTGAAGAAGCCGGGTTTAAGCCGCAAGGAGAGGGATGCGGTGGAGACGATTCTGGGCCGCATGCGCCAGACGCCCGTCGACGGCGCCATCGCCTCCTCGGCGGAGGCCTTGAGAAAGCGTTACGGCGGCAGGGGCCTGCAGATCGCCGACGCCCTGATCGCGGCGACGGCCATTTCGCTTCAGGCCGTCCTGGTCACCTTCAACCAAAAGCACTACCGCATGATCGAGGGGTTCAGGCTGTTTCCCGTCGAGAAGCTTTCTTACTGACGCATTCGATTGTTTATTAAACGTCCGGCCCCGAGCTTTCCGATCCCTCGCCGGTCAAGGCGCTGATCCCCAAAAAGACTGCGCCGGCCACCGCCGCCACGCCCGCGATGGGGTCGTCGGCGACTCCCACCACGGTGGCGTCGTCGGCGAGCAAGACCGCCGCGCCGACGAAGCAGGCCGTCGCCAGGCCGGCCCAAAGGCCTTCCGATGACGTCATGGAGATCGACGAGTTCGACGTCTCCGAAGACGGGGGGAGTTCCGCCACCGGAGCGACGCCCGATTCCGAGAGGGCGCGGACCAAGGCGCGGACCTGGTCCGCGGTGAGGCCGCCGCCTCCTCCTCCCGAACCGTCCCCGCCGCCGCGTCCTCCGCGGTCGATCCAACGGCCGATCAAGTGCGTGATGATTCCGACGATCGTGAAGGTGACGCCCACGCCCACCAGATCCCAGAAATGCCCTTCCTCCGTCTCGGTGGCGGGCATGCCGAGGGCGACGCGGATCGAGCGCAGGGCCGCGCTGCAATGGGCGGCGTCCATCTCGCCGCAGGTGCCGGCCGAGAAAAGTTCCGCGCTGGTGTAGAGGTCTTCCCGGTGAAAGCCGTCGCTGCGCAGGACGACGGTGTTCGGGTTTTCGCGGTTGGAGCAGAAGAAGGCGACGCCGCCGCGGGGCATGGCCGAGGTGAGGGCCCGGTAATCGGCGGCGGACCAGGAGAGGGGCTCGCCGTCGTAGCTCGAGGGCAGGGGCGTGTAGCTGACGCCCAGAGAATCGGCGCGCGATTCGCAATCGACGAGGGAGGCGCCGGCCATTTCGCGCGTGACGCGGAGCGATTCCTCGCTGACGCGCCTCAACGTGAACCGGCTGTGGGACGTCGACAGGGTGACGGTGTCGCCGTCCACCGCCGTGACTTCCACCGCGTGGCCGCTGTTGTCTGTGATGAGCCCCGCGTAGTTGTGGCCCTCCGGCATGAGGCACAGGGCCGTATCTTCCAAGGACGTTCCGCCGAAATCTCCGCAACCCATAGCGACCTCCCTAGCGGCCCCCGGCCGCAAAAAACGTTAAGCTATCGCTCTAGTTTTCGGCGGGAATCGGGGATCGTTGTGGCGGGGTAGAAATGCAAAGACGTGAAAAATCCCCTCCACGGGGATTTTTCACGAAATAAATTTGCGACAATTTGCGACGGAAAGTTAGCTGGCGCGAGGCATCATGGCCTCTTGGATGTCGAATTCCACCAACTGCGTGCCGCGTTCGGTGCGCGTGCCGCGGTCGTTCGTTTCCATGGATTTTCGGAGGTCTTTGAGACCTTTCTTCGTCATCCGGTCGTAGAGATCCCGGCGGCACATCTCCAGATAGACCTCCGGCACCAGGCCGCGCCGGCCGAAGCTGTTCTTTTCCCCGTCGCGGGTGGGGTCTTCCCGAAGCCAGGTCTTGTGGATCGTCTTGGCCAGGGCCTGGACGATCCCCGAGTTTTCGACGGCGAATTGGCGGAAGCGGTCTTTCAGCTCGATGAGGATCGTCTCCTCCGAGATCGGGATGGCGGGCGCGTCCGGCGGCGCGGAGGGCTTCTTCGCCGCGTTCTCCCGCTCCGCACGGTAACCCGCGAAGGAGCCCACGATTTCGCCCGCCGTCTGCGGGTTGGTATTGCGCAATCGGCCGATCAGCGAATCCATGGCCTCGTTCAAAAATTTCTCCGGCACGCGCAGAGGAAGGACGTTCGCCGTTCCGTTGAAGGTGCGGTTGTGGGAGGTCCAGATCTCGTAGACGCGCTTGGCGATCTTGGAGACCGCGGCGTCGAACCGCGGTTCGTGGAAGACGCGGTAGCGGTCGCGGAGTTCCGAGGCCACGCTGCCTTCGATCAGGGACCTTAGGTACTCCTCCATAGGAGTTCCCGCCCGCGCCCGGTCGGCCATCCCCTGGATCATGGCGGCGACCAGGGAGTGGATGGTCTGGTCGAGGTCGAAGCCCTTCTCCGATTCCTCCTTCTTCAGGACCCTCTCGGCGAAGGTCTGGAGGGCGGACGGACGGGCGGCCATGGCGGGATAAAGGGCCGTGACCCTCTTCATAACGCTGTCCGCCGTGCGGTCGACCGGCTTTTCCCGGACACTGGAGACGTCCGTGACGGCCGGTAACGGAGCGGCTGCCGCCGGAACCGGGACGATTTCCTCGCCTTCGGGTTCCGGAGCCTCGCGCCGCTTTTCCCGCGGGCCTTCGTCGCCTTCGACGAACGCCTGATGGAAGACGTCGGAATCCACGTGCGGAAATCTCGTCGTCAGTTTCGACAGGAAAGTCGCGAAGCCGTTTTCGAAGGTCTTTTCGGGAATTTCATAAATGGCGATTCTTCTGCCGCCTTCGAGGCCGAACTCCACGTCCAAGGGGGAGTAGTCGATCTGCCACTGATGGAATATGTCCCCCAGGGCGTCCAAGGCGAAGGGCTCCCACTCCGTGTCGTTCAAAACGGGATAGCGTTCCTTGAGCTCCTCGAAAATCACGTTCGCCGCGCGCAGGGACCGGAGCCTGTTTTCATGCGCCGGCGCCGTTTCCATGCGGGAGGTCGCGAGCCCCACGTAGTGCTCGGCCAATCTCAGCATCTTGGAAGCGTCGCCCTCCGCCGTCTTGTAGATCTGCTTGGCGAGGACCCCCGCCAGGTTGATTTCCGAGGGCTCGCGGAAGGAGGGATAGCGCGCTTGGAGGAAGTCCTGGGCCGTTTCGAGGAGCTGGGATTCCCGGAGCTCGGCGGCGGTCCGCACGGCCTCTTCGATGTCGGTTGCCGGCGGCGGCGGTGGAACCGCGGGCCGGGGCGTCGTGTCGGGCGTGGGCAGGGGCGGCGGCGTGACGCGGCCCGAAGTCGGAGTGAGATCCGGAGAGGACTCCGGAGCGGCGGCCGGCGCCGGAGCGGGCGCGCTCGCCGCGGCTTCCGCTTTCTTCCTTCGGCGCTCGGCGCGGTCGCCTAAGTCGATCCAGATGGCGAGGATGCTCTTCGCCAAGGTCGTCGTATTGTGCTTCAGCTCCTCCAGCCAGACCTTGACCGTTTCATTGACGAACTGTTCGGGCATGACCGTCGGGGAGCCCGAAGCGTCCTTTTCCAGCGGCGGTTGCTGGCCGGCGTTTTGCCAGGCCTCGACGACCTTCTCGCGCAGGCGCTCGACCAAGCGCTTCATCTTTTCGGTCCCGTCCACGAGGACGGGGAAGCGCTCGGACAGTTCGGCGTCGAGGCCCTGCTTCATGTCATGGAAGTTGATGGGATTGATGGTGACCACGGTCGGGCGGTCGAACGCGTCGGTCGGTTCGTCGTCCGCCGGCGCGCCCGCCAGCGAGTCCATCGGGACCATGCGGGTCGGAATGGCCTCCTCTCCCAGCGAGGCGAGCGGGACGATGCGGGTCGGAACGCCTCCTCCCTCGGCCAACGAGGACAGGGGAACCACGCGCGTCGGAACGCCGTTGTCGTCCGGAGGCGTGGGGACGAGAGCCGGCAAGGGCGTGACGTCCCCCCGCGACGGATCGGTTTCGACGACGCCGGAGGCCGGCGCTACGCTGGGCGGCGGGGGCATCATGGACAAGGGCGCCGCCGCTGCGCCGGCCGGTCGGAGTCCGTTCGGCGTGAGGCGCGTTCCGGGATTGCTGTGCGCGCCGGAATGGGGAGTCTGGTCCTGGAAGTTTTGGAACGCCGGATGATCCTGGGGGATCGGCTTTTCGAGGCGTCCGCACAGGATCCTCTGGCGGCGTCCCGGCACCATGACCCGGACCCACAGGACCGGGACCGGCCCTTCCGTCTCCGAGGGGCCCGCTCCCCGCGAAAAGATCATCTTCACGTTTCCCTGCTCCAGTTGCGACGGAATCCCCATGTATTGGAGGATCATCTGCATGAGGATGGCCAGCTCGTTCGCGCCTGAGGCGTAGACCACGTCCATCAGGCCGTGGAGCCGTCCGGGACCGGCCCTGCGCGAGAGGCGGTCGCGGTCGCCGGAGCCGAACTTCTTGCCCATGCTCTTCCAGAGGGCCTCGGCGATGGCGACGGGGTCGCGGTCGCCGGCGTCCAGCTTTTCGAGCTTCTTCCGGATGGATTGGACGCCTTTGAGGAAATTGACCGTCTCGGGATCGCAATAGTCCACCAGGACGCGGTGGTCTTCGCCCAGGGAATAGGCCGGGTATTCCTGCAAGTCGACGACCATGCCGCGGATGTGTTTGCCCTCTTCGCTCAGTTTCACCTCGGGGTGGGTCCATTCCTTTTGGCCGGGCATTGCGTGGTCTTCGTCGTCCACGCGGATGGGGCGGATCGTGAGAATGTCCTCGGGCGCGTGTTGTTTCCGGACGACCTTTTCTTCGCCGGAGGGCGACGTGACGTGGCGGGTCGTCTTGACGGTGGCCACCCCCAGCCGCCGGGCGATCTCGATGTCGGCCATGATGCGCTCCTCGCCGGTGCGGAAGACGATCAGGCCGTTGCCGTCCCTGAAAAAGGCCGGGAGTTCGGGCTCCCGCCTCAGCTTTTCGACGCGGCCCGAGATGAGCGCGGGCAGGTGCCGCATCAATTCCTGCTTGTTCAGAGGGAAGGCCGGCTTAGGCATCAGCCGGGCGAAGAGGGTCAGGAAGTCGGGAGGCAGCATCACCCCGCGCGGCGGATCCGCGGGCTGAAGCAGGTCCCAGAAGAACTCTTTGTCCTCCGCGGGGAGGGCCTGCCAGACGGAGACGGCCAGGGAGCACAGGCTGGCCTTTTGTTTTTTGTCCAGGGCGGCGTAGTGGGGCGGGGTCTCGGGCGCGACCTCCGCGTCCGGCAGTTCGGTCTTTCGATGGGCGAGCGGCCCGCGAAAGAAGCGGTCGGCCATGTCGATCCGGTAGCGCCGCAAGTGGGTGAGTTGGGCGGTGACCGCGTCGTGGAGCTGATCGGGGCTTGCGAGCCATTTTTCGGAGGCCCGCGTGACCTGGCCGCGGCGGAGGTTGACCAAGACCTCCAATTGTTCGCAGGCCCTCAAAAACTCTTGGATGATCTTCCGGGATTTTTCGTCGCGCGCGGCCTTGGCCGCTTCGGCCAGGTCCGCTTTTTCGGAGGCGAGGATCCGCGCCGTTTCCTCCAGGGTCGTCTGCAGGGCCGTGCTGCTGAATCCCATGAGGACGTCCGCCGTGGCCGGCTTGTCGGCGGCGCGGCGGTCGAAGAAGGCCTGTATCTGTTCCGGACGGATGTCCTTCATGCCCGGAGGGGGAAGGGTGGCCTGGTGTCTCCTCCAAAGGCGGACGGCGTAAGCGGTGCCCGCGCCCAAGGCGGCCAAGACCCCCGTTCCCGCGGCGATATAAGGAAGGGCTTCGGCCACTTGGTGAAGATTGAGGTCGGAGAGCGGGTTGCCGACCTGAGCCAACACCCCGAGCCCCAACCCCCTCTGGCCCGTCTGGGCCTGAAAAAAGGAATTCGAGCCTAATGTCGCGATATTCAAAGAATTCAGGCTGCCCTCGAGCATGTGCGGTAAATAGCTCCTCGCGGGCTCTTCGGCGGAAAATGAAAATTGTTGTGAACTGTGTGAATAGGACGCAAAAAGGCCCCCTGCGCCAGACGGCACAGGGGGCCAAAGATAAAAGACAAGTTATATCAATCTGTTAGCGGCCGCTGAAGCGCATGATCTCGCGCATTCCGTCCCGCAAGAAACGTTGCTCGCCGACTTCGCGTGCGGCTTCAGAGCGCATGGCCGCGCCTTCGCCGCCCGAGAACGGGGAGCTCGCGACGGAGGAATGTCTTTCGATGTATCGGTCCACCATGTCGATCAGGAAACGCTCCGGGACGCCGCGGCGCACGAGGTAGCCTCGATCGCGCTGGTTTTCCCAGAGTTCGGCCAGGTTCTCCGCGCTCTCGCGATGAAAGGCGGTCACGATGCTGTCGACGATCTCGCTCACCTCGCGCTCGAAGCGCGTGTTGACGAGGGACGTGTCCGCGGGAAGCGGCCGTCCGCCCTCGAGATGTTCGCGGGCGGTCTGCGACAGGAAGCCGCGGTAGTGGAGGACGACCTGCGCTTCGATGACGGCCGGATCCAGGCCCGTTACCGGGGCCGCATTGGGGCCCTCGATCAAGACGTTGTCCGCGGTGACCAAGGCGGCCGTGGATCCGCCGGAGGCCCTGGCGACGCCCGGGCTCTGGGAGCTGCTGGCCTCCGCCAGCGCCGAATCGATATCGTCGAGGAATGCCTCATTGCCGGCGGGTTCGGAGGGAGCATTCGGCGGATTATTCGTGGCGGTCGAGGCGCCTCCTCCTCCCGCGGGTAAGGGCGACGACGGAGGATCTGGCGGCTGTGGGGGCGGAGCGGCGACCGTGCGGGCCGCCGGCTTGGCGGCCGCGGGGGCGGACCCGCCAGGCCTGTTGTTGCGGCCGCCTCTCATCATCCATCCGGCGGCGATGCCGACGATGCCGGTGACGACGGAGGCCCCGATGCCGAGCCCAAGCCAACCGGCCCAGGACGGCAGTCCGCCGCCCGGATTCGTATCCGAAACTGGAAGCGCGCCCGGACCGGCGTCGATGGGAACCACGGCGATTACGTGCGGGCCGGCGTCGGGCACGTCCGAAAGACCGGTGTCCGGCTCGGCCACCACGACCGGTTCGGGTTCCGCCGGAGGCGGCGCGGACATGAAGGCGATCAATCCGCGAAGCGCGTTGATGGACCGGGAGAGGCCCGCCTGCTCCTCCGCCGCGTTGAAGGTGCGGTCGGAGCGGGCAAGGGCGCGGCAATAGGCTTGAAGGTCCAAATCGCTGACGACGGTGGCGTCGTTGTCGGCGTTGAACCGCGAATCCGCTTCGATCGCGTCGATCAAGGCGCGCGTGTCGCGGATATTGCCCACGAGGGAGGCGTTGCCCTCCGCCATGGCGGTCAGGCGCTCTGTCGAAAGATCGGTCAAGCGGACTCCGGAGGAGCCTAAGCTGCCTTCGGCGTTCAAGTGCACGCCGTGCGAACCGCGGCGGATGCCCAGCCCGATATACATGTGCGAAATGGTTTCGTAGGAGCTGACGGAATCGACGGCGATCGGCGTGCCCGCGGCCGGAGCGGTCTCGGGCAGGGCCGGAGCCTCGGTACTGCTGACATGGCGGACCAAGGCGACGAACTGGACCAGCGTGTTGCGCACGCCGGCCACTTCCGCGGCGAGCGTCGGCCGGGGCTCGGGGAGCGTATTGATGTAGGTGTTGACGTAGGCCTCGATCTCCGCATCGGTGACGGTATCCGCGCCGGTTTCGCCGTCTAAATTTCCACGGGCGCGGAAGTACTCCACCAAATCGACGGCGTCGTTGACGTTCTGCGACAGGGGCCCGTTGCCCGCCACCAGCTGGTTGAAGCACTGCATGGCCTCGGCTTCCTGGAAGACGCTGATGTCGATGGGGCCCGTGCCGGCCGCGGAGTTGAGCGTGAGTCCGGTAACCTCATCCGACCGGATGCCCAGCCCGATGTACATTTGCGGGATCGTTTCGTAGCCGCTCAAATCGTCCCGGCTTATGTCGATGCAAACACCCATAGTTCCTCCGAGAAAAATCGCTTAACCGACGTTAACTGCGGTTTACCTGCGTGGCGGACGGGGGATCGTTCCGCTTGGAGGCGGAGGCGTGCCGCCGGACCTGCGGATCCGCACGGAGCCCGCTTCCACGGACGCGCCCGTCAGGGCGCCGCCCGCATCGAGCGGTTGCACGCGCACGCCGAGCGTGGCGAGCCGCGTGGCGGCACCTGTGTCCGTCCACGTCCGCGGGGCTCCGGAGAGGGTGATCGTGTTGGCGCCGGGGACCAGGTTCACGTCTTCAAAGTGGCTTCCGACGAAGATCCGGGCGCGCGTCGCGACGTCGCTGGTGACGGTGACGCGGATCTGTTCGTTCACGAAGGTGGTGCCGGTCGCCGGGGCCGCGACGCTCGCGGCGCTCAACGTGGCCGTGCCGGGTCCGACCTCGACCGCGCGGGCCGGGTAGCGGATTTCGCGGGCGCCGGGGCGCGAGACGCGGATTTCGACCTGGTGCGGTCCATTGCCGGTGGAGGCCGGCAGCGTCAGCGCCGTCGAACGGTCGCGCGGCAGCTCGGCCGGATCGCCGACGGGATTGCCGTCCACGTAAACCGTGTACATCGCGCCTTCGGGGAACTCCGCGGTGGTCTGGATGCTTCCGAGAGGGATCGCGCGGGCCACCGCGTGGCCTTCGACCATGTCGTCGGGCTGGCGCACGGCGCGGGCCGGCATCGTCAGGATCAGGCCGTAGGCTTCTCCCGTTCCGCCTTCCGGAACGTTGATGGGCGTGACTTCCCCGACGCGGATGCGGATCTCGCGGTACCTTTCGCCGGGCTGGCCGGGCTGCGTGTAGTAGACGCGGACGGCGTGTTCGCCCGTCGTCATCTCTTCGGCCGGGATGCTCCACGGCGCGTGGTCGGTGGAATATTCCATTTCGCCGTCGGCGCCGCGCATTTCGACGCGCGTGACCGTGGCGTTGGCGGGCAGTCCGGCGATCGACGTCGGGTCGAAGGCCGTTCCGGCCGCGAGTTCGGTTTCGGTGTGGTCGACGGGGTGTCCGTCGTCGACGGCTTCCGTATCGGCCGGCACTTCGGAGGCGCTGCCGCCGATGCGCGCGATGATGCCGCCGCCGGCGAGCAGGTTCCATTCACTGATGCCGTCACCGTCCGAAGGAGCGAGGGCGGTGAATTGCGGGGCGACGAAACCGTAGACGGAGAGCGAGCCCCAGTTGCCGGTCACGACGTCCGCGCCGATGGTCAGCGGGATGTCGACCGTGAGTCCGAAGCCCGAAGTGCCGCGCGAGCCGCCGGTGCGGGGATTGCGGAGACCCGTGGTGCCGGCATTGCCCGTGCGCGGGCCGGCCGTCGGTTCGCAATCCGGACGGCCGAAGTCGCCGGGAACGCAATCACCCGGGGTAGAGACCATCGTGCTGTCCGCGGTGGAGAATCCGGCGACGCCCAATCCCAACCCCAAGCTCGCCCAGAGGCGGTGATCCAAAATGGGAGGCGCGTAGCGCAAGGCCGCTCCGATGCGTCCGCCGTAGCGCGTGAAGCCGGAGTTGGCGGACTCGCCGCCCGGGGTCAAATAACCGGTGCTCAGGGAAGCGACGTCGCCGGCGACGCTGATGTCGGCGAAGAGGCGATGCTCGCCCATCACGAGGGGAAGACCCAGGGTGTAGGCCAAACGTCCGCCGCCGCCGCTGTGTCCGTAGGAAGAAAGTCCGAAGCTGCCGTAGCCGTCCAGGCTGATGCCGTGGCTGGGGCCGTCGCCCGGGACCGTGCGCGTGGAAGCCGGCGGAGTTTCCGTTTCCGGCGTTTCGCTCGATTCGGGGGCCGAGCCGTCGCGCAATTCGATCAGCTGCGCGCGGGTATATTCGCGGTCTCCCACCATGACCGTGTCGGTGCTTCCCTCGGGGAGGAGCGTCAACGCCGCTTCCGCCTCCGCGCGGGTATCGATGTCTCCGTCACCGGGAATCGATTGATCCGTTCTGCCGGTGGTGGCTCCGTTGGCTCCGACGGTTAAGTTAATGCTCATGACGATCCTCCTCGTTGATTTCGTTGCGAGGCGCGCCCGCAAAGGGCTTGCACCTCGTTCCAGCAATTTTTCGGGGAAAACCTGAGATCGTTGTGGCGAGCTAGGAATGAGACGCGGGCGGCGGGAATCCGATCACGGTTAGAAATGAAAAAAGGCCCCTGCACCGCGCGGTACAGAGGCCTTTTCCCTAAGAATCTCGGACTTTTTCGAGGTTAGCGGCCGATCGCTCTTAAGACGCGCGGCATGCTGCGTTCGAAGAACTCGGTCTCGCCCGCGTGGCGTTCCGCATCGGTGCGCAGCTGGGCGCCGACGCCTCCCGCGAACGGGGATCCGGAGTTGCTGGAATGTTCCGCGATGTAGCGGCCGGCGACCTCCCGGAGCATGTTCGAAGGCACGCCGCGGCGCACAATGTAGCCGCGCTCGCTGCGCTGGTTCTCCCAGAGATCGGCCAGGGCCCTGCGGCCTTCGTCCGTCGTCATGCGCTTGTGGTAATCCGCGACGACGAGGTCGGTGATCTCCTGAACCTCGCGCGCGAAGTCGCTGTTGACCAGCTCGTTGCCGGTCGGGAGCGTGCCGTTGTCCTGCAGGGCCTCGCGGGCGCCCTGCGAGAGGAATTCCCGGTATTGAAGGACGATTTGGGAACGGATGACGTCTTCCGTGACGCCCGAGACCGGTTCGGCCGTGGCGCCCTTGATGATGACGTTTTCCGGCGAGACCAAAGCGGCCGGGGATCCGCCGGCGACTCTGGCGACGCCCGGGCTCTGGGAGCCCTTGGCTTCCGCCAGCGCCTGATCGATATCGTCGAGGAATATGTCATCGGCGGCGGGCGGAGGATTCGGGTTCGGATTCGCGGCGGCGACCCTCGCGGCGGGCGGCGGCGGCGGATTGGAGGACCGGCGGTCGGCGCGGGTTCCTTCTCCGTCCTGGCGCGGGGGATTGTTGTCCGTGCGCGGAGGATTATTGCGGTTGGGAGGCGTGTTGCCTCCGGTCGGCGGTGTTCCGCGGCGGCTTCTCATGATGAGGTAAGTCGCGACGGTTCCGAGGCCCAGGCCGCCCAAGACGGGGGCCAGCCACGAAGGCAGATGCCAATCGGATCCGCCCTGGTTGTTGTTGTTGACCGCGGGCGCGTTGGTGCCGGCGTCGGCCGGCGTCACTGCCACCACGCGCGGGCCCGTGCCGGCGTCGACCGGAGGAGGCGCCACAGGGGCCGGCGTCGTGACGTAGTGCATGAGGCCCATGATCGCGTGGATGCCGTTCAGGATGCGTCCGCCGGTCGCCACGTATTCGGGGTTTTCGTCCCCGCCTTCCAGGGCCTCGGCGGCGTATTGCTGGATCTCGTAGTCGGTGATGATGTTGGGATTCGCGGCCTCGGGCGAATCGGGATTGGCCCGGTTGCCTCCGCCGACGTTCCTCCCGCCCTCGCGGCGGTAATCCTGCTGGAAGATGCTGATCATTCCCACGACCCGGTAAATCTGCTGCTGCAGGGCCGGCAGGGTGGCGAGGTAGGTCGCCACGGCCTGATCGGCGGCCGCCTGATCGTCCGGATGCTCGTTGCGGAGCGCCGTGACGCGGGCGTTGATCGAGGTCTCATCGTATCCGGCCCAACGGAAGAAGCAGGCGCGGGCGTCGGCATCGTTGAAGAGGGAGATATCGATGGACCTTCGCGGCGCTCCCGACGGCCCCACCATGTAGGTCAGGGTCTGCGATTCCGCATAGGTCGAGGGCGGCGCCAAGGCCGTTCCGGCGTCGCCGGCGCGTCGGACTCCCAAAGCCACATACATTTCGCTGATGTTCTGCCAGTTGCGGTCCAATCCGGCAGGTACGTCACGACATTCGGTCATAAATACTCTCCATGTTTCTCAGTCGCGCTTGAATCACACGATCGCCTACCAAGACTACGGAAGCGGGCGCGCGGGTCTGTTGGCTGCAGGACGCCGAGTTCCGCCGCGACCGCCGGTGATCGTCAGGGACAACGAGATCGGTTGCTCGCCCGGGATGCTGATCGTCACCGGGTAGGTGCCGGCGGTCGCGCCAGCCAGGTTGTTCCCGAACTTCAGGCCGGGATTCCGGAGAAGGACTTCGTTGCGGCCGGGATTCAACTGCGTGGTGTATTCATGGTTATTCACGCGGACCGTGGCGGTCACCGGCGTGGTTCCGGTGATGTTGACGATCGCCTTCGGGAGCGTGCTCCTGGAGGCGGCGCCGCTGTTCGCATAGGAAGCGGCGTCCAGCGCCGGAGCCGGCGTGCCGATGCGGGTACCCGGGCGGATCTCCGTGATGCGCGTGTAGCGCAGCTCCGGCATTCCGGGGCGCGAGATGCGGTACTGGATCTCATGGCGTCCGTCGGGGGTGGAGGCCGGGATCGTCAGCGGGATCGCGCGGTCGGCGGTCAAGGTGATGCCGTCGCCCGAGGGGTTGCCGTCGATGAAGATATAGAGACGCGAACCTGCCGGGATGTCCTCGGAGGTGCGGGCCGTTCCGACGCGGAGCGGGTTGCCCCCGCCGCCGGTGACCGCTTGAGGCGCCGAGTTGGCTCCGTCGCGGATGCGCGCCAGGCGCGTGGCGTCGAAGACCTCGCCGCCGATGACGACGACGTTGTTGGAAGAGCCGATGAGCGCCAGCGCGGCCTCGGCCTCTGCTCGGTTGTCGATCGTTCCGTCTCCGGCGATCTCCCGGACTTCGCCTCCCGTAGTTGCGCCCTGGGGACGAAGAATAACGCTGATGCCCATGATAGCCTCCTAAAAGTAGCCTAAGTTAAGTTTCTTCCTTGTTACGGTCGCGGCCTCTCGATGACCTCGTTGTGCTCGATGCCCACCACGCCGCCGCCGTTGGGCGGAACCTGCACCGGCGCCACCGTGATCGTGAGCTCCTTGATCCGGTCGGTCGTCTCGCCCGGCATCCGGTAGGTGATGCGCAGGGTGTGGTTGCCCGGCGTCATGCGGCCGGCCGGGACGCTATACGGAGGACCGCTCAAGGCCGTTCCGTCGAAGGAGACGCCGGTGACGTTGGCACCTTCCGGCAGGTTCGCGCGCAGGATCGGATCCAAGGCCCAGGCCTCGTTGGCCGCAGGCTGTTCGCGCAGATTGCCGCGCTCGACCGTCGGTCCGGCCGGCGCTTCCGTGCGCGGTCTCGCGGCCGCGCTGCCGCCGAAGCGGAGCTGGAAGCCGCCGCCGCCGAAGACGCTCCAGTAGCCGGCGCCGTCTCCGTCGGAGGGGAACAGGGACGTGTATTGAGGACCGACGAATCCGAAGATCGATCCGGAGCCCCAATCGCCGCGAAGGACGTCGACACCGATGGTCAAGGGAACGTCGAAGGTCAGGCCGATGCCCGATGTGCCGCGCGAGCTGCCGACGCGGGGATTCAGAAGGCCCGTCGTGCCGGCGTTGCCGGTGCGTGGTCCGGCGCCGGGTTCGCACTCGCCGCGGCCGAAGTCGCCGGGCGTGCAGTTGCCGGGGGTGGAAACCGCGGTGCTGTCGGCCGTCGAGAATCCGTGGACGCCCAAACCGAGGCCCAAGGAAGCCCAGAGGCGGTTGGCCCAGAACGACGGGGAATAGCGCAGGGCCACGCCGCCGCGTCCGCCATAGCGGGTGAAAGCCGAGTTGGCGCCTTCGCCGCCAGGCGTTTCGTAGTCGCGATTCATGTGACCGACGTCGACGCCGAGGCTCGGGTCGATCCAGAGGCGATGGCCGTTGTTGTTGAGGACGGGGATGCCCAGCGTATAGGTCAAGCGGGCGCCGCCGCCGTTGTGTCCGAAGTCTCCGAAGCCGCCGGCGCCGTAGCCGTCGATTCCGACGCCGTGACTGATGCCATCACCGAGCGCGCTGTCGTTGTTCGCGGGAGCTGCGGCCGCATCCGGATTCCGGTCGCGAATTTCGATCAGCTGCGCGCGGGTGTATTCGCGGCCCCCCACCTTGACGGTGTTGGTGCTGTTTTCCGGGAGGAACGTCAAAGCCGCTTCCGCTTCCGCGCGGTTATCGATTTCGCCGTCGCCGGGGATCGTTTGATCCGTTCTGCCGGTCGCCGCTCCGCTGGCTCCGACGCTGATGGTGATGCTCATGACGAACCTCCTCTTAAAATTATCTTCGTGACGTTAAAGCCGGGCGTCCCCTACGTTGCCCGGCTGCTGCAAATGCGACTCACGACTGACTGATGCAATTATCGCGGAGGGGTTTCAAAGGTTGCGTCCTTTATTAGAAATATCTGGAATTAGAACCGCGTCCGGCGCGGCTTTGCGGGCGCCCAAAATTCCCTCTAAGGAAATATAAAGGTAGGAAACGAAACGATGTCGCGAACTGTCCTGAAACCCTTGAGGAAATTCTCCCGCCAAAAAACAAGAGACTTTGCCAGAAATCACGCAACTTAACTTCTTGCGTCGCGAAGAACCTCGCAGCGGCGGGGGACCGTCACTCGCCGTCCGGAGGACCTATGAATTTCATCAAAAATTTCGCCAACAACGCCGTGTTCGGAAAGGTCGGCAAGACCCTACTGATGCTGGCCGTCGTGAGCGCGTCCTTCGCGGCTTCCGGACGGGCTGAAGCCGCCTGGGGAGATATCTACTGCGATATCTTCAACGGAAGCGCCAGCGGCCTGACGAAGGCGGTGTCCCTGTACAATGCGGATGACGAGTCCGATCGCCAGTGCAAGATCGCGGTCCGCTTCATGCAGGCGCAGACGATCCCCATCACCAGCGAAATCAAGATCACCCAGGCCCCGCCCTCCGGGCACAGCTTCGGACTCGCGTTCCGCCGCTGCGTGTCTACGGGCCCCAACGCCGAGGCCGGTTGTCCCAGTCTGAACAACACCGACGTGGTGTTGGATGCCTCCGGTTACACGTCCGATGGGGGGGACTGTCCCATCAAGGTGTATGACGGCGCCAAGGTCGACTTCATCAACTTCAAGCTGATCGTCCGCAACCCCGACAAGGCCATCTGCACCGGCGGGGGAGCCGCGATTCCTCTGGAAGATCAGACCAACAACTTCGCCTGGATCCATAACGTCACCATTGAGCAGGCGACGACCCCGGGCGACAACGACCGCGACGACGACGGCATCATCAACGACAACGACCTTTGCCCCGACGAGGCCGGTCCGGTCTCCAACGGCGGCTGCCCGGACACCAAGTGCATCAGCCAGGCCGACGGCTCGGTTCAGACCGAGAGCGGCGTCGATACGGACGGCGATAACCTCGACGATGTCTGCGACAACGACGACGACGCCGACGGCGACGTCGACGGCTCGGACAACTGCCCGCTCGTCTCGAACCCCGACCAGGCCAACCACGACGGCGACTCCGAAGGCGACGCCTGCGACAACGACGACGACAACGACACGGTTCTGGACGTCTCCGACAATTGTCCTTTGGATGCGAACACCGGCCAGCAAAATAACGACGGCGACGCCCAAGGCGATGCCTGCGACAACGACGATGACAACGACGGCGTGAACGATCCCGCCGACAATTGCCCCTTGGCCGCCAACGTCGACCAGGCCAATCACGACGTGGACGCGCAAGGCGACGCCTGCGACACGGACGACGACAACGACGGCGTGTTGGACGGTCCGGATAACTGCGACATCGTGGCGAACCCCGGCCAAGAAGATGCGGACGGCGACGGCATCGGCGACGCTTGCGACACCGGCTCCGGCACGGACACGGACGGCGACGGGGTCAATGACCCCATCGACAACTGCCCGGCGGTCCCGAACACCGATCAGGCCAATCATGACGCGGACGCCCAGGGCGACGCGTGCGACCCGGACGACGACAACGACGGCGTCTTGGACGGCCCGGATAACTGCGACTTCGTGGCGAACCCCGCCCAGACCGACACGGACGGCGACGGCGTCGGCGACGCCTGCGACATCCCCCCGGGCGCGACGGACGCGGACGGCGACGGCATCATCGATTCCGTCGACAACTGCGATACGACTCCTTCCCTCGATCTGACCGACACGGACGGCGACGGTTTGGGCAATCCCTGCGATGACGACATCGACGGCGACGGCGTCTTGAATGGTCCGGACAACTGCGATCTGGACGCGAATCCCGCCCAGACGGACACGGACGGCGACGGCATCGGCGACGCGTGCGACGTCGTCGGCGACACCGACGGCGACGGCATCCTCGATTCCGTCGACAACTGCCCGCTCGTTCCTTCGACCGATCTGGCCGATACGGACGGCGACGGCGAAGGCAACCCCTGCGATACGGACGACGACGGCGACGGCGTCTTGGACGGCCCGGATAACTGCGACTTGATCGCGAATCCCGGCCAGGAAGACGCGGACATCGACGGTATCGGCGATGCTTGCGACGGTCCCGGCACGGACACGGACGGCGACGGCATCCTGGATTCCGTCGACAATTGCCCGAGCACGCCGGGTCTCGATCTGACCGACACCGATCATGACGGCCAGGGCAATATCTGCGACGGCGACGACGACAACGACACCGTGGGAGATCCCACCGACAACTGCCCTCTGGATGCCAACCCCGGCCAGCAGGATACGGACGGCGACGGCATCGGCGACGTCTGCGACACCGGTATCCTGCCTCCGACCGATTCGGACGGCGACGGCATCATCGACTCCATCGATAACTGCGACGCCCTTGCGTCCACCGACCTGACGGACACGGACGGCGACGGTTTGGGCAATCCCTGCGACGACGACATGGACGGCGACACCGTCCCGAACGCGACGGACAACTGCGTCCTCGTTCCCAACCTCGCGCAGACGGATACCGACGGCGACGGTTTGGGCAACGCCTGCGACACTCCGGGCGACAGCGACGGCGACGGCATCTTGGACACGGTGGATAACTGCGATTCCGTGCCGAGCATGGACCTGACGGATTCCGACGGCGACGGTTTGGGCAATCCCTGCGACGACGACATCGACGGCGACACCGTCCCGAACGCGAGCGACAACTGCGACTTCGTTCCGAACCTGACCCAGGAAGACGCGGACGGCGACGGCCTGGGCGACGCCTGCGATCCCACGGCCGTTGTTACCGATGTCGACGGCGACGGCGTGCTCGACTACGCCGACAACTGCGACACGGTTCCTTCCTTGAACCAGACCGATACGGACGGCGACGGCTTCGGCGATCCTTGCGACGACGACGACGACGGCGACGGCATCCTCGACGGCCCGGACAATTGCGACCTGGTCGCTAACGTCTCCCAGGCCGACAGCGACACCGACGGCGTCGGCGACGCCTGCGACACGCCGAACGACACCGACGGCGACGGCATCCTCGATTCCGTCGACAACTGTCCGGCGCTTCCGAGCCTAGACCTCACCGACACCGATCACGACGGCCAGGGCAATCCCTGCGACTTGGACGACGATAACGACGCCATTCCCGATACGACCGACAACTGCGACCTGGTGGCCAACCCCTCACAGGCGGATGCGGACGGCGACGGCGTCGGCGACGTGTGCGATACCAACCCGCCGGTCAACAACGATACGGACGGCGACGGCATCGACAACTCCATCGACAACTGCCCGCTGGTGCCCTCGACCGACCTGCATGACACCGACGGCGACGGCCTGGGCAACCCGTGCGATCCGGACATGGACGGCGACGGGGTCCTCAACGGCGTCGACAACTGCGTGCTCGTCTCGAACGTCTCGCAGGCCGATGCGGACATCGACGGACTCGGCGACGCCTGCGACAACCCCGGTGACACCGACGGCGACGGCATCCTGGACACCGTGGACAACTGCGACACGACGCCTTCCCTCGACCTGTCCGATACGGACGGCGACGGCCAGGGCAACGCCTGCGACACGGACGACGACGGCGACGGCGTCACCGACGGCTCCGACAACTGCGCGCTCGTGGCCAATCCCACTCAGGTCGACACCGACGTGGACGGCCTGGGCGACGCCTGCGACGAAGGCACCTTCACCGACACCGACGGCGACGGCATCAGCGACACGGTGGATAACTGCGATTCCACGCCCTCGTTGGACCTCTCCGACACCGACGGCGACGGCCAGGGCAACCCCTGTGATCTGGACGACGACGGCGACGGCGACAACGACACGGCCGACAACTGCCCGCTGATCGCGAATCCCGGCCAGGAAGATGCCGATTCCGACGGAATCGGCGACGCCTGCCAGGTCCCCGGCGACCAAGACGGCGACGGCATCATCGATTCCGTCGACAACTGCGACACCGTTCCTTCGACCGACCTGAACGACGTCGATCACGACGGCTTGGGCGACGTCTGCGACGACGACGCCGACGGCGACGGCGTGCCCGATGCCACCGACAACTGCGAATTCGTCCCGAACCCCGGCCAGGAAGACATCGATGCCGACGGGTTGGGCGACGCTTGCGACGGTACGACCGCGGTGGTGGATACGGACGGCGACGGCATCCCCGACGCCGCCGACAACTGCCCCGGCGTCAACAGCCATGACTTGACCGACACGGACGGCGACGGCCAGGGCAACCCCTGCGACAACGACGACGACGGCGACGGAGACAACGACGCCGCGGACAACTGCCCGCTCGTTCCTAATCCCGGCCAGGAAAACGTCGACGGCGACGCCCTGGGCGACGCTTGCGACGACTGCCAGGATCAGGACGGCGACGGCGTCTGTTCCGATCTGGAAGGAACGATCGGCACGGATCCGAACGATCCCGACACCGACGACGACGGACTGGGCGACGGGGCGGACTGCGCGCCTCTCGATCCGGCCCATAACGTGGGAGCTTCCTGCGAGTTCGAGAATCCGGATATCGACGGCGACGGCGTGCCCAACGAGGACGACAACTGCCCGTTCGCTCCGAACCCCGGCCAGGAAGACGACGATGACCATGACGGCGTCGGCGACGCCTGCGACGGCGTGCACGACGAGTCGGTGGACGACACCGATCACGACGGCATCCCGAATGACGAAGAGGACAACTTCGGCACGGATCCGAACAATCCGGATACCGACGGCGACGGCCTGAACGACGGCCAGGAAGTCCAGAGCCCGTTCTACCCGGTCTGCGGTCCCCTGGACCCGGATTGCGACAACGACGGCATCTGCGACGGACCGGCGACGGTCAGCAACGGCTCCGGCGTGGTCTGCACGCCGTTCAACGGACACGGCGACAACTGCGTGCTCGTCTCGAACGGACCGGCGACCCCCGGCATCCTGACCGAAGAGATCCAGGAAGACACCGACGGCAACGGCATCGGAGACGCCTGCCAAGGCGATTTCGACGGCGACGGCGTGCCCGACCAGCTGGACAACTGTCCGTTCAACCCGAACGCGGATCAGACCGACGTCAATAAGAACGACATTGGCGACATCTGCGACTTGAGCCTGGCCTTCTTCAAGGGCGGCGGGGAGGGCGGATGCTCCTTGATCGCTCCCGAGGCCGTGGGCCCGAGCGCGCAGAACGCGATGACGATCCTCCTGACCACGGGATTGCCGACGGCGCTGTTCGGAATCCTCCGGACTCGGAGGAAGAGGGTATAGTTACCTCCTCTCAATGTTGATCTTGTTAAAAGGGCCGCTATGAAAATAGCGGCCCTTTTTCGTTGAATCGTTCACGAAGCCGTCACGAAACCTGCACCGTGGGCAGGCGATAAAGCTCGCAAGAAATGGAAGGATTTATGAAGAAACTCACCGTAGCCGCTTTGTTCCTTTGGATGGCGTTCTGTTTCTCTTCTAAGGCTCAAGCGGCATGGGGCGACATTTATTGCGATATCTTCAATCAAAGCGGCTCGGCGCTGACCAAGGCGGTCTCGCTCTACAACGAAGGCAGCGAAGTGAACCGGGCCTGTCTCATTGCCGTGCGCGTCTTCGCCCCCGGAAAGATCACGCTCTCGGAAGGGCTGACGATCACGCAGACGCCCGCCTCCGGGCACACTTACGGTCTTGCCATCCGGAAATGCGTCAATACTTCCTTCGAGCGCGAAGAGAACTGCCCCACCATGTCCGATACGGATGTGGTGATCGACGCCTCGGGTTACGCTCCGGATAACGGAGACTGCCCCATTAAGGTCTTCGACGGCGCGAAGATGGACTTCATCAAGTTCAAACTCATCGTCAAGAATCCGGCCAAGGCCATCTGCACCGGCGCGGGACAGCCGATCGCCTCCGAAGACAAGACCAGCAACTTCGCCTGGATCCACGGCGTGACAATCGTCGGGACCGACGGCTCGACGCCCACGGAAAAGCCCGTCTGCGACCTGACCTCCGCGAAACAGGAGGACGGAAGCTTCCTCCTCCAATGGACGACGGAGCACGCAACGCAAGCGTCCCTCAAACAGGCCGATCAGGAACTTTCCGCCGAACTTTCCGGCAGCGTGTCCGTTCATCCGGAGGTCGAAACCGTCTACACGCTGACGGCTTCCGGAGCGGGAGGCGATTGCTCCGATACGGTGACGGTGAAGCCCGAAACCGTGACTCCGAAACCGACCTGCGATATCACGGCCGCCCAAACCGAATCCGGCTTCGATCTTTCGTGGACGACGACGGACGCCGTGACCGTCACCGTTTCCGACGGAACTCAGGTGATCTCCAACGACCCGAACCCTTCGTCTCCGCAGCCGGTCACGCCCCAGGAGGAGACGACCTACCAGCTCGAGGCGACGGGCCTCGGCGGAACCTGTCATGACGAGGTGACGGTGAACCCCGTGGTGACGGCGCCGCCGACGTGCGGCATCACCGCCGAGACTACGGAAACCGGCGCGCGGCTGTCTTGGACGACGACGCACGCAGAGACGGCCTCCGTCTCGGACGGCGTCTCGGCCCTTTCCACGGATTTGAATTCCGCCTCTCCGCTGGACGTTCAGCCGGCGCAAACGACCACGTATACCCTGGATGCTTCCGGCGCCGGCGGCCAATGCCATGACGAGGTGACCGTCACCGTCGAAGGACCCGTGCCGGACGGCGACGCCGACGGAATTCCCGACGCCACCGACAATTGCCCTACGGTGGCCAACCCCGAACAGAGCGACAACGACGCCGACGGCGTGGGCGACGCCTGCGATTTGGAAGACCCGGGAGCCGATACGGACGGCGACGGCGCGACGAACGATCATGACAACTGCCCGACCGCTTCCAATCCGGATCAGGGGGACGCGGACGGCGACGGCGTCGGAGATGCTTGCGAGGCCATCGAAGTTCCCAATGACGAGGATGGCGACGGCATTCCGGACGAGCAGGATCCCGACTTCAGCGGCTCGCCGAGTCCCGGCACCACGGGCGGCGACACGGCAGGCACCACTGCCGGAGACACCGGAGGAGCTGCAGCGGCGGCCATGGGTTGCGGTTGCCGCATCGACGGCACGGGTTCCGCGACGACCTCGGAAGACATTTTCCAGGTTTTCCTGCTTCTGACCCCTCTCGGACTTCTCGCCCTGCGGCGCGTCAAAAGGGAAAAGCCCGATTCTCCCGGGCATATAGAGAGGTAGACGCCGCCAAGGCCCCCATTTTCCAAGTATTCCGCAACTTTTATAGGCCGACCGCGATAAGCACGCCGACAGAGGGCCGGGGGCTCTCCGTCTTACGGGAGGTCTTATGGTGTCTTTGAAACGGGTGGTCCGAGGCTGTCTGGTGGCGGTCCTGATGTTGGCGGCCTCCGGGTTCGTCTCCAAGGCGGAAGCGGCTTGGGGCGATATCTATTGCGACATCTTCAACAGCAGCGGCAGCGCGCTGGAGAAGGCGATCTCCCTTTACAACGAGAGCGACGAGTCCGACCGCGCCTGCGAAGTCGCCGTTCGTATCTTCGCTCCCGGCACCATCAATCTTCCGAACGGTTTGAGCATCACCCAGGCCCCTCCGTCCGGTCACAGCTTCGGTCTGGCCATCCGGAAGTGCGTCTCCACCGGCGGGAACGCCGAATCCGGCTGTCCTTCGATGAGCAACACGGACGTCGTGATCGATGCCACCGGTTACACCCAGGACAACGGCGACTGCCCCATCAAGGTCTTCAGCGGGGCCAAGATGGATTTCATCAACTTCAAGTTGAAGGTCAAAAACCCGGAAAAGGCGATCTGCACGGGCGCGGGCGTACCCATCGCCGTCGAAGACCAGACCAACCCCTTTGCGTGGATTCATAACGTCACCATCGTCGGGGCCGACGGCAATCCGACGCCGGAGACGAACTGCGACGACGGCGAAGACAACGACCACGACGGAAAGGTCGACTGCGAAGACACCGACTGCTCGGCCAATCCTTCGCTTTGTCCTTCCACGGAAACCAACTGCAACGACGGCAACGACGACGACCATGACGGCGAGACCGATTGCGACGACTCCGATTGCGCCTCGAACCCGGCCTGTGCGCCGACTCCCGAGTCCAATTGCAACGACGGCGTGGACAACGACGGCGACACGAAGGTCGACTGCGACGACACCGATTGTATCGCGACCACGGCCTGCACTTCGATCCCGGAGGCCAACTGCAACGACGGCGTGGACAACGACGGCGACACGAAGACCGATTGCGACGATACCGACTGTATCGCGACCCCGGCCTGTACCTCGATTCCGGAAGCGAACTGCACGGACGGCGTGGATAACGACAGCGACACGACGGTCGACTGCCTCGACACCGATTGCGCCGCGAATCCCGCTTGCACGGGAGCTCCGGAAACGAACTGCAACGACGGCGTCGACAACGACGGCGACGGCCAGTCGGATTGCGACGATACGGATTGCGCGGCCGATCCCGCCTGCGGTCCCGTCAACCCGACGGCCCCGGACTGCGACTTGACTGCGGCGGTGGCGGTGGCGGGCTTCGACCTGACCTGGACTTCGACCAACGGAACGACGGCCGCCTTGAGCGACGGTATGTCCACGCTCTCGAACGACCTGAATCATCCGGTGGCCTTGAACGTCGTTCCGGTCTCTCCGACGACCTACACCTTGACGGTCGACGGAGCCGGCGGCACCCAGTGCGTCCGCGCCGTTCTCCTGACGCCGGGCGACCCGGTTCCTCCGGCCTTGGACTGTAATCTCAGCTCGACCGCGGCCGGCGACGGCTACGACCTGACCTGGACCTCCGCCAACGGTTCGGCGGCGGAACTGACCGAAGAGGGCAATGTGACGCCTCTTTCGACGGACTTGAACTCCGCCGCGGCGGTCCATGTGACCCCCGCAGGCACGAAGCACTACACCTTGGAAGTCACCGGAGCCGGCGGCCTGTGCTCCAGCACCATCTCCCTGACGACCGGAGTGTGCGCGGATGACGGCGACTGCGACGGTCTCGACGACGACGTCGACCTCTGTCCGACCGAATCCGGACCGGCCGCCAACGGCGGTTGCCCGACTACGAAGTGCATCAGCCAGGTGGACGGCACGCCTCAGACCAAGTCCGGCACGGACGCCGACGGCGACGGCATCGACGCCGCTTGCGACACGAACGACACCCCGGGCTCCGTTCCTACGGCCCCGACCTGCGACTTGGTCGCGGTTGCGGCGGTCACCGGCTTCGACCTGACCTGGACCTCCACGAACGGAACGACGGCCAGTTTAAGTGATGGAACGACGACCTTGTCGACGGACTTGAACCAGGCGACGGCCTTGAACGTGGTTCCGGGCGTCACCCCCAAGACCTACACCTTGTCGGTGGACGGAGCCGGCGGACATTGCGGCGACGCCATCACCTTGGTCGACGGATCCCCGGTCCCCACGGCCCCGACCTGCGCCTTGAATGCGGTCTCCGCGACTGACGGTTACGATCTGACCTGGACGTCATCGGACGGCACGAGTGCCGAATTGACGGAAGAGGGTACGGCGACGCCCCTGTCGACGGACTTGAACTCGGCCGCCGCGGTCCACGTGACCCCGGCCTCGGCCAAACTCTACAACCTGGAAGTCACCGGCGGCGGCGGCATCTGTTCCAAGGGCATCGTGCTGGCCCCGGGCGTGATCGTGCCGGGTGACAGCGACGGCGACGGCATCGTCGACAGCGTCGACAACTGTCCCGCGCTCTCCAGCCACGACCTGACGGATACGGACGGCGACGGCCTGGGCAATCCCTGCGACGACGACGATGACGGAGACACCGTGCTCGATACGTCCGACAACTGCCCGGTGATCGCCAACACCGACCAGGCGGACCGCGACGAAAACGGCGTCGGAGACGCCTGCCAGATCGGCGGCAGCGGCTCGGTCGGCGACGACAGCGACGGCGACGGCCTGCCCGACGATCTGGAAGAACCGGTCTTCGGCACGGATCCGAACAACCCGGACACGGACGGGGACGGCTTGAACGACGGCGAGGAAGTCCAGAGCCCGTTCTATCCCGCCTGCGGCCCGACGGACCCGGATTGCGACGACGACGGCGTTTGCGACGGAGCGAACACGGTCACCGACGGAGCCGGCGGCATCATCTGCCAGCCGGTGGACGGACACGGCGACAACTGCCGCTTGGTTTCCAACGGGCCGAATACCTCGGGTATCGATGCCGACGAGATCCAGGCGGACAGCGACGGCAACGGCGTCGGCGACGTCTGCGAAGGCGACATGGACGGGGACGGCGTGCCGGACGACACGGACAACTGCTCGTTCCAGCCGAACCCGAAGCAGGACGACGTCGACTCCAACGGCATCGGCGACGTCTGCGACCCGAACTTCGCCTTCACCAAGGGCGGCGGCGGGGCCGGATGCGGTTGCCGGATGGATGGACAATCGTCCAACTCGGATGCGGTCGGATTCCTACTTCTCGGCCTGCCGTTGGTCTTCTTGAGGCGGTTGCGTCGGCAATCCGAAATCGGCTCTAACTAGCCGGTATTATTATAGGATAATGGTAAGAACGGGGGCTGCCCACAAGGCAGTCCCCGTTTGTTTTCCGTGGTTTTGTCACGCAACTTTTGGCCTTTCGGGTCGATAAGGCATGAGAAAGGATTGGGGGCTGTTTTATGAAGAAGACTCTATCCATCGTTACTTTCCTGGTGCTGGCGGCTTGCGCCTTCATCTCCAAGCCGGCGCATGCGGCCTGGGGCGATATCTATTGCGATATCTTCAATGGAAGCACCTCCGCCCTCGAAAAAGCCATCGAGCTCTACAATGCGGACGACGAAACCGACCGTGCTTGCACGGCCGCCGTGCGTTTCTTCGCCCCCGGCAAGATCGACATTCCCAACGGATTGACGATCACCCAGGCCCCTCCGTCCGGTCACACTTATGGTCTGGCCATTCGGAAGTGCGTAGCCACCGGCTCGACCCCGGAGGCCGGTTGCCCTCAGATGAGCAACACGAACGTCGTGCTCGACGCCTCCGGCTACGCCCCCAACGGCGGCCTTTGCCCCATCAAGGTCTACCAAGGCGCCAAGATGGACTTCATCAACTTCAAGTTGATCGTGAAGGACCCGACGCACGCCATTTGTACGGGCGGCGGGCAACCCGTTCCTATTGAAGACACCGAGAATCCGTACGCCTGGATCCATAACGTCACCATCTGCGCCTCGAACGATCCGAACTGCACCCCGCAGGTTCCGGAGACGGACTGCGACGACGGCGCCGACAACGACGGCGACGGCAAGACCGACTGCGAGGACACGGACTGCAACACGAATCCGTCCCTTTGCCCGGACACGGAAGAGAACTGCAACAACGGCATCGACGACGACGGCGACGGCAAGACCGACTGTGAAGACACCGATTGCGCCGACGACACCGCCCACTGCTCGGGAACGGAAGACTGCGACGACAACGTCGACAACGACGGCGACGGCAAGAAGGACTGCGAAGACACCGATTGCGCCACGAATCCCGCTTGCACGGATCCGGACGACAGCGACGGCGACGGCACCACGAACGCCGACGACCTGTGCGACAAGGACTCGACCGGCAACACCTGCGACTCCACGAACCTGGAAGCCTGTTTCTCCGACCAGACCGATAACGTCTGCGCCGGCGCGGGAGTCGGTTCCGGAGTGAGCTGCAGCGAAGTCGACGACATGGATAACGACGGTCGCGGCAACCGCTGCGACGAGGACATCGACGGCGACGGCTTGAAGAACGGCTCCGATCCGGATCCGTACGATCCCGACGCCGACAACGACGGCGTCTGCGACGGCCCGACGGTCGTAACCGGCGTCTGCACCACGCCTAACGATCCCTGCCCGCTCTTGAACGGCGTGGTGAAGAATAGCCTGGGCCAGTGCGCTGCGGAACCCGTTAATCCGTCCGAGACGGACGCCGACGGCGATGGCCTGACGGCGACGCTCGAGGAGAGCATCGGCACGGACCCGAACGTCGCGGACACGGACGGCGACGGCGCCAACGACGGCGTGGATTGCTTCCCCTTGGACAACACGAAGAACCTGTGCGGCGGCGCGACCACGGTCATCGATCCGGACTTCGACGACGACGGCATCTGCAACGGCGCCGAGTCGGCCACCGACCCGGTCACCAACAATCCCTGCACGCCGAATCCGCAGGGCCAGGGCGACAACTGCCCGGCCACTCCGAACGCGGACCAGAAGGACGATAACCACAACGGCGTCGGCGACGCTTGCGAGATCAGCTCCAGCGTGGACGGCGACGGCGACCTCCTGCCGGACGACCTGGAAGAGAACGTCTTCCATACCGATCCGACCAAGTCGGATACGGACGGCGACGGCCTCTCCGACAGCGACGAAGTGAGCGGTCCGACCTATCAGAACGGCGAAGGCCCGCTGAACCCCGACGTCGATGCCGACGGCATCTGCGACGGACCGGCCACCGTCTCCGACGACGCCGGCGAGATCTGCAACGCCGGTCCCGGCGGCACGGGCGACAACTGCCCGATCGTGAAGAACGAGGACCAAGCCGATTCCGACGGCAACGGCCGCGGCGACGCCTGCGACGGAGACATGGACGGCGACGGAGCGAAGGACGACGCGGACAACTGCCCGTTCATCGCGAACACCGACCAGTTGGATTCGAACGAGGACGGCGTGGGCGACGTCTGCGACCCGAATATGGCGACGATCGCGAACAACGGCGGCTGCGGTTGCCGCATGGACGGCGGTTCCGGAAGCGCCAAGGACGCCCTCCCGTTTGCGGCCCTGATGCTGCCTCTCGCTCTCCTTCGCCTCGCGCGCCGGAGAACGAACGAAGAGTAAAAACCGTATTCGATAGAATACGCAGAAAAAGCCCTCTGTACCGCATGGTTCAGAGGGCTTTCTGCTTTCTTGGGCGAGGAGCGCTCGATAAAGAGCTTGCCCGACCCCCTAAAAAGACATTAAGGTGAGACCCATACCAAGGGGGCTATGCACTTGAAATCCATCAAGAAAGCCGTAATTCCCGCTGCAGGCTACGGGACCCGCTTCCTCCCCATCACCAAGGTCGTTCCCAAGGAGCTGCTGCCGATCGGCAACAAGCCGGCGATCCACTACGTCGTGGAAGAGGCCGTGCGCTCTGGCGTCGAGGAAATCATCCTGGTCTGCCATCCCTCCAAAAACGGAATTATCGACTATTTTAAACGGGACAAGGACCTGCAGATCTTTTTGGAAAGAAAAGGAAAGAAAGAGGAAATGGCCGTTATCGAATCCATCGAATCGATGGCGAACTTTCGCGTTGTCTACCAGAAGGAGCCCTTGGGATTGGGTCATGCGGTTTGGTGTGCACGTAAGGAAATCGGAGACGAACCGTTTCTCGTGATCCTTCCGGACGTCCTCATCGCCGATGAAATTCCGGCTTCGCAGTATCTGATCGATTCCTGCCAGAACGGCGATGAGTGGGGCATGCTGGTGGAGAGGGTGACGCCCAGCGAAGTGTCTTCTTACGGCATTGCACGCGTCGACCGGATGAAAGAAAAGGTCTACCGTCTGACCGGAGCCGTCGAGAAACCAAAGCTGTCGCAGGCTCCATCGGATCTGGGCATTCTGGGCCGATATCTCCTCCCGCCGGAGATCCTGCGAATCTTGGAGAGGGTGAAAGCCGGAGCCTTGGGCGAGATCCAATTGACCGACGCCATCGACCAGTTGGCTCGCGAACGTCCTGGAAGTGCCGTCATGTCGCGGGGTGAAATCTTCGATATCGGAACTCCGGAGGGCTTGAAAGAAGCCTACCAATATTTCGAGGAAGCGGTGGGAAGAATTTCGCGGACCGTTCAAGAGGGGCAGATGAAAGTTCTGCGCCGGCGCTAACTCATCTCTTTCGTCGTGCGTCCGTATATATCCTCAAAGCGCTCGATGTCGTCTTCACCCACGTAATTCCCTGTTTGCACTTCAATTATGACAAGCGGGGAATCTCCCGGATTCTCGAGACGATGTTTCTGGCCTATCGGGATAAAGGTCGACTCGTTCTTGTTTAGGAAAATGACTTCATCGGCATTGACGACCTTGGCCGTGCCCCCGATCACCACCCAATGCTCGGCGCGTTGATGATGCCTTTGGAGGCTGAGCTTTTGGTGGGGATCGACGACGATCCGTTTAATCTTGTAACCGTGGCCTTCCTCCAGGACTGTGTAGCGTCCCCAGGGGCGTTGGACGTCCCCTGAGTTTGCGTTTTCGACCTTCTCGGCGATCTTCTTCACGTCTTGAGCGCGTTCGCGGGTGCAGACGAGGACGGCGTCGCCGGACCGTATGACCGCCATGTTTTCCAGTCCCACCGCAGCCAAGAGACCTTTGGGAGACCAGAGAAGGGAACCGTGCGTGCCCTCGGAAACCACGTTGCCTTCGACGACGTTCCTATCGCCGTTCTTCGGGGAGGTCTGGTAGACGGACTCCCAGCTTCCCAGGTCGCTCCAGTGGAACGAGGCGGGGACGACGGCCACCTTGTCCGACTTTTCCATGACGCCGACGTCGATGGAGACGGAGGGCAGGCCCTCATAGATGGCGGTGGCTTCGGCTCCCGCCGGATTTTCGGAAAGGGGGCGCATCCGCTCCCGGAGCGACGGTTGGAGCCTATCGGCCTCCTCCAGAAATCTTTGGGCGGTGAAAACGAACATCCCCGAGTTCCAGAAATGGCCGCCTTGGGTGATCATCCGGCGGGCGGCCTCGGCATCGGGTTTTTCCAAAAAGGCGCTCGCGCGCAGGACGCCGCCTTCCAGGGGGGCTCCGGCGCGGAGGTAGCCGAACCCGGTCTCGGGGGCCGTCGGTTGTATGCCGAAGGTGACCACGAAGCCTTGATTAGCGGCCTCGATGGCTTTCTGCAGATCGGCATGGAACTCCGTGTTGCCGGCGATCAGGTGGTCCGACGGGAAGACGCCCACAACCGCTTGGGGTTCGGTTCTCACGATCTTTTGGACGGCCAGAATCACGGCGGGGAGGGTGTTGCGCGCCTGGGGCTCCCGGATCACGTTCTCTTCGGCCAGACCTGCGGCGCTTAAGGCCTGGCGCGTGACTTCCTCCGCGTGCGCCTGATGCGTGACGATCAGGATCTTGTCTACGGACACGGAGGGAGCGAGCCGTCTTAAGGTCTGTTGTAGCAAGGACTCGCGACCCAGCAGCGGTAACAGATGCTTGGGACGATTGCCGCGGGAAAGCGGCCATAGGCGCGTTCCCGAACCGCCTGCCAGAACAACAGCAAAAAAGGGGCGGGTCGGCTTCATGGCGTGTTCGGAAGCCGGCGCAGGAGCACGGGCGCCGTTGCCATCCTTGGTTCTTGAACGGGAGGTTGGTACTCGGGCACCAACCGCTTGGTCAGTGCGGCGATTTCCGTCTTTTCTCCTCCGCGGGCCTTTTCCAAGAGAGCCTGAATGTCCCGCAAAAGATCCGCCCAATTGGCTGTCGTCGCTCGGCCGATGGTGATGTTCTCGTACTGGGTCTTTTTCTCGGTCTCGTCGACCAACAATTCTTCATAGAGCTTTTCCCCGGCGCGCAGGCCGGTGAATTCGATTTGAATGTCCTTGTGCGGCTCGCGTCCGGCCAGGAAGATCAGGTCCTCCGCCATTTCGGCGATGCGCACGGGCTTGCCCATGTTGAGGATGAAGATCTCGCCGCCTTGCCCAAGACTGGCGGCCTGCAAGACCAACTGCACGGCCTCGGAGATGAGCATGAAGTAGCGGGTTACATCGGGGTGCGTGACCGTCACCGGCCCGCCGCGGTTGATCTGCTCGATGAACTTGGGAATCACGCTTCCCGAGCTTCCCAGGACGTTTCCGAAGCGGACGGCGACGAACTCGGTCTTGCTACGCTGATCCAAATTTTGAACGTAAAGCTCGCAGATCCGTTTCGAGGCGCCCATGAGATTGGTGGGGCGGACCGCCTTGTCCGTGGAGATCATCACATATTTCTCTACGCCGTATTTTTCGGCCAAACGCGCGGTGACCATCGTTCCCTGGATGTTGTTGATCATCCCTTCGCCTGGATTTTGCTCGACGATGGGCACGTGCTTGTAGGCAGCGGCGTGGAAGAAAAGGGTTGGCCGCTCGTCGGCCATGACCTTGGCCAGCATGTCTTCGTTCAAGACGTTTAAGAGGCAGAAGCGCACGGGAATCTTGGCGTCGGCGAGCTCTTCCTGGATCTGGTAGATATTGATCTCCGAATGATCGACCAGAACGAGTTTCCTGGCCCCGAAGCGGATGCATTGCCGCGCTAGCTCCGCGCCGATGGAGCCTCCGGCGCCTGTGATCAGTATGACGCGATCCCGGATGAATTGCTCGATGCGTTCCTGATCCAAATCCTTGGGATCGCGCTTTAGAAGGTCGGAGATGTCGATGTTCTTAATGCTGACATCCTGTTTCAACATGTTGGAAAAGGATGGAACGATCCGGCAGAGAACGCCGTTCCGCCGGCATTCATGGGTGACCTCGCGCACCGCTTCGCCCGTCAGATCGGCGATGGCGATGATGATTTCGGAGATCCGGTGTTTGGCGACGAGGCTCGGAAGGTCGGACATGGGTCCTAGGATGGGCAGGTTATGAAGGCGGTGACCGCGCTTCGCCGGAGAGTCATCCAGAAAGCCCAACAGACAATATTCTCCCGGCATGCGGATCAGTTTGCGGGCGATGGTTTCTCCCAATTCGCCCGCCCCATAAATGACGACGCGCTTGGTGCCGACGTCGCCCCAGTTTTCCCGAAAATACCTCGGCGCGAAGCGTACCAGGCCCATGAGCGAGGTCGAGAGAAGATAATCCGTGACGAAGAAGCCGAGCGGGATCGCCGACGGTTTCAAGACGTGCGCGAGAAAGAAGCACAAAAGCGAGGCGTAGAAACTGGCCTTGATGATCTCGATGGCCAACGGAAGGCCCGCGTATTTCAGGATGGCGTGATAGAGGCCGAACCGCATGATGAAAAAAATCTTGATGGCGAGGAAAACCCCCAGGAAAATCCACTCTTGGCGGGGGGAGACTCCCGACCACAACGCGGCGAAGGCGAAGGCCGACGAGAGAAAAGCGGCGTCCAGACCGACCAAGAGCAGTTTCTTTTTCATAAAGTGGGCCGCTTCGTCATTACCCCGGAAGGGTCGCCTTGACAAACAGGACTTTGAACCCGTCGACGGCCCCGCATGTATCCACAGGCACCGGAGGACGGTACTCGGCCATGCCGTCCTTGATCTCGGAGGGGAGGGGCGAAAGCTTGCCCAGGAAAATGCGCTTCAAGAACTGCTTGCCTCGCATGGTCTTGGGCATGAGGTGGAGGCGGACCGCCGTCCGTTTGACCAACGAGACGACCCGGTCCTTCGCGGTTTCGCGCCGCACCGGGAAGGCCGCCAGGGTCTCGACGGCGAAACCATACCCCGCCAGGCTTTCGGAGAGTTCTTTGGCCGAAAAATAACGGTGGCTGAAGGGGCTCGGGTTGAAATCGGACCATTCGCGGTTGACCGTGCAGATCAGGAGGAGGCCACCGGGACACAGGAGGCGCCGGCATTCCCGAAAGAAACGGTCCGGATCTTCCAGATAGTAGAGGGCTTCGTAGAGGAGGAGAACGTCGAAGCTTTTGTCTTCGAACGGCATTTGGTGGGCGTCGATCTTTTTCAATTCGATGTTATCGCGGCCTTTGTAGACGCGCGTGGCGAATTCCAGGTTTCCCTGGTCGATGTCGCCGCCCACGACGGCCTTGGCGCTTTGGGCGAGGTAGCCCAAGCCCTGTCCGGCCCCGCAGGCCACTTCCAGTACCGTCTTTCCCGCGCAGAAGGAGGCGGCATAGCGGTAGCGCGTGTAGAGCATGGTTAATTGCTCGCGGGTCGCACCGATGCCCGGTGTTTCGGTGACCGTGGTGTAGTCGGCGGCGGCTGCGGTGGCGTTTGTCATAAATATCTCAGCGGGAGAGTACGATCTCGAGACTTCCCGGCGGGGGAGAAGGCCGCAACTCCTCCTCACGAGCCGCCGCCTTTTTCAGAGTTTCGTCGGCGTGAAGTTTTTCTAAGATGTTTTGAATGCCGCGCAGGGCCTTGGCCCGGGAGACGATGGCCACCGCCGTGAGAAAGACCAGTTTGAGATCGAGGCCCAGGGATTGATGCTCGATGT
Source organism: bacterium (assembly GCA_036274695.1). GTDB lineage: Bacteria > UBA10199 > UBA10199 > JACPAL01 > DASUFF01. Next base: position 11,907 of record DASUFF010000165.1, on the reverse strand, counting down.
AGAGCAGACAAAGCCGGCTCTTCCAGGGACGGATCAACTGGTTGTAGCTCAAGTCCGGATCGGGCTTCCCCTTCAAGATCTCGCCTTCGTCGGAGAAGACGATCGAAGCCATGTCCGTAATCCCGGGCCGGACCTCCAGGATCTTTTTTTCCACGTCCGTATAAAGGGAGACATCCCGCTGCACGTTTGGGCGAGGGCCCACCAGGCTCATATCGCCGATCAGCACGTTCCAGAGCTGGGCCAGCTCGTCTAACTTGAAGCGGCGGACGAAATGGCCGACGCGCGTGATGCGTTTATCGTCGGCGGAGGTCGAATCGACCCCGGTCCTGTCGGCGTTCACCGTCATCGAGCGGATCTTGACCATCCGGAACATATCGCCGTCCTTGCCGACGCGCGGGGCGATGTAGAAGGGGGAATGACGGTCCTGGAGCCAGGTCAGGAAGAGGATCGGTACGAGCACGGGACTGGCGCAAAGAAGGCCGGCGGAAGAGAGAAGGATGTCCAAAAACCGTTTTGTCATCGGCCTACCTCGAGGTCGCCAGGGATTGCGGGCGCCTTTCCCGCCCCCGGGCGACAAGATCGGCCACCTTCGCGACGAGCGATTTTTCGTCCATGGAATGCTTTTCGCGGAGGTAGTCCTGGTTGCCGACGATGGTTGCGAAGCCTCCGCGCAGGCCCATGCGATGGAAGAACTTCGGACGGTTTTCCTCCTCCAGACAGGTTTCTGCGACCGCGCCGCCCAAACCCCCTTCGACGACGTGCTCTTCCAGCGTCACGATGCCGCCGGTTTCGCGGCAGGCGCCTAAGATCGCCTCGGTGTCCAACGGCTTGATCGTGTGCATGCTTAAGACCCGGCATTGGATGCCTTGCGCCGCGAGTTTTTCGGCCCCGCTCAAAGCCACGGCGAGAATACCGCCGGCGGCGATGATTGTCGCGTCGTTTCCTTCGCGCAGAAGCCGCGCCCGGCCCAGCTCGAATTTTTCGCCGGGACGGTTGGTCCAGCCGGCCGAGGACTTGTCCAGGCGCAAATAGCACGTGCCCTGGGCGCGGATGACGGCCTCCGTGGCCTCTCCGGCCTCCCAGAGGTCGCCGGGGGCGACGACGGTCAATCCCGGAAGGGCGCGCAGGATGCTCAAGTCTTCGGTGGCGTGATGCGAAAAACCCAAGGACCCGTAGCTGAACCCGCCGCCGACGCAGACGACTTTCACGTTGGCGCCGTGATAGGCGGCGTCGTTCCGGATCTGCTCCAGGCAACGCAGCGTGGGGAAGTTGCCGATGGAGTAGGCGACGGCGATCCGACCTTCCAGCGCGAGCCCCGTGGCGACTCCGATCATGTTCTGCTCGGCGACGCCGACGTTCAAATATTGCTTCGGAAAGCGCTTGGCGAGATTTTCGATGACTCCGAAGCCCAAGTCGCCCGTGATGAACAACAGGCGCGGGTCCTTTTCGGTCAGGGCTTCCAGCCGTTTGATGAATTCGTTTCTCATGCCTTGTCGAGTTCCTTCATGGCGTCGTCGAATTCGGCGCCTTTCGCCGTACGGTAGTGCCAGAGAACCGAATTTTCCATGAACGAGACGCCCTTGCCCTTGGTCGTGTGGGCGATCACGCAACTGGGCTTGTCCTTGGCAAACGGAAGTTTCGAGAAAACCTCGACCATCTTTTTATGATCATGCCCGTCGAGCTCCAACACGCTCCAGCCGAAGCTCCGCCACTTGTCGACGAAAGGCTCCAACTCCAACGTGTCGGAAATCGAAGTCAGGCTCTGGATCTTATTATAGTCGATGACGGCCACCAGATTATCGAGCTTGTGATGGGGCGCGAAAAGGATCGCCTCCCAGTTCGAGCCTTCGTCGCACTCGCCGTCGCTCAAAACCGTGAAGACCCGGTGGGTTTTGCCTGCCAGTTTGCCCGCCAAGGCCATGCCTGCGGCCACCGAGAGGCCGTGTCCCAGGGAGCCCGTGGAGAGCTCCACGCCCGGGACGTCCTTATGGGAAACATGCCCGCTCAGGCGTGAGCCGTTCTGGCAGTGTGTGTCGAGCTGGGAGACCGGAAAAAAACCGCGCTCGGCCAGGGCCGCGTACACGCCGGCTCCGCTGTGGCCCTTGCTCAAGATGAAGCGGTCGCGGTCTTCCCACTTTGGGTTTTTTGGATCCAGGCGCAGGACGTGTCCGTAGAGGACGGCTAAGATGTCGGTCATGGAGAGGACGGAGGCGATATGCGAGCTGCCGCCCAAACTCGTCATTCTCACGGCATGGCGGCGGATCTTTTTGGCTAGCGTCTCGGTGTCCACGAAGGCTTATTTCCTGTAAAATTTGCGAATGGTTTCAGAAATATAAAGCGCGTCGTCGTTTGACAAGAGGGGGTTCATCGGCAACATCAAGAGACGCGTGAACAGGTTTTCGGTGAACGGCAGCTTCGTCTTGAATCCCAATTCCCTGAACTGGTGCACCGGAGAACCGCCCCACTGGATGAGCGTCCCGATGTCCCGGTCCTTGAGATGGTTTTTCAGCTCGTCGCGGCGTTCGGCCTCGATTTCGTAGTTCTGGTACGTGTCGAAGTGGTCGGCGTCCGCTCCCGGCGCGGGGGGAAGGCTGAGCTGCTTCACGTCCTTCAACTGGTCGTTGTAGAGCTTCGCGATCTCGCGCCGGCGGCTCACGATTGTCGGGAAATGGCGGAAGTAATAGTTCAGGACGGCCGCCTGGATGTTGTCGAGGCGTGAGTTCAAGCCCCAGCAGACCACGTTACCCAACTCGTCGCGGCCGTGGTCGCGCAGGAGGCGGATCTTGCGGGCGATCTCGTCATCGCTGGTGATGACGGCGCCGCCGTCGCCGAAACAACCTAAAATCTTGGCGGGATAAAAGCTCAAGACTCCGGCCAGCCCGAAGGTGCCGGCGAATTTTTTCTTGAATTGCGAGCCTAAACCCTGGGCTGAATCCTCGACGATCTGAAGGTTATGGCGGCGGGCGATGTCGAGCAGGGCGTCCATATCGCAGGTGCGGCCGTTCAACTGCGTCGGCATGATGGCGCGGGTCTTGGAGGTGATTGCCGTCTCCACCGACTTGGGATCGATCATGTGGTCCGGACCGCATTCCACGGGGACGGGAATCGCGCCCGCGAAGTGGATCGCCGAGGCCGTGGCCACGAACGTATGCGACGAAAAAATGACTTCCTGGCCGGGGCCGATATCCGCCGCCCGCAAAGCCAAGATCAATGCGTCCGTCGCATTGGCCACCCCGATGACGTGCTTGGCGCCGATGTATTCCGCGATGTTCTTTTCGAACTCGACGACGTCCTTCTGAAGAATGAAGGCCCCGCGCCGCAAGACCTCCTGCAATACCGCCGTCAACTCGGTTTCCTCCGAGCTGAAGAAGCGGTTGTACGGGAAGAAAGGGACGGTTCTTGGAGAGGTCATAGGGTCGCTCGCTTTTCGCTGACCGCGCCCTCGATCTCCTCCCAATCGCGGACGGAGCGGATGCGCAGGTTCTTTTCCCACATGGTTTTTAGGAGAGATAGATCGATGCCGACGTCCTTCGCCAATCCCAGGAGGGCGACGGTGTCCTTGGGAAAGCATTTGCCGCCGAAGCCTTTCTCCGGGGAGACGTCCAAATGCGAGTCGCCGATGCGAGTGTCGGACACGACCATCTTTTTGACGGTGTCGTAGTCGACGCCCACTTTGCGGCAGAGCTCGGCAATCTCGTTTGCGAAGAGGACCTTCATGGCGAGAAAAGTGTTCGCCATGTACTTCACCATCTCCGCCGAGGTCGGGTCGGAATGGAAGACGGGGACGTTCGGCAGGATGCCCCGGTACAGCTCTTCGAAGCGCTTCGCGACCTTCGGATCATTCGATCCGATGATGATGCGGTCGGGGTTCATGAAGTCCCATTCAGCGGTCTTTTCGCGGAGGAACTCGGGGTTCATGGCGAAGTGGGTCTTCGGGTAGGTTTTGGCGAAGCGGGCGGTGGTTCCGGGAACGACGGTGGATTTAATGACTAAGATTTTGTCGGTGCCCGCGATTTTCGGGGCGATCTGATGGACGGCTTCTTCCAGGATGGTCAGGTCGATGCGGGAGTAGTCGCCCGTCATGGGAGTCGGGAGGCAGAGGAAAATGAATTCGCTCTCGGCGATCACTTTATCCAGCGTGTCCGAAGTCTTGAACTTGTCGTGTGAAAGAATGGTGTGCTTCGTCTTGAAACCTTTTGCCGTCGCTTGACCGACAACGCCGAACCCCACAAATCCGATGGTCGACATGATCGAGGACTCCTTTTGCCTTCGTTGCTACCGATCTCTATGCTCTTGTTTTCAATGGGATTTGCGCCTTGAGGACCATAAAAATCCTGAAGGCGACTGGCCCTTAAGTGTGGTGCAAACTGACAAAGATAGCGTGCCTTGGCAAGTGGTATCGTCGGAGCTACTTTAGCGTCATCGGGCGGTATGAGAGACGTTATTTTCGTCGCGAGAAAATATCATTTTTATTAATAGTAACAATGACTTAACTCCCCCATAGAGTGAGCCGAGACCGTAGGCGATATGCAAGTCGGCGAAAATGAATGGCATGAGGAAGAAGTAGCGAATGTCCTTCTTATGACTGGCCACGTCCAGCGATGCCAATGTCACTGCAAAAGCGTAACTACCGGCGATGGTGGCGAACAGCCAAACCGCCGAGTGCCAGAAAAAGGACAAAAGGAGCGAGCCGAAGAGGCCGGTGACGAAGGCCAAAGGCACCAAATGGCGCAGAGATACCGGGACCACGTTGCTCCAGACGAACGGCAGGATCGCCCATTCTCCGTTCCTCCAATTATGACGCGTGAAGGACCCGAGATCGGAGCGCGCGTAATAGGTGCTTTCGATGGCGGGAACCAAAAGCGTGCGCCCGCCGGCCTTTTGCATGCGCAGGTTGAATTCCATGTCCTGGCCGCGATGGAGGTTCTCGTTGAAAAGACCGAGGCGGTTGAAGGTCTCCTTGCGCACGCAGAAGTAGGGAACCGTATCCACCCACCGGGGTTCCCCGGAGCCCTTTAGGCGGTATTCGGCGTTGCCGATGCCGAATCGGTGGGATAGCCCGGCCACCACGGCACGGGCCGTCAGCGTGTCCTCGCGGGGCACGATGGTCCACAAGCCCCCGACGTTTTCGGCGGGATGTTCCTCCAGCGCGCGGAGACACAGGGAAATATAGTTCGGGGCGTAGGAGGCGTGCGCGTCCATCCGCATGACGACGTCGCCCTTCGCCGCGAGGATTCCCACGTTGAGCGCCGCAGGCGTCACCTTTTGCGGATTGTCCAACAACCGAATAAAGGGATGGCGCCGATGATATTCCTCGACGATCGCGCGCGTGCCGTCGGTGCTCATTCCGTCCACCACCAGTACTTCCATCCGTTCTTTCGGATAGTCGTTGGCGACGATCGAATCCAGGCAACGCGCGATGAAGTCCTTTTCGTTGAGGCAGGGGATGACGATGGATAGCATAATTGACGTTATCCCCTTCGATTGCTTTTTCGGATCACGAGCCATGAAGATCTCACTGCCAGTTCCGTGGGGGAATATAGTTCGAAACGCTTGTCGACGGGAAGCTCCTCGATGGTCTTAAGATGCATCTGGGTCCCGTCATCGCGCTCTTCTTCCACGATTTCGAAACCGGCATCGCGAATGAGTTGCAAATGGTCCTTGTGCCTCAATCGGTTTTGGTAATGCAATGACGGGTTGTAGCGCCGCCATTGTTTTTCGGAATAGCGCAAGAAATTATAACCTGAAATGCCGCCGTCGAAATACGAGTAGTGATCAAGGTAGTCGATCTGAAAACTCATTATGCCGTCATCGCGAAGCAGCCGGTGGCATTCCCGCAGAATCCCGCGGATGTCGGCTTCAGGGATGTGCTCCAAGGTATTCGTGGACGTGACGAAATCGATCGTCCCAGCCTCCAATCCCGTCCGGCGGGCATCGCAAGGCGCTCGATAGTCAATGCCGAACGAAGTTTTCAGCGACGAAGGCAGAGAGGCCGCGTTTTTGGCAATCCGATTGGGAGTTCGGTTTAACGACAAAGAGTCTTGCAACCGGCCCAGCTTGTCGATCGTATCGTCGATGATCTTTGGCCTGAGAAGATTACGAATATCGACGAGAACCTGTTTGTTGGCGCCCAGGGAGTAGAAGGTCAACGGGATTAACAAATCCCAGCCCGTTCCGAATTCGTAAAAGGTCGCTTCGCCCAGCGGGCGGGCCGTATGTTTGTTGAAGACGCGAATGTGCTTCGCCGCCACTTCTGCAATGGCGGCGCTTTTTTCCAGACTGGTCGGAAGGCTTTTCGACACGTATCTCTGCAAAAGATAATTGATCGATTCTCCAAGGGGAATCTTTGAGAGCGCGGATTGTATTCTAGCTTTTTGTCGCCAGTTCAATTTTTCCGCCTGATTGGGAGATATCGTTCAACAAATCTGCGAACTGCTTCACTTTCACAGTGTGGGAGTATCTTTCCAGCGCCTCTTGATCGCCCCGGTAGGGGACGGAGCCCGTTTTAACGAAAGTGGCATAAGCCCGCGAGATTATATCCTTTACCTCCGCCGCCGTTTGCCCGTGCTCGCCGGCGCCTATCTCCGCGACGAGTTCCACCAGGGCGTTGTTAGGAGCTCCGCCGACTATGAGAACGGGCCTCTTAGCCGCGAGATAATCGAAAATCTTTAGAGAGTGCCAGCCACGTTCGTCGTCGTTCGTGTCCAAGACCATCAACAGGTGCGATTCGCGGTGTCGGTGAACGATTTCGGACTTTTCGGTGCGGTCCAACAGGAAGACGACGTCGGAGACGCCATGCTCCCGAATGGTCGGCTTCAGCCACGTCTCCTGATCGCTGTAAAAGCGGATTTCGATGGCGTCGCGCGGAATGGTTCCATCGCGAAGCAGGTCGCCGACGGCCTCGAAAAACGGTTCGGGATCCTGCATGCCGGGATAGATGGTGCCGGTGTAGGTAATGGTGAATTTGGGCAATAGGGGGGCGGGCGGTTCGTTCACTATCGCCGGGTCATATCCGTGAGTGATGCCCAAGACCTTGGCGCCCGGGTGAAGCCGTTTCAATTTGTCCGCCCAATTGTCCGAAACCGTTGTTAGAAGGTCGGCGCTCTTAAGCGTCTTAACCTCCAATCGCTCGTCGAACCAATGCCTGAGCTTTCCATAGGTGTAATAGTGGTTTTGGGACCAGAGATCCGGAAAATCCGCGAGCCAGGGAAGGCTGAACTCCTCTTTCAGTTGTCTCGCGACGACGTGACTTGTAAACGGAAAATTGCTGAGAATGGCCTGTACGCCCTCGGAGGCGACGATCTCGCGGCAAGCCCGCAGGGCGGGCTTCTTCCACTTCTTTTCGACGCCGGGGTAGGCCAAGATTTCTTGATAAAGCATGAGCAGCCGGTCGAGCCAGGATTTCTCCCCCTCCGCACCCGCCTTTTCTTTCAGCTGCGTCAAAAGGCTCCGGCTCGTGCTGAATCCCAGTTTGACCAAGATCTTTCTCCAAAACTCCCAGACGTCGCCCGGGAACGGCACCTCAACGACGCGGTAGTTCGGGCTGGTCAGCTGCTGGGAGAGCGGAGCCGTGACGACGATCGGATACCAGCCGAAGGCATTCAAATGATTCGCCAATCCGACGATACGGGCGCTGCCATAAATGTAAGGCCAAAAATAACCGATGATGAGGACCTTTTTCATATCAGTTGGGCGAACCCTCGTTTGAGTTGGAGAAGATACGAATCCTTCATGGCGAAATCCACGGCGGCGTATATCGCCAGCGCCAGGACACCCACGAAGCCGAGCGACACCAAGCCCGTGATCTCAATCAAGCGGACTAAGAGCATAAGGCTGCCCAGCAAGACCGCCATGCTCAGGAGAATTTTGGGCATGGCCTTCCACGCGAACGAATAGGGGACGGATTTTTTGACGATAAGCAGCGTCAAAAAGGCCAGCACCGCGTTCGACAAAAAGGTCGTGAAAGCCGCACCGACGATGCCCACGCGCGGTATGATAACGAGATTGATGCCGATATTTAAGGCCGATGAAAAGATCAGCACGATTAAGTTAATCCACGTCTTATTGGCCAGCAGCGTTACGTAATAGTTGAGTTGATAGATGCCGTAGGCCGCTATCCCCGAGACAAGCCAGAACATCACCCAGCCGTCGGAAACGAATTCGGTTTTGGTTAAGAACTTGACTAGGGGCTGATGCAGAAAGGTGAAGATGACGATGCAGGGGACGGAAAAGAACACGTAATACTCGGAGGCCTTCGAGAGTTTTCGTGACACCTCTTCCTTGCGTCCTTGGTTCCACATCCGGGCGATGTTCGGGTAAATGGTGAAGCCTAATACGATATAGAGGAGGCTGACCGTTCCGGCGAGCGAGTAGGTGACGGCATAGACGCTGACCGCCTTCATGTCGAGTTGGTGCAGGATGACGTATCGATCCGAAAAACTGTTCACCCATACGAGGAGTCCGTAAGGGATCAAGGGGAGCGAAAACGCGAGAAACTCCCGCCAAGGGATCGAGGTCGAACGGAAGTGGACGCCGGACGACGGAAAGATGTGGCGCGCATAGACCCAGGCGTTGAGCGCCGCCTGGACGATGGTAATCCATAAGACGACGTGGAATAGATCGGTCTTCAGGACCAACATGCCCAAGGCGAGAAATCCCACGCGGCCCACACTCTTAATGAATTGGTAGACGGACAGGGGGCCGATCTCCTCCTTGGCGCGCAGATAGGCAGTAATCAGCTCGAAGAGTATCTCCGTTGTGACGAACGCTCCGAAGACGGAGATGAAATGATCCGTATCCGGCGTTCCAAGCATGGCCTTGCTGAAAGCGTCGGCGAAGACGACCGAAAGGATCCAAAAAAGGCCCGAAGAGGCGAGCACCACGAGAAGGATCTTGTGGAAGAAACCTCCCATTTCGCTGGGTTCCTTGTGGCCCGCCAGGAATCGGACCACGCCGGAATGGAAACCGAGCAACCCGCCGAAAAGCGTGGCCGTGACTACCACCTGCGTCCAGACGCCGTAGAACTCCGTCGGCAGCATCTTCGTAAGCAGCGGGAGTACGAAGAAGCTGACGACGCGTTCGGCAAATGTTTGAAGGGCGTAATAGAAGGTATTCTTGTGGAGCGAAGCCATTTGAGTTCGAGGGCGCCTTATTTTCGAGATTCCGAGACGATCTTACGAACCGCATCGATCACCCGTGCGACGTCGCCCTCCGTCATCCGCGAATAGATGGGCAGTGAGAGGATTCTCCGGGAAACGGCGTGCGCATGGGGAAGATCCTCCGGGCGATATCCGAACTCGTCGCGGTAGTAAGGGTGCATGTGCAGAGGGATGAAGTGCACGCCGGTTCCGACGTTCGCCTTGCGCAGTTTCTCGATGAATTGCGCCCGGTCGATCGTCAGGCGGTCCAGTTCGAGTTGGATCACGTAGAGGTGCCACGAGTGCTGGATGTCCCCGACGGACTTGGGTATCCGGATCTCGGGCAGGTCGGCGAAGCCCTCGTGGTACAGGGCCGCATACTCCAAGCGCTTTTTGAGGAAGCCGTCGCACTTTTTCAACTGTTCGATGCCGATCGCGGAGGCCAGATCGGTTAAGTTGTATTTAAAGCCGGCCGCCAGAATCTCATAATACCAAGACCCTTCCGACATGTATCGCTTCCATGCGTCCTTGCTGATACCGTGCAGGCTCATCATGCGCAGGCGGTCGACATACTCGGGGTTGTCGGTGACGATCATCCCGCCTTCGCCCGTCGTGATCGTTTTCGTGGCGTAGAAAGAAAAGCACGTCATGTCACCGATGGTCCCGACCATGCGGCCTTTGAACCGCGCAGGCAGGGAGTGGGCGGCGTCCTCGATGACAGACAAACCGCGTTTCTTGGCCAAATCCGTCAGGAGATCCATTTCCACTGGGTGCCCCGCGAAATGGACGGGGATGATCGCGCGCGTGCGCGAGGTGATCATGCTCTCGACGTGCCCGACGTCCAAGTTCTGGTTGTCCTCCCGGCAGTCCGCCAAGACGGGCTTGGCTTTGAAATGTCTGACGACCTCGCCGGTGGCGGCGAACGTCATCGAGGGAAGGATGACTTCGTCGCCCTCTTTCAACCCGATCGCGTCCAAGGCGAGATGAAGGGCCGCCGTGCAGGAATTCACCGCGACGGCGTATTTGGCCCCGACGTAATTTCGAAAAGCCTCTTCGAAATTTTTGGTTACCGGTCCCGTCGTCAACCAACCGGATTTGAGGACTTCCGTGGCGGCGCGGATCTCCTCCTCCCCGAGATCGGGGACGTGAAAGGGGAGGAACGCTTGGGTCGATGGCATGGTCATAATCCTCGAATGGCCTTTTGATAAACCTGCGGCATCAAAGGCGCCAGCTTATTCCAATCGTGATGGGCCAGGACGAATTCCTTGTTTTTTTGAACGAACTTCGATTTCCAGCCGGGCAGGTCGTCCAATATTTTGATCAAGACCTCTCCCAAGGCTTGCGAGTTTTCATAGGGGATGACGAACCCGTTTTCGCCGTTCCGGACCACTTCGCGATTGGTCGGGATGTCGCTGACGACGGAGACCAAACCGCAGAGCATGCCCTCCAACAGTGCCGTCGAGGCGCTGTCCGAGGAGGGGATGGAGAGTTGAATGTCGCTCGCCTTCATGAAGACGGCCATCTCCAGGTGGGAAAGGTGCCGATCGACATAACGCACTCGGTGTTTGACGCCCAACTCTTCCGCTTTTTTCAAAAGGCGGTCGCGGTAATCCGGTTCCACGTTTCCGCTGAAGAGCAAGAGATGGGCGTTCGGATGCCGCTTCAAGACGGCGGGCATCGCCTCCACCATCTCCAGGGTTCCGTAGATAGCGGCCGTGCTGCGCACGCTCATGACGACCGGCGCCGATTCGGGGATATCCAGCTCGCGCCGCAGTCGGGCGGCGGCTCCGGTATGATCCTGCAGGAACAGATTCGTTTGAATGCCCCAGGCGAAGGTTTCGATCTTCGAAGGCGGAATGGAAAACGTGCGCTCGAGATACTCCGAGGTGGTGGGGCACTCGGAGGTGATGACGTCCGCGGTGTCCAGCGTGTATTGGACGATGCGTCTCAAGGCGCCCAGCTGATGGGGCGTGACGAATACGTCGCTGCCCCACACGGATTGGACGACGGGCCGAAAACCCATTTTGGCGGCGATATAGCCGTAACTGGAAATGTAGTGCGCGTTGATGACGTCCGGCGCGATCCGGCGCACGAGTCCGCGGATCTTCGGAATTTTCAAAAAATAATTGAGTTTGCCGAGGAACGGAAGCGGCTTGATGTAATGAACGGTCGCTCCCGGGATGGAGGCGTCCGCGAAGGAGATAACGTGCACTTCGTGCCCCTGGCCCGACAGGAATTCGGCCCAGCGGATCACGAAGGGACTGGACGCCCTTCCGAAGAGGCACACTTTCACGAAGCGTCCTTTCCGGCGCGCCGTAAGACCATGATGCCGCACGTCGCCAGGCTCTTGGGCGTCGGAAGGCGCAAGGCATAGTCGGCGGTCCAGCTGAAAAGCAGGACGAGTTTGACGATGATTTTTTTGACGAAAGAAGGCCGGTGAGGTTCGGAGGCGGCATTCGCTCCTTGAGGAGCCGGATGGCGCCTCCGTCGGAATTTCGCCAGCTTTCCCAGGATCGTCACGCCCCATTGAGGATAGGAGCGATAGGACTCGAGGGAAAAACCGGATTCTTCGAAGAGCCGGAGCCAATCCCCACGCGTCCGGACGCGGATGTAGTTCTCGTTCAGCGCCTCTTCCGAGTCTGAGGGGGCCGATTCCAGGATCACGAAAAGCCCATCGGGCTTGAGAAAGCCCAGGAATTTGCGCAGGACGTTTTTCAAATCGTCTTCGTTCGTCAGGTGTTGGAGGACGGTGATGCTGGTGATGAGATCG
>DASUFF010000164.1:0-19943 GCA_036274695.1 bacterium | reverse complement strand
GATGATCGCTCCCGGCGTGGTCTACCGCCGGGATTCGGACGTGACCCATTCGCCGATGTTCCACCAGGTCGAGGGCCTGGTCGTCGACGAAAAAGTCACGTTTGCCGACCTGAAAGGGACGGTCGCGTATTTCCTCCGCCGGCTCTTCGGAGAAGACCTGAAGGTCCGTTTCCGTCCGAGTTATTTCCCGTTCACCGAGCCGTCCGCCGAGGTCGACCTGCAATGCTTTGCCTGCCAGGGGAAGAAGAAGGCAGGCGAGATCTGCCGCCTTTGCAAGGGGACGGGCTGGATCGAGATGGGCGGCTCCGGGATGGTGCACCCGGCCGTCTTCGAACACGTCGGCTACGATCCGAAAAAGGTCAGGGGGTTCGCCTTCGGTGTCGGCGTCGAAAGGCTCGCGATGCTGAAGTTCGGCATCACGGACATCCGTCTCTTTTTCGAGAACGACTTAAGATTTTTGAGGCAATTCGGATGAAGCTTCCAGTTTCATGGCTGAAGGAATGGGTGGCGATTTCCGCCGTAGGCGTAGAAGAGATTGCCAAGCGCCTGACCTTCTCCGGTTTCGAGGTCGAGGGGACGGAAAACGTGGCAGGCGAGACCGTCCTGGAGATCAACGTCACCCCCAACCGCGGCGACGCGCTCTCCGTCCGCGGCCTGGCCCGCGAGGTCGGGGCGTTGTTCGGCGCGCCGTGGAAGGCGCCCTACAAAACTTTATCTCTTAAAAGCACGCCAAAGTCCGCGGTCTCCGTCTCCGTCGCCAAACCGAAGCTCTGTCCCCGGTACGCCCTGGCCGTCATCGACGGCGTTCGCATCGGCCCCGGCCCGGAATGGCTTTCTTCCCGGCTCGCCCAAGTCGGCATCCGCTCTGTGAACAACGTGGTCGACGTCACCAATTTCGTCCTGATGGAGCTGGGCCAGCCGTTGCACGCCTTCGACCGCGCGAAGCTGCGCGGCGGAAAGATCGCCGTTCGGACGGCTCGGCCGGACGAGGTCCTGAAGACCTTGGACGGCGTGGAGAGGAAATTGAAGGCCGACGACCTTGTCATCGCCGACGCGGAAGGAGCCGTCGCCCTGGCCGGCGTGATGGGCGGAGCCAGTTCGGAAGTGACGGTATCGACGACCGCCATCGCCCTGGAAAGCGCATTTTTCCAGCCGTCGGCGATCCGGCGCGCTTCGCGTCGATTGGGCCTGTCCTCAGAATCATCCCACCGCTTCGAGCGCCGCGTGGATCCTGAGGCGGTGTTCGAGGCCTTGTGCCGAGCCGCCCAATTGATCGTCGAGGTGGCGGGCGGACAGGTCTCTTCCGTCAGCGATCTCTACAAGGAAAAGCAGAAGCCCGCGTCCGTGGCGTTGAATCCCAAGGTCGTCGGCGATGTGTTGGGCGGCGATTGGAAGGACACGGAAGTGCGCTTCCTCCTGCAAAAACTCGGATTTAAGGTCGGAGGATCTGCCAAGGCGTGGAAGGTGACGGCGCCGTCCTATCGCGGCGACGTCTCCCGCGACGTGGATTTGATCGAGGAAGTCGCCCGTCTCTCGGGCTTGGAGCGGGTTCCCGAAAAATTCCCCGCCTTAAGCCGCCCGGTGCCGGCCGGCGCGGATTTGTCCCGCGAACGTACGGTGAAGAGTCTCCTGGCCGATTTGGGGTTCCGGGAAACCATTCACTACAGCTTCGTCGCGCCGGAACTGGCTTCGGTTCTCGGCGAAGAAGGCGGCGCGACGCTCGCAAATCCTCTGAGCCGGGAGCAATCGGTCCTCCGGCCCTCGCTGTTGCCGTCGCTGCTCGCGGCGGCGTCCCATCACGCGCGCCATAAAATGGACACGTTCCGCGCCTTCGAGCTGAGGAGCGTCTTCGAGGCGACCGGCGCGCGTCCGGGAGAAAAGAAACGCCTGTCCGGCGTCCTCATGGGCGCGCGCCTCCTGTCGCATTGGAGCGGCGGCGTTCAAGCGACCGACTTTTACGATTTGAAAGGCTCCGTGGAGCGTATCCTGGCGGCCTTTTCGCAGGACCATCCGCCGGCCTTCGCACGAAGCGCCGTTTCTTATCTCCATCCGGGCCAGCAGGCCTCGGTCTTGATCGAAGACCGGCCCGTCGGGATACTGGGGGAAGTGCATCCCGACGTCCTGAAGCGGCTGGATCTGCGGAAGACCGTCTACGCCTTCGACCTGGATTGGGACGCGCTGGCCGCGCTCCCAACGCCGGCGCCGCGGTTCGCGGACTATCCGCGCACGCCCGTCGTCGAGCGGGACTTGGCCGTCGTCGTCGACGAAGGCGTCGAGGCCGGCCGGATCGTCGATTTCATCGCCAAGCAGGATTCGGTGATTTCGGATGCGCGCGTCTTCGATCTGTATCGCGGCGACCAGGTGACGGCCGGCAAGAAGAGCCTGGCCTTCTCCATCCGCATGTCCCAGGCCGGACGGACGCTGACCGACGAGGAAGTGAACGCCGTTTTCCAAAGAGTGATCAACGGAGTCAAAAACGAATTTCAGGCGGAAGTGCGGTAAACACAAGGAGGTCCCATGACGAAGGCCGAGATCATCGAGAACGTCTATACCAAGATCGGGTTCTCGAAAAAGGAGTCCAGTGACATCGTCGAGCTCGTCTTCAATATGATGAAGGAGACGCTCGAGAAGGGCGAGAAGATCAAGATCTCCGGGTTCGGCAATTTCATCGTCCGGGAGAAGCGTCCCCGCGTGGGCCGCAACCCTCAGACCGGCGAGGCCATCGAAATCTCCGCGCGACGCGTGCTCACGTTCCGGCCCAGCCAGGTCCTGAAACAGGCCCTGAACAAGCTCGCTAAGGGCGGCGACGGGGCCAATGCTGGATAATCCGGAAATACCGGACAAGCTCTACTTCAAGATCGGCGAAGTGGCGAAACTCGCCGGCGTGGAGCCCTATGTCCTCCGGTACTGGGAGACGGAGTTCAAGGAGATCTGCCCCGTCAAGTCGCGAACGAAGCAGCGGCTTTACCGGCGCAAGGACATCGACACCGTCATCCAGATCAAGCGCCTCCTGTATCAGGACGGTTTCACCATCGAGGGCGCCCGCAAAAAGATGAAGGAGCTGCGCGGGGAGAAGGACGTCGCCCACCGTGAAGAATCCCATAAGGAGATGCAGCTGCCGTTCAGTTTCTCCAACGGCAACGATGCGAAATTTTTGAAGGATCTTAAGAAAGGGCTTGAAGAGCTTCTGAAAATCCTTGAGTCATGATAATCCAAACAAGCCAAACGAATGTCGGTGGTTCGGGCCGTAGCGCAGTCTGGTAGCGCACCTGCTTGGGGTGCAGGGGGTCGCCGGTTCAAATCCGGCCGGCCCGACACGGGGCCCCGCCTTCGGGCGGGGCCCATTCCTTTTGAATGATTCCATGAAACGGACAAAGCCCCTCATTCTTGTCTCCAACGACGACGGTTTCCGATCCGACGGGATACGGGCGCTGGCCCGTGCGCTCAAGCGATTGGGAAATGTCGTCGTCGTGGCGCCGGACGACGAGCAAAGCGCATCCAGCCACTCATTGACGCTCCACCGGCCGCTTCGAGTGATGCGGCAGGAGGAGGGCGTCTATTCGGTGAACGGCACGCCAACCGACTGCATCACGCTGGCGGTACATAGCATTCTGAAACGAAAACCGGACTTGATCGTCTCCGGCATCAATCGCGGAGCGAACGTCTGCGACGACGTCCATTATTCGGGAACCGTTTCGGCCGCCGTCGAAGGCGCCCTCATGGAAATCCCCTCCATCGCCGTCTCGCTCGTCGCCTTCGGCGAAACGGAGACGCACTACGGGCCGGCCGCCGCCTTCGCGACGCGCTTGGGGCGCCGCGTGCTTCGTGAAAAATTGCCGGCGGGTTTCATCTTGAACGTCAACGTCCCGAACCTGCCGGAGTCCAAACTGCGCGGTTATGAGTTCACCAAGCTGGGGAAGAGGGATTTCGGCGACGTCATCGTCGAGAACGTCGATCCGAGGGGACGGAAGTATTTCTGGATCGCCGGCAACGACAAACGCTTCAAAAACATCCCCGGCTCAGACGGCAACGCCGTCATGAAGGGGAAGATCACGATCACGCCGGTTCAAGTGGACCTGACTCATTACCGTCTCTTGGAAAGCCTGAGAACTTGGAAGATTTGATGGATTATCGAGTCGCTCGAAAGAAGATGCTCGAGGATCAATTGGTCGCCCGGGGCATCCGAAATCCCAAGGTTTTGGAGGCCATGGCGCGCGTTCCCCGGCACGAATTCGTCGACCCGGGAATGGCCTCCCAAGCCTACCTAGATCATCCTTTAAATATCGGTTGTAAACAGACGATTTCTCAGCCATTTATTGTTGCCTTGATGACCCATAATTTGGAGCTTTCCGAGTCCAAAAAAGTGCTGGAGATCGGGACGGGGTCGGGGTATCAGACCGCCATTCTCGCAGAATTGGCCAAACAGGTTTTCTCGATTGAGAGGGTGACCACGCTCTCCAATCGGGCGCGGATGAATCTCTACCGTCTGGGATACTCCAACGTGTCCCTCCGCATCGGCGACGGGACGGAAGGCTGGCCGGAAGAGGCCCCGTTCGACGCCATCCTGGTCACGGCGGGTTCTCCCTCGGTCCCGCCGGCCTATCTCGAGCAGCTGGCCGAAGGCGGCCGGCTGGTGATTCCTAGGGGGCCGGAAGACGTCCAGGAATTGATTCTGATACGGAAGGAAAAGGGCCGCATCCTCGAGGAAAACCTCGGATCGTGCCGGTTCGTCAAACTCTACGGAGAGCACGGATGGAAGGAATGAGGGCGATGCGCGTGCTGGCGGCGGTGGTATTGGCGGCCTTTCTGGCGGCCGGCTGCGCCCACGTCTACACGGCGCACGGCGCCTATTACCGCGTGAGGAAGGGGGACACGCTTGAAGAGGTCGCCAAGCGCTACCGCACCGACGTGCAGGACTTGGCCGAGGTCAACAACATCGAAAGTTCCAAGGAGCTGAGGGTCGGCAGCTCTCTTTATATTCCCGGTCTCACGCCGAACCGTCTGGCCTCCCTCCTGAAAAAAGAGGGCGTTTCCGTTCCTTCCGCCTCGAAGAAGGAGCAAAAGGAAGCGAAGAACGAGAAAACGGAAAAGAAGGAAAAGCATCCCAAGGGCGGGAAGAACGCGCCGGAGGAGGGGACGGAAGCGGTCGCGGAGGCCGAGGAGGATTCCGGCGTCAAGACCGAGCGGGGCAAATTCATCTGGCCGCTGGAAGGAGACGTCTCTTCGCTCTTCGGCATGAGGCACGGGCGCAAGCACGACGGCGTGGACATCAGCGCCAAGACCGGTACGCCCGTCTATGCCGCCGCGGACGGCGATGTCGTCTTCGCCAAAAAGATGCGGGGCTACGGCAATCTCGTCCTCTTGAAGCACAAGGACGATTTCTTCACGGTCTACGCCCACAACTCCGTCAACCTCGTGAAGCTGGGCACGAAGGTGAAAAAAGGACAGATGGTCTCGCGCGTCGGCCGCACCGGCCGCGCCACCGGGCCCCACTTGCATTTCGAGGTGCGCGAGGGGCCGAAGGCCCGCAATCCGCTTTTCTTCCTGCCGAAGAACATGTACGCGGAGAGGGCGAAGGACCGGAAGGACGACGGTCCGAACCTCGAAGGAGAGGAAGCGGAGCCCGAAGTCGCCGATGCGTCCGGGCCGGATGCGCCGGCCGCTTTGGAACCGCCCCCGGCCGCCGAAGAACTGCCGAAGTCGACGAAACCGGCGGCTAAAACGACCGCGAAATCGACGAAGAAGGCGGCGCCCAAAGCGTCAAAAACGGTTAAAGCGTCGAAACCGGTGAAATCGTCGAAGCCGTCGAAAACCGTGAAAACGGCGAAATCGCCTCAGGGAGTCAAACGTGGAAAGACTGAAGCAAAAAATCCGTGACGTGCCCGATTTCCCCAAGCCCGGAATCGTCTTCAAGGACATCACGCCGCTGCTGGGCGACGTCCGCTCGTTTCAGACGGTGATCGACGCCTTCGCCAAACGCTATGCGGAGAAGGGCGTCGATGCGATCGCCGCCGTGGAGTCGCGGGGGTTCATCTTCGGGGCGGCCTTGGCCTACCGCATCGACGCGGGTTTCATCCCGGTCCGCAAGAAGGGCAAGCTTCCTTATAAGACGGAATCGGTGGAGTACGCCCTGGAATACGGCACCGACCGGATCGAGATGCACCAGGACGCCCTGCACAAGGGCAGCCGCATCTTAGTCTTGGACGACGTGCTCGCCACCGGCGGAACGGCGAAGGCGGCCTGCGACTTGGTCGAAAAAATGGGCGGCCAGATCATCGAATGCGCCTTCGTGGTCGAACTGGGCTTCCTGAACGGCCGCGAAAAACTCAAGGGACGGGAAATCTTCTCTCTGCTACAGTACTGAAAATTCGAAAACGTTCGCCCCCATAGTTCAATGGATAGAACAAGGGACTCCTAAGCCCTAGATGTAGGTTCGATTCCTACTGGGGGCACAGATGACTCACCAGATCCTCTCCGTCACCTACGACGTCCTCCTGTGCCTCTTGGTCGTCGGCGGCATCGTGATGGTCCTCTTCACGCTGCCGGGCACGTGGGTGATCGTCGCGGCCGCTCTTCTGTATTCTCTCGTGAGGGATTTTCAGGTTTCCTCCGACTTGATCGTCATCGCCTGGCTCGTCGTTTTGGCGCTGATCGGAGAAGCCATCGAATTCGCCACCGGGACGTTGGGGCCGAAAAAGGTCGAGGTGCCGACCGGCGCCATCGTCTGTTCCATCATCGGCGGCATCGTCGGGGCGATCATCGGCGTGCCGGTCTTTCTGATCGGGGCGGTTTTAGGTCTGCTGTTGGGCACCTTCTTGGGCGCACTGATCTACACCTTGATCAAGGACGGACGCGTGAAGGTGGCCTTTAAACACGCGTTCGCGGTCCTGACCTCGCGGGTCATTTCCATCTTCGCCAAGACGGCCATCGCCGTCGGTATGGCGATCTATCTTCTGATCAAAGTTTTTTAGTGATTAGAAAAAAAGATCGGCCAGTTCGGAGAAGCGGTCGATCAGGAAGTCCGGTTTCGCGTCTTCCAATTCCGACCGGGGCCGAAAGCCGTAGGTCACGCCGCAGGTGAGGATGCCGGCGTTCTTTCCCGTTTCCATATCGACCCGGCTGTCGCCCACGATGACCGCGTGGCGCGGCGAAATCTCATAAGTCTCCAACAGATGGCGGACGACGTCGGGGGCGGGCTTTTTGGGGAAGGCGGTGTCGCCCCCGAAGACGCCCACGAAGGTGCGCCCCAGGTCCAAACCCCTCAAGATTTTTTCGGAAAAGGCTTGGGATTTGTTGGTGACGACGACCTTGGTCTTCGCTTCGAAGCGCTTCAGGGTTTCCCGAACGCCGGGAAAGGTCTCGGTCGCGTCGAGCAGGTGGCCATCGTAATGTTTGCGAAAGATTTCGAGGGCTTGGTCAAAAGGCGCTCCACCGGCGGCCTCAACCGTTTGTTGAATCAGCGGCGTCACGCCGTTTCCGACGAAGCGGTAGATGAGGTCCTCGGCCAGCGGGGCTAAGCCCAGCTTGGTCATGGTGAAATTGACCGAGGAGGCGATGTCCTGCTTGGAATCGATCAGCGTCCCGTCGAGGTCGAAGAGAAAAAGATCAATCTTTTTCAAAGTGTGCCCCCAGCTGGAATCGAACCAGCATCCCAAGCTTCGGAGGCTCGTACTCTATCCATTGAGCTATGGGGGCCAAGCCGGGCCAAAAAACAGGAAATACCCAGAAGAGTCAAGCGGTTGCCAAAATGCCCCCCATTTCTTCCAACTTGACCGAAAAGCGATAGGCTGGTATTTTACCAATGATTCTGAGGTATTGCGGGTTTTACGCATCTTTAGCGGACTTTTGAGGCGATCCTAGGGGGCGACATGAACAAATCCGAATTGGTTGATGCTCTCGCCGAAAAGGGAAAAATGACGCGCAAGAAGGCCGAGGACGTCGTCGATCTGATCTTCGACTCCATGGTGGAAGCCATGAAGGGCGGCGACCGGATCGAGATCCGGGGTTTCGGCAGCTTCGTCGTCAAGGACTATGGGTCTTACCGGGGCCGCAATCCGCGCACAGGACAATCCATCGAAGTCAGGCCCAAGAAACTTCCCTTCTTTAAGGTAGGCAAGGAGCTCCGCGAACGGGTGGACAACCACAAGGGTCCGCTTCCGCCCGACGAGCCGGATGACGATAACGACGAATGACGTTCGAACTGATTACGGAGGATCCGCGTTACCCGGATCTTCTGAAAAACATACACGATCCCCCGCGGCGCCTTTGGGTCCAGGGGGATTGTGATTTTCTGAGCCGGGGCCTTCTCGTGGCCGTCGTCGGGGCGAGGGAGTGCACGCCCTACGGCGAAAAAATGGCCTACGACCTCGCGCGCGGGTTGGCCGAGAAGGGCGTCACCGTCATCAGCGGGCTGGCCTACGGCATCGACACGGCGGCGCATCGGGGTGCCCTCGACGGAGGCGGGAAGACCGTCGCCGTCCTCGGGTGCGGCATCGATCTCCCGTATCCGGCCGGCAACGTGCCCTTGAAGGCCAAGATCGCCGAAAACGGCGCCGTCTTAAGCGAGCTGAAACCCGGCACCGAAGCCGCGCCCTGGACCTTTCCCCAGCGCAATCGGATCATCAGCGGACTTTCGCGCGGGGTGGTCGTGGTGGAGGCGGGGATCAAGAGCGGGTCCCTCATCACGGCGGAGCTGGCCCTCCAGCAGGGGCGCGACGTCTTCGCTGTGCCCGGCCCGGTCACCTCCAAGGCTTCGGAAGGAACGAACAAACTCATCCAAAACGGGGCCAAGTTGGTGACGTGCGTGGCCGACGTCCTTGACGAATGGGGTTTGAGTGACCAAGTTAAGCCCTTCGCGCGCCGGCAAATCCTTGCGGAGACCGGCGATGCGGGCGAGATCTTAAAATTATTGACCGAGGGGCCGCGACACTTCGACGATCTCATCGCGGGCTCCGGCATCGGCGTCGAAAAGTTAAGCGGCCTTCTGGTCGATCTTGAAATCCGTGGTAAGATTAGGGCATTACCCGGCGGCCGCTACGAAGCGGACACCTGAAAAGGAAGACAAAGCTCATGGCGAAATCATTGGTCATCGTTGAATCTCCCGCGAAGGCGAAGACGATCGAAAAGTATCTCGGCAAGGACTTCAAGGTGAAGGCCTCGGTCGGCCACATCAAGGACCTGCCGAAGTCCAAGCTGGGCGTCGACGTCAAAAAAGGCTTCGAGCCCACCTACGAGGTCATCACCGCCAAGAAAAAGGTGATCGACGAGCTGCGCAAGGCCGCCTCCACGGCCGATCAGGTCTTTCTGGCCCTCGACCCCGACCGCGAGGGCGAGGCCATTGCCTGGCACGTGGCCGAGGAGATCTATAAAGGAGAGAAAGAAAAGGCCGGGGAGAAGGGCAAGACCAAAGCCGTCAAGAAGCCGCTCCACCGCGTTCTTTTCAACGAGATCACGAAAAAGGCCGTTCTGGAGGCCATCGCCAATCCGATCGATCTGAACAAGAATCTCTACGAGGCCCAGCAGGCCCGCCGCATCTTGGACCGCTTGGTGGGTTATCAGGTCAGTCCGCTCCTTTGGGATAAAGTCCGGCGCGGCCTCTCCGCCGGGCGCGTGCAGACGGTGGCCCTCCGTCTGATCTGCGAGCGGGACCGGTCCATCAAGGCCTTCAACCCGGAAGAGTACTGGACCATCGAAGCCCTGTTGGAGGGCAGCCTGCCTCCGGCCTTCACCGGCAAGTTGGTCTCCCTGGACGGCAAGAAGTTCAAGATCGTCGACGGCGAAGAATCGGCCAAGGTCGTCGGCGAATTGAAGGGCCTGCCTCACGTCCTGAAGGCGATCACCAAGAAGGAGAGGAAGAGAAATCCCTATCCTCCCTTCATCACAAGCCGTCTTCAGCAGGACGCCTCTCAGAAGCTGGGCTTTTCCGCCGCACGGACGATGATGCTGGCCCAGCAGCTCTACGAAGGCGTCGACGTGGGCGAGGGCGATCCGGTCGGTCTCATCACCTATATGAGAACGGACTCGACCCGCATCTCGGACGAGGCCTTGAACGAGGTCCGGGACTACATCGGCACCAAGCTGGGCAAGGACTACCTTCCGGAGAAGCCCCTCGTTTATAAGAACAAAAAATCGGCCCAGGACGCCCACGAGGCGATCCGCCCGACCTCCGTCCTGCGCACGCCGGAGTCGGTGAAGGCCCATATCGAAGACGATCTCTTCAAACTCTACGAGCTGATCTGGAAGCGCTTCGTGGCCTGTCAGATGACGCCGGCCGTTTTCGATCAAACCACCTTCGACATTGCCGCCGGTCCCTACGGTTACCGGGCGAACGGCGCCCAGATGAAGTTCAATGGTTTCTTGAGTCTCTACGAGGCCGCTTTCGTCGGCGAGAAGAAGGAAACGGAGGAAGAAGAAGACGATGACAAAGCCTCCAAGCTCCTTCCGCTGCTGAAGGAAGGCGAAACCCTGAAGCTGGGCGAGATCAAACCCGAGCAGCATTTCACGGAACCGCCTCCGCGCTTCAACGACGCCTCGCTCATCAAGGAGTTGGAGGAGCTGGGCATCGGCCGGCCGTCGACTTACGCCACCATCCTGTCGACTCTCGTGGACAAGGAATACGTGAAGAAAGAGCAGCGCGTCTACACGCCGACCGACTTGGGCTTCATCGTCAACGACGTCCTGATCGAGAGCTTCCCGGACATCTTCAACGTCGAGTTCACCGCCAAGATGGAGACGGAGTTAGACGAGGTGGAAGAGGGCAAGCAGACCTGCACCGACGCCGTCAAAGATTTCTACAAGCCCTTCGAAATTGCCTTGGAGAAGGCCAAGACGAGCATGCGGGACATCAAGCGCCAGGAGATCGCCACCGACCTCTCCTGCGAGAAGTGCAACAGCCCCATGGTCATCAAGTGGGGCCGCCGCGGCGAGTTCCTGGCCTGCACCAATTATCCGGACTGCAAATACACCCGCGAGTTCGAGCGGCAGGAAGACGGGTCGCTGAAGCTGATGAAGCTCGAGGTGACCGGCGAGCTCTGCTCGACCTGTGGGAGCCAGATGGTCATCAAGTCGGGCCGGTTCGGGAAATTCCTGGCCTGCTCGAAGTATCCCGAATGCAAGACGACGCGGGCGATCTCCACCGGCATCACCTGTCCGACCTGCGGCGGGGCGCTTTCCGAGCGGCGCACCAAGAAGGGGCGCACTTTCTACGGCTGCAGCCAGTACCCGAAGTGCACCTTCGCGACCTGGGACAAGCCCCTCAAGGAGGCCTGCCCGCAGTGCGGCTCGCCCACGCTGGTTTCCAAATCCACCAAGGCTGCGACGACGATCAAGTGCCCGAGAGAGAACTGCGACTATACGAGAACCCAGAATTGATGAACGACCCGATCCAGGCCTTCGCCGACCACTTGAAATTCGAAAAGGGATACTCGCGCCACACGCTGAAGAATTATTTGGCCGATTTGGATCACCTGAAGGCTTTTTTGAACGGGCGGGACCTGTTGTCGGTGGATGCCCGGGCCCTTCGAAGCTACGTCGCCTCGCTCTTCGGGTCGCTTCAACCGGCCTCGATCGCGCGGCGGTTGTCGTCGGTGCGGACGCTTTACCGGTATCTGCTCCGGCAGGGCGTCGTGGAGGCCTCTCCGGCCGAAGGGCTGACGCTGCCGAAACTGCCCAAGAAACTGCCGCGCTTTCTCGTTCAGGAAGAGGCGGGGCGGGTGGTCGAATCGGGGCCTTCGAGGCCGCGCGAACGCGCCATCCTGGAGCTCCTCTACGGGACGGGCATCCGCGTCGGGGAGTTGACGGGCCTTGTCTTCAAGAACGTCGATATGGAGGAAGGCTGGATCCGGGTGCGCGGCAAGGGGAACAAGGAACGCGTGGTCCCAATGGGCGGCAAGGCCCTGGCGGCGCTTGCGGATTATATAAAGGAGAGGGGATCGCAGGACGGTCCGCTCTTCGCCGGGGCGAAGGGAGCGCCGGTGACCGAGAGGACGATCCAGAGACTGGTGAAAAGAACGGCTGCGAAGGCGGGCATCGTGAAAAGGACGACGCCGCATACGCTCCGCCACAGCTACGCGACGCATCTCTTGGAAGCGGGAGCGGACCTCCGAGGCATCCAGGAACTGTTGGGACACGGCAATCTGTCGACGACCCAAAAATACACGCAGGTGAGCCTGCAACATCTCATGGACGTTTATGACAAAGCGCATCCGAAAGCCTAAAATGCCGGAACTTCCGGCCAGACCCAATCGGATTCGTTCCACCACCATTCTTGCCGTGCTGCGCGACGGAGCGGTCGCCTTCGCGGGCGACGGTCAGGTGAGTCTCGGCAACACGGTGATGAAGAGCAAGGCCACCAAGATCCGCACGATGCGCGATGGGAAGATCCTGGCGGGATTCGCCGGCTCCACCGCCGACGCCCTGACGCTCTTCGAGAAGTTCGAGGGCAAGCTCGATCAGTTCAACGGCAACCTGACGCGTGCGGCCGTCGAGATGGCGAAGGAATGGCGGACGGACCGCATGCTGCGCCGGTTGGAGGCACTGTTGGTCGTCGGCGATAAGGAGAGGATTTTGACGCTCTCCGGAAACGGCGACGTGATCGAGCCGGATGACGGCATCGCCGCCATCGGTTCCGGGGGCTCCTACGCCCTGGCGGCCGCGCGCGCCTTGCTGCGCGACACGAAGCTCTCCGCGCGCGAGATTGCGGAGAAGAGTCTTAAGATCGCCGCCGAGATCTGCGTCTTCACCAACGAGAACATCACGATCCAGGAATTGAAGTGATTTATGAAGACTTACACGCCCCGCGAAGTCGTCAACGAGCTCGATAAGTTCATCATCGGCCAGAAAGAGGCCAAGAAGGCGGTCGCCCTGGCCCTCCGCAACCGCTGGCGACGCCTCCAGGTCCCGGAGGAACTCCGGGATGAGATCGCGCCCAAGAACATCATCATGATCGGTCCCACGGGCGTCGGAAAGACGGAGATCGCCCGCCGGCTCGCCAAACTCGCTTACGCCCCGTTCATCAAGGTGGAGGCCTCGAAGTTCACCGAGGTCGGCTACGTCGGCAAGGACGTGGAAAGCATGATCCGTGAATTGACCGACTTGGCCGTCAAAATGGTGCGCGAAGAGGAGCAGAAGCGGGTTCAGTCTCGCGCCCGGGAGCTGGCGGAGGATCGCCTGCTCGATATTCTCATGGGCACGGCCAATCGCCGGCGCTCCCCCATCGAAAACCTCTTCGGCGGCATGGCCGGAGAGGAGAGCGAGCCGGAGCCGGCGCGCGAGGTCGACCAGGACTTGAACCGCCAGAAGCTTCGGGACCTCCTGCGCTCCGGAAAGATGGACGACAAATCCGTCGACTTGGAGATCACCGCCCAAAGCATGCCCATGTTGGAAGTGATCTCGCCCAGCGGCATGGAAGACATGGGGATGAACTTGAAGGAAATGTTCGGCAACCTCATGCCCAAGCAGAAGAAGAAGCGGAAGGTGAAGGTCCCCGAGGCCCTCAAGCTCCTGACCCAGGAGGAAAGCGGCCGCCTGATCGACCAGGAGAGCGTGGCCAAGAAGGCCGTTCAATTGGTGGAGCAGAACGGCATCGTCTTTCTGGACGAAATCGACAAGATCGCCGGCCGCGAGGGAGCGACCCAAGGACCCGACGTCTCGCGCGAGGGCGTCCAGCGGGACATCCTGCCCATCGTCGAAGGCTCGACGGTCAGCACGAAGCACGGGATGGTCCGGACCGATCATATCCTTTTTATCGCCGCCGGAGCCTTCCACGTCTCCAAACCGTCCGACTTGATTCCGGAGCTCCAGGGCCGTTTCCCCATCCGCGTGGAGCTTCAGTCGCTCACCAAGGAGGATTTTTTAAAAATCTTAGTCGAGCCCCAAAATTCGCTGACCCGGCAGTACATCGAGCTCCTGAAGACGGAAGGGGTGGAGGTGGATTTTTCGGCCGACGCCCTCGAGGAGCTGGCCGGCTACGCCGCCACCGTCAACGAGCGCATGGAGAACATCGGCGCCCGGCGTCTCCACACGATCATGGAAAAGGTCCTGGAGGAGGTGTCCTTCCACGCGCCGGACATGAACGGGCAGAAGGTGGCCATCGACGCCAAATACGTCCGCGACAAGCTCGCCAATCTCGTAAAAGATGTGGATTTGAGCCGCTACATTCTTTAATAAGTCTCCATGCAAGAGTTCATCGAAAAAGCCTCCGTGTTGATGGAGGCCCTGCCCTATATCCGCAAGTTCAGCGGCAAGACCGTCGTCGTGAAATACGGCGGCCACGCCATGACCGATCCGAAGCTCAAAGAAAGTTTCGCCAAGGACATCGTTTTGCTCGATTACATCGGATTGAACCCCGTCATCGTCCACGGCGGCGGGCCTCAGATCGACGAGATGCTGGATAAGATGCACATCGAGTCGAAGTTCCACCAGGGCATGCGCATCACCGATCGGGAGACCATGGACGTGGTCGAGATGGTCCTGGCCGGCGACATCAACAAGGACATCGTGAGTCTCATCAACCGCCACGGCGGCAAGGCCGTCGGCCTGTCGGGCCGCGACGGGGGCTTGATCAAGGCGAAGAAGCTCCCCAAGGAAAAAGTCGTCGGCAACGGCGATTCGAAAAAAGACGAGAGGATCGACCTAGGCCGCGTGGGCAGCGTCAAGGAAGTGGACGTATCCGTCCTGCAGACACTGGAGCAGGGCCGGTTCATCGCCGTCATCGCCCCGGTCGGATTCGACGAGAAGGGCGATCCTTTGAACATCAACGCCGACCTGGTCGCCGGCGCCCTGGCCGCCGCCTTGAAGGCCGAGAAGCTGGTGCTGTTGACCGACATCGAGGGCGTCAAGGACAAGGCGGGCGCCTTGATGAGCTCGATCAACAAGTCCGACGCCCGCAAAATGGTCGAGGATGGCGTCATCACCGGCGGCATGATCCCCAAGATCGACTGCGCCTTGAAGGCCGTCGACGACGGGGTCAAGAGCGCCCACATCATCGACGGGCGCGTGCAACACGCCGTTCTCCTGGAAATCTTCACGGACAAGGGCGTCGGGACCGTGATTTCCTGACGACTCCTCAGTCCTTCAACGCACTCGACAGGCTCAAGCCGGTTCTGCTAGGGTGCCGCGCTTCATGGAATCTAAAAAGATCATCGAGCTGACTCAACATTACGTCATGAATACCTATGCCCGGCTTCCGATCGCTCTTGCGAAGGGCAAGGGGAGCTGGGCGTGGGACGCGGACGGCAAGAAGTACCTCGACTTCTTCTCCGGCCTCGCCGTCAACAATCTGGGCCACGCCCACTCCAAGGTTTTGAAGACCCTTCAGACGCAGGCGCGCGAGCTCATGCATGTGAGCAACGTCTTCCACACGCAGCCCCAGGCCGAATTGGCCGAGCTGTTGGTGAAGAACAGCTTCGCCGGCCCCAAGGAGGGACCACTTCGTGGCCGCGCCTTCTTCTGCAACAGCGGGGCGGAGGCCAACGAAGGCGCCGTCAAGCTCGCGCGCAAATGGGCGAAAAAGAAATTCGGGCCTCAGAAGTTCGAAGTCATCACGATGAAGAATTCGTTTCACGGCCGGACGCTCGCGATGATCACGGCGACGGGCCAGGAAAAGTACCAGAAGGGCTTCGAGCCCCTCATGCCGGGTTTCCGCTACGCGGAATTCGGAAACATGGAATCGCTCAAGGCCCAGGTGACGGACGCCACCTGCGCCGTCTTGATCGAGCCGATTCAGGGCGAGGGCGGCGTGAGGATGGCCTCCGCCGAGTATTTTAGGGAACTCCGCCGGTTCTGCGATGAGAAGGGCCTCCTTCTGATTTTCGACGAGGTCCAGGTCGGCATGGGCCGGACGGGCAAGCTCTTCGCCTATCAGCATTTCGGCGCCGAGCCCGATATTATGACACTCGCCAAGGCTTTGGCATCGGGGTTGCCGGTTGGGGCCGTCGTCGCCAAGGAGGACGTCGCCCAAACCTTCGAGCCGGGCGATCACGCCTCCACCTTCGGCGGCAATCCTCTGGTGGCGGCGGTGGCCAAGACCACGCTGGAGACCATGCTGGAGCCGGGTTTTCTGGAAAACGCCGCGAAGCTCGGCGATTCCTTCATGGGCCAGCTCAAGAAACTTAAAAAACGGCTGCCGATCATCACCGAGGTGCGCGGTTTGGGAATGATGATCGCCGTCGACCTCGACCAGCCGGCCAAGCCCATCGTCCTGAAGTGCATCGAAAAGGGCCTACTCATCAATGCCGTCCAGGAAAAGACGTTACGCATCTTGCCGCCGCTCACCGCCAAACGCTCCGAAATGAAGGAAGCCCTTCGCATTTTGGCGGAAGTCCTCGAAGAGACGGCGAAAGGGCAGGGCGTGATTGCCGCGGCGGCGCCTCGGATGGAGGTGATGTCGTGAAACGCGATCTTCTTTCGCCCGCGGACCTGACGGCCGCCGAAATAAAAAAAATCTTCACGCGCACCGCCGTGCTAAAAAAAGCGCGCAAAAAAGGGACGCTGGCGACGAGCCTAAAGGGCAAGACCTTGGGCATGATCTTCGAAAAGCCCTCGACCCGCACGCAGGTCTCCTTCGACGTCGCCATGTGGGAGATGGGCGGCTATTCGGTGAACTTAAATACGACTTCGAGCCAACTGGGCCGCGGGGAGACCTATGCGGATACGGCCCGGGTGCTGTCGCGCTACGTCCACGGCATCATGATCCGCACCTTTGCCCACGCCAATTGCGAGGAGTTGGCGCAGGCCGGGACGGTGCCCGTGATCAATGGCCTGTCGGATACACACCATCCCTGCCAAGTCCTCACGGATCTCTTTACAATTCAGGAAGTTAAGAAGGATTTGGCCAAGTGCCAAATCGCCTACGTCGGCGACGGCAATAACATGGCCAATTCCTGGATCGAGGCGGCAGCAACTATCGGATTTTATTTGAGAATTGGGACGCCGCCGGGTTTCGAGCCGAGCCCCGATATCCTTAAAAGCATTGACAGCAAGAAAGCCCGCACTATTGTCCTCACCCACGATCCGGAAAAAGCGGTCTCCGGCGCCGACGTCGTCAATACCGATACCTGGTTCTCCATGGGACAAGAGGTTTCGGACGAGAAAAGGAGGGCTTTCGAGCCCTTCCAGGTGAACGACACTCTGATGGCGAAGGCGAAGAAGGACGCGATGGTGCTGCACTGCCTCCCGGCGCATCGGGGGGAGGAGATCACCGACGCGGTGATGGACGGACCGAAGTCCCGTATCTTCGAGCAGGCGGAAAACCGCCTGCACGTGCAAAAATCCATCTTGGAGATGTTACTGAAATGACCCCCCCAGCAACGGCGGTAAAAATGGCCCCCAAAAAACTCGTCCCGGTCCCCAAACACAAGATGAAAGTGGTGCTCGCGTACTCCGGCGGTCTCGACACCTCCGTGATGGTGCGCTGGCTGATCGAGAACTACCACTGCGAGGTCATCGGCTTCGTCGCCGACCTCGGGCAGGAAGAGGACCTCGAGGCCGTCAAGATCAAGGCCGTGAAGACCGGCGCCTCGCGTGCCTACGTAGCCGATCTTAAAGAAGAGTTCGTCCGCGACTACATCTTTCCGATGCTGCGCGCCAACGCCGTCTACGAGGGCGTCTATCTGCTGGGTACCTCGATCGCCCGCCCGTTGATCGCGAAAAAGCAGGTGGAGATCGCCATCAAGGAAGGCGCGGACGCCGTCGCCCACGGGGCCACCGGCAAGGGCAACGACCAGGTCCGCTTCGAGCTGACCTATTACGCCCTCAAGCCCGACATGAAAGTCATCGCGCCGTGGAAGACCTGGGAGATCAAGTCCCGCACGGACTGCATCGCCTACGCGCAGAAGTTCGGCATCCCCGTTTCGGTCACCAAGGCCAAGCCCTACAGCATGGACCGGAACCTCTTCCACATCAGCTTCGAAGGGGGCGTGTTGGAGGACCCGTGGCGCGAGCCGCCGAAGGACATGTTCGTGATGACGAAGGATCCCCAGGACGCCCCGTCGACGCCGGCCTATGTGGAAATCGGTTATGAAAAAGGCAACCCGGTGGCCTTGAACGGCAGCCGGCTGTCGCCAGCGAACCTTTTGGCCAAGTTGAACCGCATCGCCGGCGAGAACGGCATCGGCCGCGTGGACGTGGTGGAGAACCGCTACGTCGGCATGAAGTCCCGCGGCGTTTACGAGACTCCGGGCGGAACGGTGCTGCACGTCGCGCATCGCGCGCTGGAAGGTCTGACGATGGACCGCGAAGTCATGCACCTGCGCGATTCGCTCATGCCGCGCTATGCGGAGCTCGTTTATTACGGCTATTGGTTCGCGCCCGAGCGCGAGGCGTTGCAGAAGCTGATCGACGAGGCGCAGGTGCACGTCACCGGCACCGTGAGGCTCAAGCTCTACAAGGGCAACTGCATCGTCGTGGGCCGTAAGTCTCCAAAATCCTTGTTCCACAAGGATTATGCGACCTTCGAGCAGGACACGGTCTACAACCAGAAGGACGCGGAAGGTTTCATCAAGTTAAACGCGCTCCGTCTGAAGCTTCGCCGCATCACCCAAGGCTCCTAAACACAAAGAAAGAGGAAAGCAGCGTCATGAAAAAGTATCGCCTATTCGCCCCCGGTCCCACGCCCGTCTCGGAGGAGACGTCGCTGGCCATGGCCCAGCCGATCATCCATCACCGCACCGAGCCGTTCGAAAAGGTCGTCGCGGAGGTCCGCGAGGGGCTCAAGTGGCTCTTCCAGACCAAGAACGAGGTCTTGATCCTCGCGTCCTCGGGAACCGGCGCCATGGAAGGCGCCGTCGTCAACACCTTGAGCAAGGGCGACAAGGTCATCGTGGTCGACGGCGGCAAGTTCGGCGAACGCTGGTGGAAGATCTGCAAGGCCTACGGCGTCGAAGCGGACGTCATCCAGGTGACCTGGGGACAGGCCGTGGACGTGAAGGAAATCAAATCGCGCCTCGACAAGGGCGGCTACAAGGCCGTTTTCGTCCAGGCCTCGGAGAGCTCGACGGGCACCTATCATCCGATCAAAGAAATCGCCGAGCTGGTGAAGGCGAAAGGCGACTGCCTCTGCGTCGTCGACGCCATCTCGGCCCTGGGCGCCGTCAATCTGCCCATGGATGCCTGGGGCATCGACGTTCTGATCACCGGTTCGCAGAAGGCCTTGGGATTGCCGCCGGGACTGGCCATGGTCGCTTTGTCCGACAAGGCCTGGAAGGCGACGGAGACCTCGAGCCTTCCGAAGTTCTATTTCGACTTCAAGCGCGAGCTGAAGAACGTCCAGATCAACACGACCGCTTTTACGCCGGCCATCAGCCTGATCATCGGGCTTGCTCAAGTGTTGCGCGAGTTCCGGAAGGAAGGGTTGGAAAACCTGTTCGCTCGCCACGCCCGCCTGGCCGAGGCGACCCGCCAGGCCATGAAGGCCCTGGGATTGGAGCTTTATTCGAGCTCACCGGTCAACTCGCTCACGGCGGTAAAAACGCCCGAAGGGCTCGACGCCCAGAAGGTCTTCAAGATCCTTCAGACGAAGCACAACATGACGATCGCCGGCGGGCAGGACGCCGCCAAGGGCAAGATCTTCCGTCTGGCGCACCTGGGTTACTACGACGACCTCGACGTCGTGACCGTCGTCGCCGCCGTCGAATGGGCGCTCGCGGAGTTGGGACACAAGTTTACGATGGGCGCCGGCGTCGGCGCCGCGATGAAGGTGTTGAAAGGTTAATATGCCTAAAATTCTCGTCAGCGATAAGTTGTCCGAGCAGGGGCTTGCGATCCTTCAAAAGGCGCCCGGCCTCAAGGTCGATAACAAAAGCGGCCTCACGCCCGAGGATCTCGCCAAGATCATCGGCGACTACGACGGCCTGATCATCCGTTCTGCCACCAAGGTCACCAAGGAGCTTCTGGAGTCCGCGGGCAACCTCAAGGTGGTCGGGCGCGCCGGCATCGGCGTGGACAAC
>DASUFF010000163.1:0-30057 GCA_036274695.1 bacterium | reverse complement strand
GATCGGGTCGCTGTTAATTTTCCTCAATAAAACCGTTTGGTTATGAATGGGAATACCATGATCCACCAAAGTCGCACAAGCCCTTTTCGCCTCGTCGGTGATCTCATAGGGGTGATTGAAGTGCGTCATGAAGTAGATCGGAGCATATTTGCGGAGCATGACGGCCAGCTCATCCGTGATCCGCATCGGGCAGACCACCGGAATGCGCGAGGCGATGCGGATGATCTCGATGGTCGGGATTTGCCTCAATCTCTGGAGGCAACCTTCCAGGTATTTGTCGCCGACAAAGAGCGAATCGCCGCCGGAGATGACGACATCCCGAACTTCCGGATGTTTCTGGAGATACTCCATCGTCATGTCGAGCTCACGCTCGGTCCGGTGGCCTTTCGCCAGAACGATCCGGCGCCGCGTGCAGAAGCGGCAATACATGGCGCACGACGTGGTGATGAGCCAGAGGACGCGGTCGGGATAGCGGTGGACGAGGCCCGGCACCGGGCTGTGCTCATCCTCGCCCAGGGGATCGCGCATGTCGGCGGCGGCCCGTTTCATCTCGTTGAAGCTCGGGATGGTTTGCAGGCGGACGGGGCACTCGGGATTGTTGGGGTCGATTAGGCTGGCGTAGTACGGCGTCGTCGCAAACTTATATTCCTCGGCCGTGGCGTGGCCGGCTGCGAGCTCTTCGGGGGTGAGCGGGATCAACTCGGCCAGTTCGTCGATGGTGCGGACGAGGTGTTTGTACTGCCAGTCGCCGGAGTTCCACTGCTCGGGGGTGACGTCCTTCCAGGGTTTGTATTTCCGCCAGTATTCGGGAGCATTGGCCATGACGCGCCCTCCCAATCGATGCTTTCATTCTAGCATGTCGCGAAATGCGTCACAAGAAATGGGCCTAACTCCGGGTTGTGGCATGAAATTAGCAACGCTTGTGAAATGGAAGCGAGAACCTTAAAATGCACGCTATGGGACCACCCAATCCCTTCTCTTTGTTACCAACTGGACTTTGCGCCACCACTTCCATGATGGAAAATCCGGAAGCGACGTGCCTTGGACCTGCCGCCGGACAGACGATGGCCACCGCTCCCACAGACACATGCCTGACTTCCACCGAATCGACGAAGGTTGTTCCGCCGTTTTCAATCCGCACCTTCGAAAACACCGATTATGAAGGTGTCAGTCTCATCAACAACCGTTTTTCTCCCTATCTCTCGCTATCGCCCAGAGAATTACAGTTCACCGACAGGAATCGCGACCCTCGATGTATCGTCCAACGTTGGGTGGCTCATGTAGGCGAGGTTCTCGCCGGATATGGAGTCTTGTCGCAATCCCCCGAAGCCTACTCTCCGACGCGCTTTCAATTCCAGATTTACGTCCTCCCAGAATTCGAAGGAAAGGGCATCGAAGAGCAGCTCTTGAAGGCCGTCGTCGGGACCTTCCAACATCACAAAGGTGCCTCGCTGAGGGCCGTTGTGGAAAGCACCCGCGACCGTTTTAACTCGGTTCTGGATCGAGCGGGGTTCCGTCCTTCGGTGAAATTTTTTGATCAACTCTTGGAGCTGAGCGAAGCCGGCAGGGCGCAGATCGACAGCTGGATCGAAGCGGCGCCGCCGGGTATCCGCTTCATCACGTTCGCGGAGTTCAGGAGCGTTCCCGACGGAGACCGGCAGATCTACGAGCTCGAGAACAGGATCAAGCACGACATCCCCTTTCCCGACGAGCTCTCCATGAAGTTTGACTATTTCCAGAACGCCATTCTGGAGAATCCTGGCTTTTTGAATCACGGGTCCTTCATCGCGATGGACGTCGACCGCCCTATCGGCCTGCTGTATCTCTTCCAAAGGGACGAAAACCCGGTGGCGCACGTGCGCCTCACGGGGGTCCTGCCGGAATATCGGAAAAGGGGAATCGCCCTGTACTTGAAGGCGCTCAGCCTCCGCTACGCGGCCCAACACGGTTTCACGTCCGTCTTTACCCGGAGCGAAGAGTCGAACGGAGCCATCTACGCTCTTAACGCACGGGTCGGGTTCCGAAACGTCGGCACCCACATCAACTGGTCGCGGGCCTTTTAATCGAAGGGCACGATTACGCGGCCGTTCGTCTTCCTGATTTTCCCGGCCACGCTCTGCGAAATCACGTCGAACGCGATCGAAACCCTCGCACCCCTGGGACCGCGATAAGGCGTGACGTAATGCGGGACTTCATTCTTGCCGATCACAGTCATCATCCCCGGTCGGTTCTCGATCACGATTTCGTCGCCCTCGCCGTAGACGGTCGACGTATCCCGGGTATGCACCGTCATATGCCCGTGCATGACGTAGCCGGAATGATGGTGCTTGTGCAGGGCCTGGCCCTTTCTATGAATGTTAATCCAGCATTGGATCCACAGCTTCCGTTTCGGCGATGCCATATGCTTCAGCATTTCCCTGCAGTTGGCCCTGATGAAGTCGAAAACCTTACCGACGCACGGATGGTCGAATTTTAAAAAATTATAGCTCCCGTAGCGGGACGTCGTCGGATTACGGGTGTCGCCCTTCCACGTCTGATCGAGGGCCAGAATCTTTTTCTCGAGCGAAAGACAGTACCGGTACAACTCGCCCAAGAGACTCTCGTCCTGTAGTTGGGCGAACACGAAAGGCACTCCGTTGAGAACGCAGAACATCCGACCTCCGATCGACCCGAATTATTTGAGCGGTTCGTAGACTTCCATCAGGTAACTGAGGAGACGGCTCATATCCGTTTTCTTTTTCACAATGCGATCGAGCCTTCGATAGAGCCGGGGCATGTTACGCGACAGGTGAGCCACCCGGCGGTTGATCCGACGTGCGACGGTTCGATCCTCCGGCATTCCGGCCCCTTGAACGAACCGGTAGAACTGCATCGCGCTCACATAAATGATGAAGGCGTGGATCATGAAACTCGCCCTGATCTCGTCGCCGGTCATCGGTGAAACGATATAGAGTTCGTCCGGCGGGATCCCCGTGGGCGTCTTGGTTTCCCACCAAAGCGTACACCGGTGATGAATGTACTCGTGGACCATCAACTCCACGCCTTCGTACTCGTCGTTCGTGAAGGGATTGAAAAAAATGCCCCCGAAATACCGACTACGCATCGACATGCTCTTGACCCCTCGGCGCCGGGAAGTAGTCGTCAGAACGAGATTCCAGACGGCATCTTGAAAATCCTCCGAGACGTCGCGCGAGAACTCGCGCATATGCCGGACGGTTTTCTCGACGATACTTTTCGGACCCGAAGGATCATATGAATCATTCATTCGGGGATAGAATCCGTCGCCCAACACGTCGGTGAACAGCCCGTTCATCGGAAGAAAGATGTTCGGGCCGAAATCCTTCGCTTTCCATATGAGATCCACCGGGGCTTCCCGGAGGCGACCGTCACGAACCTCAAAAATCGTCCCGACGACGTTCGTCAGCCGATAGAAGCCGTCCGGCAAATTGACGGATTTCCGAATATCCTTCATGCCGATATAGAGTTTGAGCACTTCTAGAAGGTACGGCATGAATTGAACGTCACCTGACCGGGCGAGCCAATAAATCGGAAAATAAGGTTCGCTGTCCCTCCAGATCCCCAGCGATGCATTATTCGCCTCGACGTATTCCAGGATTTCCCGCAAATCGTTGCGGTACTTACCAAGCCGGCCATTCGTCAGCGCCCTTTCCAGAAGTTCGAGGATCAGGGTTTCCTGCCGTTCCTTGAAATACGAAAGCGGTTTTCCGGAAAACACCTGGATGCAATCCTGAACCAAGTTCACCGCGCCTCCCGTTCGTAGACTTCCATCAAGTAGCCTAAGAGTTTTTCCGCGTCCGTACCGCTCGTCACTGTGCGCCTCAAACGGCGATACAACTGCGGCATATTCTTTGAGAGATGAGACGCCCTCCGGGCCAACCGCGCGCGTTCGGACCGGTCGGCGGGTTTCCGCCGGTCTTGGATGAAACGGTAAAATTGGAGGGCACTGATATAAATGATGAGGGCGTGGATCATCGTGCTCGCCATGACGCGGTTGCCCGTCATGGGGGAAACGATATGAACCGTGTCGGAAGGAAGTCCCGTGGGGGTCGCCGACTCCCACCATAAGGTGCATCGGTTGTGGATGTATTCGTGCACGAGGGATTCGACGCCGTTGTATTCGTCATTCATGAAACAGTTGAAGAAGACGCCGCCGAAATATTTGTGGGTGATAGCCATGCTCCCAACGCCGACTCCGGGCGCAGACGTCAGCAGAACCACGTTCGACACGGCGTCCTGGAAGTCTTCCCAGACGTCCCTGGAAAAATCCTTCATGTGTTCCAAAGTGCGCGTCAACTGAGTCTTCAACGCCGAGGGCTTCGGCGGGGCTTTCATATCCGGGTAATATTTCGGCATCAGGATATCCTGGAACATGCCATTTCTAGGGAGATAGACGGCCGGCTGGAACCCGCTCAAACGGCAAACGACTTCTTTGCCGATTTCGGACAGCTTACCGTCCCGTTTTTCGTAAACGCGCCCGTTAATGCCGTTCAAGCGGTAATAACCGTCGGGAAGAGGCTTCGCCTCGTTCATCCCCTTCATACCGACGAGCACCTCAAGCAATTCCAAGAGATACGGAAAATATTCCGTGTCTTTGGAACGAGTCATGTAGTCGACGGGATAATAGGCCTCGCTGTTGCGCCAGAGCTTAAGCGAGTCGTTGCGAGCCTCGACGAAGGAATGAATCTTGCGCAACCGACGCCGGTGCGGCCCAACGACCGGCTTGGAAAGACACCTTTCGATGAGTTTCAACAGGAATTCCCGTTGTCGGTCTCTGAAAAAGGCGAGAGGACGCCCAGAGATCACTTGCATGCAGTCGACGACGAGGTTCATCTTTCGTTTTATCCAATGGAAGAGACGGAGGCGTTCCCTTCTTTCCGGTCATGGGTCGGAACGGCGGCCTCCCGCGCGTGGCGCGCCTCCGGGTTGACGGCGAGGCTCAAATAGTGCCCGTCCTCCTCGTACATCAACTTGTTCTCTACGAAATATCCGAGCAGGCTTTTCAGATCCGCCTCCTCCATATCGAAGCTCTCCCGAAAGGCGTTCCAGGGCCGGATCTCATCGGCGAAAAGGTAGACGGCGCGTTGCTCCTCGTTCAGATGGTGCAAGGTGCACGTGCCGTCTGCTCGGCCTCGCGCATCCTCGATCTGCAGGAAGTTTCCACCGTCCGAATAGGACAGCAGGAATTTACGGCCGTTCGTCAACTTTCGCTTTCCCTCAACGTAGTTCTTCCTCCACACATCGACGGCTTTCAGCACGCGCCTCCATTTAGGCGTCTTCACGGGGCTTCGGAAATCCTTAGTGATCAGGTTCAGCTTCTTAAAGAGATCTTCCGGGAAGATGTAGCGGTAAATCTCCGCGTTCTTGATGGCGGTGAAACCGCGCTGGGCGGCGTTGCGATAATCGGGCGAGCCGACGTTCAAGAAATAGAACCCGACGTTGACCGGCTGGTAGGCCGAGCAAAGATCGACGTTCCGGAGGGTTTCCTCCACCTCTTTCTCCGTCGAGCCGGGATAATCCAGGATGAGGTTGTTCCCGGATTCGATCTCCAGCTCCTCGCAAAGCTTCATCGCCTGCAGGTTGTTGATGAACTTCGATTTCTTGTTGAACCTCTTAAGCAGTGATGTCGAGAAGGCCTCCACCCCGCATTGGATTAACGACGCTCCGGCCTTCTTCATCAGGCGAAGAACACGCGGAGGAGTTTGCGCGCGGATTTCGTAGAAAAAGCGATAGTGAACGCCGTGCGCGGCGATCTCCTCGAAGATGGCCTCCGAATTCTTAGGCAGGATGTTGTCCATGAAGCGGAAACCCAGAACATAATACTTTTGGGAAAGGGCCCGTATTTCGTCGCCGATCCTTTTCGGCGATTTGCTGCGGAAATTCTCCCATTGGAGGTTAAGCCCGCAAAAATTGCAGGCGAAGGGGCAGCCGCGCGAACCTTCCACCGGCAATTCCCGAATGACAGACTGGGGATCGATGTCGCGCCGCCTCAAGTCCTCGAAATATTCCTCATAATCGGGCGCTTCCAATTCATCCAAGCTTTCGACCTGTTGCGGAGCGTTGATCCGAATGCCGCCGTCCGCCTCGCGGCAGGTGATTCCTCGGATGTCTCGGATTTCGTCCTCTGAGGCACCTTCCAGAATCGCCTTGGAGAGTTCGTACAGCGGAATCTCCCCTTCGCCGTTGCATGCGTAATCCAATTGAGGAAAATGTTGGATGAGACTCGCGCCGAGTTCACCCGAAGCCTCGGCGCCTCCGACGATGATCTTACACAGGGGATTTCTTTTTTTGATCTCCGCGGCCATGAAGAGCGAGGCCACGGTTTGCCCATAGTTTAACGTGAAGCCGACGAGGGCATAGTCCTCCCAGAGATAGCGGTCGAGGATCTGGCGATGCGTCGCCTCGAACTCCTCAAAGAAACCGGCATCCCACCGGAACTTCACCTTCGGGTTGTGCGCCGATTTGGAGAGTGCCTTTTCGATTTTTCCGGCGCGCGCCAGAATGGCCTTGTTGCCTAGAAGGAAGGTCCGCATTTCGGGAAATTGGAGGTAGGAGTAGAGCGGCTCGGCCGCGTTCACCTCCGGCGTTGAAATGTCAGCGTAGGCGTCGAACCCTAGATCCAACGCCACGTCGAGGTACCAATGTCCCGCCTCGGCAGGGATATCGCGGTCCATCAAGTATTTTTTCAGGACCCCGAGTTGGATGGATGGGACTTCGGGGTTAGCCCAAGGCATCGCGGCAATCATGACCTTCATCGCCGCCCTCTTTCCGGGTCCGACGACTTTGAGTTTCCGCCCAGACATAGATGCCCCTTTGCGCGGCGCGCGCGTGCTGCGTCTCTTCCCAGATCGCCCGTCACATCGGGAGAACGTTTAAATCAGGTGCGATTTCTTGAAACGTGTCAGGTTTTTCGTCGTACGAGCCGGAGGCGCTGGTTCGAATTGGCCGATCTGGTTGGACGGAGCCTTCTTCAGCGTCGCGGACGGGTTAATCTTAAGCGCGGCCTTGTCCTTTACGGTAAAGGTCGACTTTTTCTCGATCCGATTTGCCATACAACCCCCTTAAAATGCTGAAATCTGGTGATGCACCACGCACCACTTTCCCGCTAAGGGAGCAATTTTCGTACCAAAATGCGCTGCACGCCGATTCTCGTTCAAGAGATTGAAATCGCATCGGAAACGGATTGTAGACTGAGGCAATATTTTGCGAGGAAAAGGTGAATTTTGACCCGCTCCGAGGCCGGTTTCTCAACATGATAACGCCTCGAACGAATTTCTTTATCGTCGGCCAACTTCTGCTATAATTCCATCTTACTGGGGGGGCCATGTCGAACCCGCCGATCGTCAAGCCCGACGTGAAGAAGGTGGATTACAACTATTCGTGGCCGGTGCCCGCCAGGAAGCCCAAGCCGACGCAGAAGAAAAACGCGTCGAATGACAAGCCGGGCAACAAATTACGGTCTCGAATTAACCGGACCACCGTATAGGAAAACCGATCGTCCTTTGCGCTTCCTCCTCTCCCTCATCGTCGTCGCCCTCGTGTTGGCCAGCCCTTTGCACGCGTTGCGCGCCGAATCGAAGAGCCTCTACCTGCAGGCGATGGAGGAGCTCGACGCCGGCAACACGGCCAAGGCCCTCGAACTCTTCAATCGCCTCCAAAAGACCGATCCGAAACGGGCCCTGACCGGCAAGCTCGACCTCTACAAACGCTCCGGAGACAACCAGAAGGTCATCGAAACGGCCGACGAACTCGCGGCCTTGGTCCCGAACAGCAAACGGTTGCGCGTGGAGAAGGCCATCGCTCTCTACAATTTGGGCGGTTGGGAGAAGGCGGAATCGCTTCTGCAAGGCATCGAAAGCGAGATCGAAGGGGATCCCAAGCTTTTCGTCGAGTACGGCCGCTACCTCCTCTTCAAGGGCGATTTCGAAGCCGCCCAAAAGGTCTTCGAGCGCACCCTCGAGCTGGACCCCAATTCGGAAAAAGCGAAGATCGGTTTGGCTTATTGCCACGTCTGGCGGGAGGAAGACGAGGAAGCCCAAAAACTCGTCGATCAAGTGCTGGCCAAGAACCCGAACTCTCTGGACGGTCTTATCCTGCAAGGCTGGATCCTCGCCTGGAACCAAAAATACGCCGAAGCGGCGGCGGTCTTTCAGAAGGCCGACCAGATCCGCCCGAACCACCCGGAGGTCACGCGCGGGCTCGCGCAGACCTACAATTGGGACGGCCAGTACGACCGCAGCATCCGTTACTATCAGGCCGATCTGGCCCTCCAGCCGGGCAACGCCGACATCATGCTCGAACTCGGGCGGGTCTACGAGGCGAACGGGCAATACGGAGACGCCATCGACATCCTCTCGCAGGCGGCCTCCGAGCATCCGGACCGCACGGACATCCAACAGGAGTTGGCGCTCGCGCAGAAATGGGCGAGCTACGTCGATCAAAACATCAAGAACGCCCGTAAACGCATCGATCTAACGCGCGGAGACACGCGGGATTACCTGTCGCTCGGACAGGCCTTCCGTTGGGGCGGACAAGTGAATCGTTCGAAAAAAATCTACGAGGAAGCCCTCAAAAAAACGCCGGACGACGCGGCCTTGCTCTACGGTTACGCTCAAATCCTGGAGGAAAAGAACGACCTCGAGGGCGCCCGAAAGAACTACACGCGCGTGTTGGAGTTGAAACCCAACTTCATGGACGCGGAGCTCGCCCTCCGCCGCATCAAGTTGGCCTTCCGGCCGTCGATCATGGTCCAGTACGATTTCATCCGCAGCGACCTGAAGCATGCCAACTTCTTCGATACACACGACGTCATCCAGGAACACCGAGCCACCATCGAATACGGCCAGAGGCTTCATTCGATGTATACCCTGCGCGCGGGTTATACGTTCGATCCCATCCACGACAGCGACAAGGACAATCAGACGACGAACCTAAGCCTCCTGCACCATCAATTTTACCTGCAGAACGAATTGAACCTGCCCCACTCCGTCAACGCGGTTCTGAGGTACGATTTCCACGACTATTCCAACCGTGGCGCCAACGACTTCGATTTGTCGGGGAACAAGATCGAGCACGGCGGCTACGCCTTGGTCTCCAAACAAGTCCCGCACAACCTGCTCGCTTTCGAATTCTCGCGGCAATTTTTCCAGTTCGCTTCGCCCGACGGAACCGCCGCGATCGGGACCGACCACACGCTGACAGCCTCCGACGACCTGTCCTTCGGGCCTTATTTCTCGTCGCAGCTCTCGTTCTCCGGCCTCCACGATTCAGTAGCTTCCGCGTGGACGCGCACCTATACGCTCCATCCACGGCTCGTCTTGCCCTTCTTTCCCCCGGCGACGGTGGAGTACCAGGGGGATTTCACCGACAGTCCCTTCACGTCGGAGCACAGCGGCATCGTGAAGCTGGTCGGCCAAGCCTTCGGCACCCTTCAGGTCGAAGGCCGCTACGCCCTCACGTATTTTACTTTCAGCAACGATATCGGCCATAATGCCCAAGTCTTCCTGACGTGGGACCCGATCGAGAGATTGAACCTCACGGTGACGGGTGAGCTCGAATTCCACGCGGGGGATTTCATCCAGAATTACCTGTTGTCGATCACGACGTTCTTATGACCGATGCGCCTCCGAAAACTCCCGCTTTCCGCCTTTATCGGAAATACCTGTCCAAGCTGCGGCCCTATTCTTTTCCCATCGGCGTGGGCATCGCCTCCGACCTTTACGCGACCTTTCTGGCGATGATCCCGCCGCTCTTCTCCATTTTGCTCTTCGACTACGCCTACCCGGGACGCGACCTCCGCCTGCTCACGTGGGTGGTCGCGGCGGGGCTCGTCCTCTACTTCATCAATTTCTTCTTCTCCTCGATCAACGACTACATGAACGTGTTCGTGGACGAAAAAATCAGTACGTCGCTTTCCCTGGATATGTTCCGGAAGATCATGCACCTGCCCCTGCTCTCCCCGGCGTCCAAGAACGTGGGAGACACGACCGTACGCATCTTGGAAGACGCTGACCTGACCGCCGGCATGCTGCTGAATGCGCCCCAGGCCCTCCTGATCAATTTGGCCAACTTGGGCCTCTTCCTCGTCATTTCCCTCATGCTGAACCCGTACGTGACGCTGCTCTCGCTCGCTTCGATCCCCTTCTATCTTCTGGAGACCGAGTTCTTCTCCGGGCGTTTGAGCGAATTGAGGGAGGAAACCCAAAAGAACCGGTCCGAGACTTACGACGGTTTGCAAGAAAGGCTCTTGAGCTTGCGCACGGTGAAGGCCTTCTGTCGGGAAGATCACGAGGCGTTGCGCTTCAAGATCTACCTGGACCGGCGCATCAAGCTCAACATCAAGCAGAAAATCATCGGCATCATTTCGGCCTTCTCCAACTCGTTCACCCTGCAAATCTGGTCGACGTTCGTCGCCTGGTACATGGGCTACCAGGTCGTTCATGGCCACCTGACCCTCGGCCAATTGCTCGCCCTGTCGGCCTATCTGCCGCAGATCGCCGGCCCCATTCACGAACTTGCCAATCTCTATACGAACTTTCGCGTCGGCATGGTTTCCCTCCGGCGCGTGGACGAAATCCTCTCCCTGCCCTCCGAGTGGGACGAAGCGTTCGCCAAGGAGCCCCTGGCGCTGGAAAGGGGGAAGATCGACGTGCAGTCGCTTTCCTTCCGCTACGACGAGCTTTCGCAGACGCTGCGCAAGATCACCTTCGAAGTGCCGGAGGGAAGCTCTCTTGCCCTGGTGGGCGGCAGCGGGGCAGGCAAGTCGACGATCATCAACCTTCTCCTGCGCTTCTACGATCCCTCCGAGGGGATGATCTACTTCGACGGCCAAACGGTGGGACGCGCCCAGATCGACGCCCTGCGCGGGCGCATGGGGGCCGTCTTTCAGGAGATATCTCTTTTCGCCGGCACCATCCGAGAGAACATCCTCTACGGCAATCCGAGCGCCTCGGACGAAGAGATGAGGGAGGCCGCCCAGATGGCCGCCGCGCACGACTTCATCGACGCCTTGCCTCTGAAATACGACTCGCCCGTCGAACACTTCGGGCAGAACTTTTCCGGCGGCCAGCGCCAGCGCCTCGCCATCGCGCGCGCGCTGGCGATGAAGCCCAAGATCCTGGTCCTGGACGAAGCCTCGAGCGCCCTCGACGCCGAGAGCGAATTTCTGATTCAGGAGACCATCCATCGCTGTAAAGGGAAGATGACGGTGGTGATCGTGGCGCACCGCTTTTCGTCCATCAAGGGCGTGGATAAGATCGTCGTCCTCGATCGCGGCACCGTCGCCGAATCCGGGACCTTCCCTCAGCTCATGGCGAAGAAAGGCGTCTTCTTCACCCTCTACCAGCTCCAGATGGGCGGTTTTCAGGAGTTCCAGCAACGGATGGAAACGGAGTTCGCACGCTACCAGCGCTATCGCCAGGATTTGTCCGTCATCCTATTGGACGTGAGTAATTATGACCAACTGGCGCAAAACGAAAAGGCCGGGCGCCTGGCACGTTTGATGGAAGAATTGAATCTCTTTTTGCGCAAGAACCTGCGCATCATGGATTTCTGCTGCGTCTTCCGCGAGCGAGAGCTCTTGATTGGTTTGCCCGAGACGAATTTCCAAAATTCCGTCCGCCTGGCCCGACGGCTCCG
The DNA here is from genome assembly GCA_036274695.1 of bacterium. GTDB lineage: Bacteria > UBA10199 > UBA10199 > JACPAL01 > DASUFF01. The sequence goes on along the minus strand of DASUFF010000163.1, from coordinate 18,402 downwards.
GCAGAAGATCGCGGAACAAGTCTTCGAGGTCGACGAAAAGGGGTTCAAGCTGGACGTAGTGCCGAAGGTCGCTTCCTGCCGCGAGGACTTCGTCCGTTACCCCGACGAATTGATCGAAAAAGCGGAGGAGGCCCCGACCGACGAGGGCATGGCCGATCCGGACCAGACGATCCGGGAGGAAAAATCGTGAAGAAACTCGCGTTGAAATTCGAGAAGCTGGTGGAAGGTTTCCTGAAGCGGAACCTGGAAGGTCACACGCGTATTCTCTCGTGGACCATATTGATCCTGCTCGCCGCCTGCGTCGCGGCCAGCGCGATCCTTTCAAAACGGGAAATCATTCTCCGAAACGCCGACGGAACGGAACGCCGCGCGGCTTTGGTCCATCTTCTTTTGGGCTCTCAATGACGGTACTAGGCGAAACGCGCCTCGAACCAAGCCCGCAAGTCGGAAAACTCCCTCACCAGATTCAGCGCCAAATCCGCGTGTCCCGGATAATAACCGTTCCCCATGAAAAGCCGTGTCTCGTGCCCGATGCCTTCCGCGCCCAAAACCGCCGACTGGAAGCGCGTGGCCATATTGAAAAAAAGGGCCGCTCCCGAACGTTTCGCGGATAGGATTGTTGCCATCTCCGTTCCGGGGACGTTGACGCAATTGACGACGAGGTCCGCCATGCGCGCGCCCGTGGCGCCGGAAACGAGTTTCATCGTTCGCCGCGCATCCAAGAGGTCGGCTTCGAGAGCAACCTCGATGAAGGAAAGCCTTTTTGCCGCCTCCACGGCGGAGGCGTCTTTTTCCAGGAGAATGACATGGCCGCCTTTGCCCGCCTTTTTTCGGGCCTCCGCCGCCACGAGAACGCCGGCCTTGCCGGCCCCCATCACCACGGCCGTTTCGCCGACCTTCAACAGATGCGGAATCCAGGCCGGAGCGCCGCACACGTCGAAGACGGCCAGGGCCAGCGATTCGGGAAAATCCGGCGGGAGGCGGTGCGCGATGCCGGATTCGAAGAGGATGGCGTGCCCGCGGACGGCGACCTGCTCGCGGTCCATGTCGATGCCTTCGATGCCGTCCAGGTGCAGAGGCGTGAGCGTCAGCGAAACCAACGTCACCAGACGCTCGCCCATGCGGAACCCCTTTTTCTGGGCGGCCGGGCCAACCTCCTCCACGGTGCCTAAGAGCGTGCCTCCCGAGTTGGTCACGGGGTTGTGCATCTTTCCGCGCGCCCTCACGATCTGGAGAATCTCGCGGGCCATCGCCCTCTCGTCGCCGTGAGCGGCCTCCTTCAATTGGCGGAAGCTCGCGGAGTCCAGGTTCAGGCGGTCGACCTTCAGGACGATCTCGTCTTCGAAAGCCGGCAGGGAGGCGTCCAGGCGTTCGGCGGCCTGGGGAAAGACGTTCGGAGGGGAAAGGACGCGGTGGCACCCGTAATGATCGCCGCCGGGACGCACGATGAACACCTCAAAAATCCAAGGCTGAATCGCACACCGAAGGTGTGTAGGATCATGTTATCACAAACACACGAAAGGGTTCTATCGCCAGGATAGCAGGGAGACCGATTCGATGTGATAGGTCTGCGGAAACATGTCGATCGGCTGAACCTTCTCCAGCCTGTAATGGCGCCGCGTTAGAAAATTCAGGTCACGCGCGAGCGTCACGGGGTCGCAGGAAATGTAAACGATCTGCCTGGGCTTCATGACGCAGACCAAATCCAGGATCTCCTTGGCGCCGCGGCGCGGCGGATCCAAGACCAGCAGATCGGGAACCACTTTGCGGCGATACAACTTCTTCAGCCCCCATTCGGCGTGGCCGGCGATCCAGTGGAGATTGGAGAGGCCCCGCTCCGCCGTCTCGTCCTCCGCGCGTGCGACCGCCTTGGCGCTCTCCTCCACGCAGTGGACCGCCCCCGCGCGCTCGGCGATGGGGAAACTCAAGTTCCCCGACCCGGCGTAGAGCTCGATGACGGTGCGCTTCCGCGTGAACGCCGGATCGGCGTTGCCGAAGGCGAAATCCAGAACGGTCTGGACCAAGCGGAGATTCTGGTCGCGGTTGACCTGCGAGAAAACCGGCTCGGCGTGCGCGTGCAGACGCTCGACGTGCACGGCGTCGCTGCCGTTGACGGACAGCTCGAAGCCTCCGGTCTCCGGAAACTCCTCCGTCTCGGGCGACCTCAGCTCCGCGATCTTGCCGTTCAGCCTCGGGTCCGCGATCTTGCAATCCTCGAACTCGATCACCCGGTGCGTTTTTCCGGCGTAAAAACCGATGGCGCCGCGATCGTCCACCTTGAGCTGAATGCGGCTGCGGTAATTCCACGGAGAGGCGGCGGGAATGATGGGAAGCACGTTGGGCTGGACGACCTTCCCCACGCGCTCGACGGTCTCGGCCAGAATCGCCTGCTTCCACTTGAGTTGGGCCTCGTAGGCGACGTGCTGCCACTGGCAACCACCGCAGGCGCCGAAGACCTCGCAGGGAGGAATCACGCGGTCCGGGGAGGCCTCCTCGACGGCGACGAGCTCAGCCTTTTCGTAGCGCCCGTGGTCCGAAAGGATTTTGACGCGCACGCGGTCGCCGGGGACGGTACCGGGAACGAAGACCACCTTGCCTTCGTCGCGCCCGATGCCTTCTCCCCCGAAGGCCAGACGTTCGATGAAAATGAGCTTCTCGACCATGACTACATTTTGAAGGACTTGAGGGCCGCTTGGTAGATTTTTTTCAACGGCACGTCCTTCTTTTTGGCGAGCGACTTGCAGGATTCGTATTCGGGCGCCGCGTTGAGCACGCGGCCGCCGGGGCCGTAGCCGGCCTTCACGATCACGGGGCCGTAAGGTGTCGCGACCCGGATCAATTTGCGGGCCAACTCGAAGCGGTCGACCGTTTTGACGCGGACGCCCAGCGTCGTGGACTCATCGAAAAAAATTTCAAGTAGCTTTTCCCGCCGCCCCGGCTCCGCCAGGGCCGAGGCCAGAAAGCCCGGACGGTTCTTCTTCATGGCGATGGGCTGGAACCAGACGTCCAAGGCGCCCGCGGCGAAGAGGCGCTCCATCAGCGTCTCCGACCACTCGGGATTCATGTTGTCGAGATTGGCTTCGAGGACGATCAGCTTGCGGGACTTGAACTTAGCCACGGTTGATCAAGTGCGCCGCTACCGCGGCGCCGACTCCGTTGTCGATGTTCACCACCGTCACGCCCGGGGCGCAGCCGTTCAGCATCGCGAGCAACGCCGCCACGCCTCCCAGCCCCGTCCCGTAGCCGACGGAAGTCGGCACGGCGACGATCGGCACGCCGACCAATCCCGCCACGACGGAGGGCAAAGCGCCTTCCATGCCGGCGATCACGATGAGGACGGAAGCCTGCCGGATGCGATCCAGCTGGGAAAAAAGGCGATGGATGCCCGCGACGCCCACGTCGTAAATCCGTTCCACACGGCTTCCCAAAAGCGAGGCCGTCACCGAGGCCTCCTCGGCGACGGGAATGTCGGAAGTGCCGGCCGCCAGAATGATCATCGTCCCGCGGGTGTTGATTTCCTCCCTCGATTCCAGCCGAAGGGAAAACATCCGGGCTTCCCGGTGGTAAGTGCCGGCGGGAAATTCCCGCGCCAGAAGCTGGCCTTTCGTCTCGTCCAGGCGCGAAACGAGAATGAGCGTCTGCCTTTCGGTCATGCGGCGGACGATCGGGACCAGCTGGTCGATGGACTTGTTTTCGCCCCAAACGATCTCGGGAATCCCGGTGCGGGCCTCGCGCGAGTCATCGATGCGCGCAAATTGGGTGATGTCGTTCGTCATTCCACTTCGACGAGAATCTCGTCGATGGAACGTTCCGTAGCGGTCTTGATGAGGAATGTCAAATTGCCGAAGTGATAGACCTCCCCCGTCTGCGGGAAGCGCTTGAACTGCGTCAGGAGAAAACCGGACAGGGTCTCGTAATTGCCCTTGGGCAGGCCCCAGCGGAGGCGCTCGTTGACCTCGTCCACCGTCACCCGGCCCTCGAACTTGTACTGGGAGGGCCCCACCTGCCGCCAATGCAGCTGCTCTTCGTCGTATTCGTCTTGGATCTGGCCCAGCACGGCCTCGACGATGTCCTCCAGCGTGACGATCCCGGTCGCGCCGCCGAACTCGTCGATGACGACGGCGAACTTTTTTTCCTTTTCCTGAAAAAGCCGGAAGAGCTCGGGCACGCCCATCTGGGGCGGGATGTAGAGCGGCGGATGCATAAGCATGGTGATCGGCGCGTCTTCCTTCTCGGCGAAGAGCAGGTCCTGGAAATCCAGGACGCCGACGATGTTGTAGGCGCGCTTCTGAAAGACGGGGAACGACGAATACCCCTCCTCGCGAGCGATGTCGACGGCCTCGGCGACCGACGTCGTGTCCCGCAGGCTGAAGACCTCGATCAAAGGCGTCATGATCTCATGGGTCTCCTTCTTGGCGAAGGCCAGGATCTTGAGCAGGCTCTTTTTAAAGACGGGGGTCAGCTCCCGCGGAGCCTCCGACTCGTTTAAGAGCAGCTCGAGCGAGTCGCGCGTGACCTCATGGCCGTGCATGAGGCTTCCCTGGACCCCGCCCATGAGCCAGAGGGTCAGGCGGGACAGCGGCCAGACCAGCGGCAGGAAGAGATAGGACGCCGCATATACGATGGGCGCCACCAAGGGCGTCAAGGTATCCGCCCAGCGCTGGAAGATGCTCTTCGGCACGGCTTCTCCGAACACCAGAATGATCGGCGAAAGGAGGAGGCCGAAAAGCTCGTACTGCGTGCCGTAATGATCGAAGATGAAAAAAGTGACCAGCGTGGAGTTGGCGACGATGAAAAGCCCCTGCCCGAGGAGTGTCGTGCTGAAGAGCCACTCCGGACGGCGCGCCAGCATCATCGCGATCTTGGCGCCGGCGTTGCCACCCGCCGCGCGGTGGGCGAGCTTGAGCTTGTCCGCCGAGACCAAGGCGAGCTCCGAGCCAGCGAAGAAGGCCTCGAGGGCGAGACAAACGGCCGTCCAAATGGCGAGCGAAGTCCAGGTCATAGGGATTGCGGAAAAAACTTCCTCAAAAGGTCGTCCATCGTGATGAGCCCGATCACCTTCTGCGTCTTGTCCTTCACGATGCCCATGTGCACGCGGTAGTGCTGGAACTTCTGGAACACGTGATCGAGGGTCTCTTCGGGCGACACGTCCATGTGGGGCTTTAGGAGATCGCGGATGGACAGCTGATGGCCGCCGCGGCCATTGCTGCGGAGCTTGAGCAACTCCTTGGCGTGCAGGATGCCGACGATCTGATTCACGTTTCCCTCGTAGACCGGGATGCGGGAGAACCGCTTGTTGCGGATGGTCTTGAGGATCTCGGGCAGTCGCGTATCCACCGCCACCGCGACGATGTTCTCCCGCTGCGTCATCACCTTGAAGAGCTTCTGCCCCGAAAAATCGAGGGCGTTGTGGATGAGGGACCGCTCCAGCTCCGCCAGAGTCCCCTGCGCCTTGCCGTGCTCGACCAGGCTCCGCAGCTCCTCTTCGACGATGAGGCGGCGCCCCTTCTTCGGGTCGCCGCCGAGCAGCATGACGATGCCGTCGGAAATTTTCGTGAAGACGACGCGGAAGGGCCAGACCACCCACGCGAAGATCTGATAGGGAACGACCAAGACCTGCGAGACCAGCACAGGCATCCGGATGGCGAAATTCTTGGGAAGGATCTCCCCGAAGATCAGGATGACGATCGTCGTGACGATGGTGGAAATGATGAACGCCGTGCGGACGGGCACGCGGGTCAGGACGTCGTAGGCCAACCCGCCGGCTAAGATGGAAATACCGACGTTGATCAGTTCGTTGCCGAAGAGGATGGTGGTCAGGATCTCGCGCGGCTTTTCCAGAATGCGGTGGACGAAGCTCGCCACGCCGCCCGCCTCCTTCAGCCGGTAGCGCTGCATGGGACTGATGGAAAAGAGCGCCGTCTCGAAGCCCGAAAACGCGGCTGAGACCGCCAACAGCAGGATCAGGACCAGGAGTGTGCCCATGGATTAAAAGTGACGGAATCCCGGGAGACCGGCGCCCCTCCCCTCAAGAGGCGATCCGTCGCAACGAAGCCATCGCAACACCCCGGGCTCGGGCGTTATTCTACCGATAGTCGTTACGGGAATGCCACCGATTTTACCGGGGATTCTGACGCGGGGGGACGCGGCGAAAAGAAGCTCGTAGTCCTCCCCGCCGCCGATCATCAGGGCCAGGGGATCGGCGCCCGCGCGCCGGGCGGCGGCCACGAAGCCCGGGGAGCGGGGTAAGGCGTCGATCCGGACGTCGGCGCCGACGCGGCCGGCCTTCAAGAAGTGCGGCAAATCGCCGGCCAGGCCGTCGGAAAGGTCCATCAGGGCATGAACGCCCGAAAGTTTGGCCAAAGCCTTCCCGACGCGGACGCGTGACGGCGGCTCGATATGGCGGCGGACGAATTGTTCAAAACCCCGAAGCCTTCGCTTCGCCAACGCCTTCAGACCCAGGGCGGAATCGCCGAGACGGCCCGTCACGTAAAGAAGGTCTCCGGGCTTCGCTCCGTCGCGCGTCAGGATTTTTGGGCCCGCCTCGCCGAGGACGACGACGTTCACGATCAAACGGTCCGAGGCGTTCGTATCGCCGCCGACGATGGCGACGCCCTCCCCTTCCGCCGCCCGGCGAAGCCCCCGAAACAGACGCTCGGCCGCCCGGCCGCGAAACGTTTTGGGCAGGCCGAGCGAAATCAGGGCGAACCGGGGCGTGCCTCCCATCGCGGCGATGTCGGAGAGGTTGACGCGCATGGCCTTGAAGCCGATTTGTTCGGGGGTCATCCAGTCGCAACGGAAATGAACGCCTTCGATCAGAAGATCGGAGGTTAGCAGTAGGGGCGCATGGCCACGGTGAAACCGTCCCTCTTTGGGATGCGCACCTACACGGGCCTTCCACAGGACCGCCGCGCAATCGTCGCCGGGGCCCAGAAGAACGGATTTTTTAGGAAGCTTGAGCCCGGAGGTGAATTTTCGAATGAGCTGGAATTCTCCGAGACTCACTGGACCTCGCGAATCTCCCCGTGCTCGATGGACAGGACCGACAGGCGCCGGCGGGCGTCGCCCTCGTCGTCGAAGGAGATGTTGCCGGTGACGCCCGAGAAATTCCTCTTCTTGGCCAGGGCCGCCTGCAGCTCGGGGCGGCCCGACGTGGGGTTGTCTCTCAGCACTTCGCCCAACAGGCGCATCGTATCGAAGGCGTAGGCCTCCAGGATCGTCGGCTCGAAGCCGTAGGCCGCCTGGAAGGTGGCGACGAAATCGCGTACGGCGAAACTGGAGCTTTGCGAGAAGAATCCGTTCACATAAACGGCTCCCTCCAAGGCTTCGGCGCCGGCGTTCAGCAGACCGGGCTGCCCCCATCCGGCGCCCCCCATCAAGCGAACACCTTGGACCCCCAAGGACTTCATGGCATCGATAACACTCGGAACCTTACGGTAGACGTCTGGAAGGAAAAGGGCGTCGGCGCTAATAGCGGTATCCGCGGATTGATCCGTCCCCGAAAATTTAAGGGACCGTACGGCGTCGGAAAAGTTTTTCGTATCCGACGGATAGGACGCCTGCGCCACCAGTTTGCCGCCGCAATGCGCCACCTCGTCCTCAAAGGATTTCCGATATTCTTCCCCGGCGGGCCCCGAAGGATAGAGAATGGCCAGTTTTTTCCATTTCTTTTCTCCGCAGGCATAGTCCACGAGGCTGGCGACCTGGTCGGCGACCGTGAGGAAGTTCCGGAAGATGAATTGGCCCTGCCGCGCCACATCGGCCTTTTGGGACAAGGTGATCATCGGAATCTGGGAAGTTTCGGCTGCGGTCGCCGCTTGATCAACCTCCACTTGCGGCAAAGGACCGATCACGGCGCGGACGTCCGGATTGGCGGCAAACTCGGCGACGATCTTCGCCGCCGTCTTGGGATCGCCCTGCGTGTCGCGGACCAGCAGGTTCAGGCCCAAATCCCCGCGGCACGGACTGAAGATGCCCGCCGCGCACTCCAGCCCGTGCAGGACGGACTCGCCGTACACCGCGTATTTCCCCGTGAGCGGCAGCAAGATGCCGACGTAGCCGCGCTTCTCTTCGGGAAGCGGGCCCGCGGTCGCGCCCCGCTTTTCCAATTCGGCGAGCAAGGCGCGGGCCTTCGGCATGTACTCGCCCTTCGGATAGCCCATGGCGTAACGCTGCGCCCATTCGGCCGATTTTTTGTAGTCGCCCTTCTGGTCGTAGAGACGCGCCAGCTTCCAGGCCAGATAGCCGCCGGAGGTCTTTCCGTCGAACCGGTCCCAGAGACTCTTCAAACGGTTCGGATTGCCCAGATCGCCTTCTTCCGGCGTCTCAAGGGCGATCCAGGCGCGCAATTCGTCCTTGGCCGCCTTTTCGCCTATCATCCAATTCAAATCGCCGACCTTGGCCTCTCCGGGCTGGAGGCCTTCATAGGCGTCGATCGCCTCCAAAAAGCCCTGCTTCTCCGCCACCGGATCGGGAATCTTCCTGGCCGTCGCCACCCTTAAGGACGCGGCGCGGATCGCCACCTTCTTGTCGGTGCCCTGACGGGGAATCAGGTCCAGCACGGATAAAACCTTTTCGTTCTGCTCGAGGCCGGCGTGGGCCACCGCCTGCTTGTAGATGGCGTAGGAACCCCACTCCGGGTGGATGCCGCGCTCGCGCGCCTTTTTGTAATAGCCGATGGCCTTCTCGAAATCCTTTTCGGCGAAGGCGATCTCTCCCAATCGGAAGTACGCCTTCGGCGTCAGCGCGTTGTAGGGATAGCCGTCGAGATAGGCCTGGAAGGCCGCCTTGGCGTCGGCCCACTGCCGGGCGTAATAGATCTTGTCGGCGGCCTGGAAGCTCTTCTCCATCTCGGGCGTTTTGGTGAGCTGGCTCAAGCGGGAAGGACCCGCCTTGCCGCGATGGGAAGCCCCGCCCATGCCGGCGCAACCGCCCGAGGCCGCCAAGGCAAGCAAGGCGGACACGCACACCAGGCGGCGGAGATGGGAATTCATGAAGCCACCGTCACGCGGGCCGCGCGCAGGAGACGGCCGTTCATGACGTATCCTTTCTGATAGACGTGGACGACCGTGCCGGGCGCGTAGTCGCGGCTGGACTCCTGGTGGATGGCCTCGTGCAAGGCGGGGTTGAAGGGCTCGCCCAAGGCCTTGACCTCTTCGACGCCGAATTTTTTCAGAAAATTCTGCAACTGCTTCAAGGTGAGATCGACGCCTTCCCTTAAGCTTTTCAATTCCGGACTCCCCTGAGTCTCGCGGGCATGGGACAAGGCCAGCTCCAGATGATCCTTCACCTCGAGCATTTCCCTGAGCAAGAGCTCGCTGGTGGACTGGCGGACTTCTTCCTTTTCCTTGGCGACTCGCTTCCGATAGTTGTCGAAGTCCGCGTAGGTACGGAGGTACTTCTCCTCCAGCTCTTTAACTTTCGCGAGCGCATGGTTGCCCTCGTCCACGTCGCCCTTCGGCGTCGTTTGCGTGACTTCCTCGTCCGATTCTCCTTCGGCTCCGGAGGCGTTCTTCTTGTTTGCGTCGTCCATGGCGTTTTTTTCGAAGTGCCGAAATATATAGAGAAGTCGCTCTTGTAGGGTCAATAGGAGATTGGAAAGCGACTCCGCTGACGCGACGCGGTAGCAACTAAACAAAACCCATTTCGAAGACCCGGTCGAACGATCCATCACAATTAAATAGGGGGGCGGCCATGAAGAAATGGGCGATTTTTCTTCTCCTGATCGTGACCGTAGGGGCTTGGGCGAAACCGGCGGCGGCGTTTTTATGCGTCGAACCGATCCATCCGGCGCTGGAATTCACTCCGGAGAACGTCGATTTCGGAGCCGTCCCCATCGGCGGCACGAAAACGGTCAACGTCTCCGTCACCTACCACAGCCAGCGCACCTACGAGGGCGGCACCTGCATCTGCCGCTGCGGCAACGCGGCCAGCTCCTCCGTCAACCTCTCGCTTCCTGCGGGAACGCCGTTCACGCTCGACGCCTCCTCGTTCACGCTGGCGGAAGAACAGAGCCGCACCGTCGTCTTCACCTACCACCCCACGGGCGCCGAGGCGGTCCATACGTCGGACGTGACCGCTTCCTACTCGGCCTATTCGCAGACCTACGAGGTCGGCTTGACCGGCGTCGGCTTTATCGGACAATCGAACATCAACCCGAGCGCCACGAGCGTCGACTTCGGCAACGCCGAGGTGGGTGCCCCGAAAACCAAGCGCATCATTCTCTACAATGAGGGCACGGCCCAGCTTTTGGGAACGATCTCCGCGACGGCGCACTTCGCGCCCTCCATTTCCACCTTTTCCGTGGCGCCCGGCCAGGGAGTGAATGTGGACATCGCCCTGACGCCGACCGCCTTGGGCCCCGTCTCGGGGATGCTCACCGTTTCGAGCAACGATCCGGACTCCTCTCCCCTCCCGATTTCCCTAACCGGCAACGGAATCCAGCAATATTTGGGCGTTTCAACGTCGTCGCTTAACTTCGGAACCATACCGGCGGGCGAAAGCCTCACCAAAATCGTGAAGATCACGAACCTGGCCTGCGGCTCCTGCGGCGATCCGTTCGTGCTGACCTTAAGCGGGATCCACACCAACGTCACGCCGCCCTTCACGGTGACGGCGCCGGTCACGAGCTTGGCCCCCGGCGAATCGACGAACCTGTCGGTCACCTACGCGCCGACCTCCTCAGGCTCGAAGACGGGAAAACTTTCGTTCACGACCAACGACCCGTTGAACGCAAGCAAGGATATTTCCCTTTCCGGCGGCGCCGCGGCCTCCAACCTCGATCCGTCGGCCTTGAACCTCAATTTCGGCGACGTCCATTTGGGCACGATGCAGACGAGGAGCTTCACGATCCGCAATAAGGGCGCTTCCACTCTAAGCATCTCGAACATCGCCTCGCCTTCGTCGCGGCTGGTCGTCGTTCCGAGCTCGGCCACGATCGCCGCCGGCGTCACGCAGGGCTTCGAGGCCCGGTACACGCCGACGACGGTCAGCTCGATGACGCTACCGAACGAAACCCTGTCCGGCTCGCTCACGGTCGTCAGCAACGATTCCGGCGTTCCCGCCATGGCCGTGGACGTCTCGGGCCGCGGCGTCACGCCGGTGATGAGCATCTCTCCCGTCGACGGCGCCCTCTCCGGCTCGCAGATCGACCTGGGCACCCTTTACGTCGGCGACACCGGTTCGTTCCGGCTCCAAGTCTCGAACACCGGCAACGAGACCCTGAACGTGACGGGCGCCAGCTCCAACCTCCCGTCGCTCGCGGCCCAGGGCCTGCCCGTCTCCGTTCCGCCGCTGTCCTCGGCGACCATCTACGCCCGCTACCAGCCCGCCGCCGAAGGCACGCAGACGGCGAACTGGTCGGTCGCCTCGAACGACTTCTTCACCCCGGCCATGGCGATCGCGTTCAAAGGCACGGCGGTGTCCGAGTTGGACCTTTCGGTCGCCAAGATCGAAGTCACTCAAGGCATCCAGGACGGAGCGGGGGATCTGCCCCTGGTGGCCGGCAAGAAAACGGAGGTGCGGGCCTTCATCGCCTCCGCCATTCGCGGGACGGCGAATACGGGAAACACGATCCGGCGCGTCGACGGCTTGCTGCATCTCCGGAAAAACGGGACGGAAGTCTTAGGCTCGCCCCTGATGTCGCAGAAAGGCCCCATCGCCGTCGTACCCGCACCGGATCGGAAGATCGCCGACCAGACGCTTAATTTCACGATTCCCGAATCGATGCTGAACACCACGGAGTCGGACGACTGGACCCTGGAGGTCGAGATCAATCCCGCCTCCGGGGCGCGCGTCGCGCGCTTGAAGGAATCGGCCTACGACAACAACACCGCGTCCGAAACCGTGGCCTTTTTCAAAAACTACAAGCCGGTCATCCATTATTTCCCGATGACCTTCGTCGACCAGGACAACGTCCCGCTCTATCCCCTGCCCAACGAAGCGCGCATGGCCGAAGGGGCTAACTTTTTGAAAAAAATCTTCCCGGTCGCCGGCGTGGATTACGTCCGCCGCAATCCGATCGCTCTGCGCGACGGGTGGGACAGCCAGAAATGGTTCCAGGCCCTCTTCTTCGCCGCGCACCTGGGCAACCTGCCCGCCTTCGACCGCGTCTACGGCTGGCTTCCGGAGGAATTGAGCGGCGGGCGCGCCGAGGACATCCCGGGCCGCGTCGCCTACGGCGGCGGCCTGGCCTCCCCCATCAACGGACAGGAGACCTTCGCGCACGAGATGGGCCACACCTACGGGCTCTGCCACACCCATTATACGGAGCAGTACGGAAGCGGATCGGACCGCTGTTTCGTGGACGTCGACGGGAACGACTACTCGGACGGCCACGCCGTGGAATTCAGCGCGATCACGGAGGTGGGCTTCGACGTCGACTCCCAGCAGGCCGTTCCGCCCATCTCCTGGGCCGGCTACGGAGCCTGCTGCGCGAACGTCACCTGCGCGAACGGCCTTCGCTACACCGACTGCATGGGCGGGGTGGCGTCGGGATGTCACGTCAGCCAATGCGTGGACGTGACGTGCGAGAACGGCACCTTCTTCACGGACTGTTCGGGACACGACGTTCCCGCAAATTGCACCGGCAAGATCGCAAAGGCCTGCTCGACGTCCGGCGCCATCGACGTGATGGCCTACAAGCAGAACGCGAACCAATCCCGATGGATCCATCCGCAGCGCTATCAGTTCCTCTTTCAAAAACTCCGCACCCGAGCCTCCGACCCCAGCAACAGCCGCGGCTGCGGGAGCCTGACCTCGTGCACGTCCAAGGAGAGCCGGCCTTCTCTGCTGGTGGCCGGACAGATCGCCGGCGACGGGTCCGTCACCCTCGACCCCGTCTTCGCCGCGAACGCCATCCCCGACGTCCCGGAGGAGGCTTCGGCGTCCTCTTCCTACGCTCTGCGTCTGGTGGACGCCGCCGGGAAAACGATCCTGACCTATCCTTTGAACAAAGATCCCGCCGCGGCCGTCGAAGAAGCCGACGAGCCGGGGGAAAGCGCTTCCGTGTTTTCCCTAGTGGCGCCCCAGTCCGACGGCGTGGCGGCCGTGCAAGTCTTGAAGAACGGCGACGTCGTCTCCGAGCGCCGCGCCTCCGCGCATCCGCCCACGGTGAGCTTGTCGAAACCCGAAGCCGGTGAATCCGTCGGAGACCTACTCCACGTGTCTTGGATGGGCTCCGACGACGACGGGGATCCCCTCACCTACTCCGTGCTCTACAGCGCCGACGGCGGAGCGACATTCCGCACGATCGGCGTCGATGTGACCGATACCGAAATCTCCTACGAGGCCGCGCGCCTTCCGGGAGGCAACGCCGCCGTCGTGAGGGTGATCGCCAGCGACGGATTCTTGACGGCTTCCGCCGATTCGGCCGGTTTCTCCGTCGGGCGCAAGCCGCCGTCGATCAAGATCCTCTCGCCCGTGGAGGGCGAAACGGCGGTGGCCGGGGCGCCGCTCTCGCTCTCAGCCGACGCCGATGATCTTGAAGACGGACCTTTGCCTCCCTCGTCCGTTCAGTGGTCCTCGGACGCCGCGGGCCCCTTGGGCTCCGGCAATCCCTTCTCCGCAAGTCTGACGCCCGGCCTTCATCACCTCACGGCGAAGGCCACGGATGCGGACGGGCAGGAAGCCTCGGCCGTCGTCACCCTTCTCATCGTCGACGGAGAGCATGCGCCCCGGGCCGATGCCGGACGCGATCAGGGAGTGGATGAAAATTCATCCGGAACCCTCGATGCCTCGACCTCTTCAGACCCCGATGAAGGCGACGTTTTGAGTTATTCCTGGATGCAAACGGCGGGACCGTCGGTCGTTTTAACGGATGCTACTTCCGCTAATCCCGGCTTCACGGCCCCGAAGGTCGGCGCCGACACGCTCCTCCGCTTCGCGCTGACCGTCACGGACGCAGAAGGCCACATCGCGACGGATTCCGTCGACGTCACCGTAAAAAACACGTCGTTTCCGGCGCTAATTCTCTCGACAAAAGAAATCGATTTTGGCACTTTGAAAAAAGGTCAGTCGACGAGCGCTTCCTTCACCATCAGAAACGGCGGACAGGAAACTCTGAACATCGAAAACATCGAAGCGAGCCGGGAAGATTTCTCGGCCGACCCGACGACCACAACCTTGGAGCCGGGCCAAGCCGCGGATATCATCGTGACCTTTTCCCCCCAGAGCGAATCCGTCTTTGAGTCGAACCTCTACCTTCGCAGCAACGCGGCGGCCGGCATGCGCTCGCGCGTCGTCCTGAAAGGCCGGACCGATGGCGCGCTCGCGACGAAGAACGACAACGGCATCGGCGCCAGCCTCCTGCCGCAAACCTCCGAAGAAAACGCCGACGCCGGAACCTTCTCGCCCGACGCCTCCGCCGCCCTGTCCGCCGGCGGCTGCTCGCTGATTGGAGGGGGTTTCTAACATGAGAAAACCCACTCTCCGTTTCGCCTCGGCCCTTCTGCTGTCCGCCTATTTCGGCGCGATCTCGGGCTGCGGAACGGAGGCCGACGCACCGACGAACGCCTCGCAAAGCGCCGATTCTTCGGACGATCCTACGACCCTCGCGCTGGATCCCTGGGAGGCGGCGACCGGTCTCGAGGGCGGCAATCTGAAAACGTTGTCCCGGTCCGACGACAATCTCGTCGTTATGGGCGATGCGGGCGTCTTTCAATGGACGGACGCCGACGGCTTCTCCGAACTGCCGGACGCGGGAACTTTGAGCGATTTCGGATTGGAGGCCTCGCCTTCGCCCGCGGATGCGCCGGAGTTCGGTTTTCTCTACCGGACGGACGCGACGCATCAGCTCTTCGCCGTAGTCGGAGGCGAGCTCTTCCGCCGGGACGGCGACCGTTGGATCGACACCGGCGAACACGCCCATTCGTTGGGGGAGATGGGCGGCATCCTCTATTTGAGGCGTCCGGGAGAAATCCTGAAGAGCGAGGACGGCGAGGAATGGACCTCGCTCACGCCGATCCCCTCGGAGTCGGGGGACGCCGCTTGCTGTTTCAGTCGGCTGGCGGCCGATCCGGCGCGAAACCGTCTTTATGTCTTCAACAACAACGGCGTTTTCGCCTACGACCTCGCCTCCGGAACCTGGACGGCGCTCGATCCCGGCGACGACCTCTTCCACGGCCCGCAGACCGATCTTCGCGTCTTGTTCGTCGATCCGTCGGACGGCGACGTCTACGTGGGAACCGTTTTCGACCTTTACGTTTCGGAGGATGGGCAGAGCTGGAGCCCTCCGATCTTCAAGACCCAAACCGGCATTTGGGGAACGATGATCACCGCCCTGGCGCGCGATTCGTCCACAGGCGCGCTTTACGCGGCCACGAGCCGCGGCGTGTTCGAGCGAACGGGTTCGCCCAATTGGACGGCCCTCCCTTCTTTAAAGACGACGGTAAACGACCTCTCGGCGAAAGACGGCACCCTTTGGGCCGCGACGTCTTCGGGTCTTTGGTCCGAGGCGGGCTCCGGTTGGGTGTCGCATGCGCCGAAGGGTTTGTCGGGGAAGAACATCCAGGCCATGGAATCCGCCGGCGGCTTCCTCTACGCGCAATCCGACGAAATCGTTTACGCGCCTCTGCCCGGCAGCGACGACGTCCTCGCCGCCTTCCACGTCGTCTACAAGCAGGTAGGCCCCGGCGCCTGGGTGACGGAGCAGCACCAAGCCGCCATCGACGCCCCCACCCCCGCCTTCGACCCCGAACTGGACACGACGGTCTTCGCCCGCTTCACCATCACGCCCAAGAACCTAAGGGTGGCCGCCACCCCCAAGGGCCTCTTCTTCTCCTTAGAAGAGACCGGCCCCTGGACAGCCGGCGGCACCGGCCTCCCCACCTTGAGAGTGACGTCGTTCGCCTACGATGCCTTCAACCAAGTCCTTTACGCCGGAACAATCGGCCACGGCGTCTACCAGCTCTCGCTAGCCGATCTCCACTGATCCTTTTGATTTAGCTTTTCTTTCCTCTGTCTTATCATTTCGATTCTCAAAACGATAAGATTCTCAATTTGATAAACCCATCCCCCTATCTAACCTATTGATTTTGAAAGGTTCTGCCTGTGGATAAGTTGGCATAACCATTGCTTTATCTTCTTTTGGCCCATTAACCAAATTTGGGCCTTAGGGGGATTTATGGCGGAAGTAACTAAAAGGAAGATTGCTTCGATTTATTCGCTGATTACCGGATTCATTCTTTCTTTATTCAGCGGCCACGTTCATGCCGGCGAGCTTTTCAAAACGACAACTTCAAAACCGGTTGGAACGACGAGACAAGCTCCCGCCGTATACCGAACGACGACAACCGTAAATCCTGACACTGTATCTAGTGGCCTTAATCAGGCTCCAGCTCCAAACACGATCTCGAGCGGTCTAAATCAAACTCCTGCCCCCAACATAACGGCGGCTGGATTAAACCAGTCTCCCGCTCCGGGGTTCAATTCAACTAATACCGAGTTAATGAACGCGCAGATGATCGAGGATGCTGAGGCTCGGGAATTCATTATAAATAAAGCAGATGCACAGGGCATCGACTCCACCAATCTTCCCCGAGATTTCGTGAATACGACTATGATCGAGTACCTCATGAAGGAAGTGGCAGGCCTGAAAACCCAACTGCAGAATAAATGATCCATGAGCAAGATTTGCCTGATCAACCCACCCACGACGCTCTCGTCGTCCCGAGCTCTCTATTTTCCGATGGCTCTCGTCTGCTTGGGATCTGTACTGAAAAAGAAAGGCTACGAATCCTCCATTATCGACTTCGACCTTGCCGTCAGGGAAAACTCTTCCCTTGGCACCTGGGAAGCCTTTAAGGAATATGCAGTCCACGAACTGCAAGGAACGCAAAGCCGAATATTTGGAATATCCTCGATCAGCTCAAATTATCCCATCGCGCTCCTACTGGCTGCGGCGATTAAAGAACGCATCCCTGATGCGCGAGTTATCCTTGGTGGCCCGCAACCCTCTTCCGTTCCTGAAGAAACTCTGCGCGCCTGTCCATGGGTGGACGTCATTGTGATAGGCGAAGGAGAAGAGACTTTACTTGATCTGGTTAAGACGGATTGGACAAAAGATTCCCTCCGAACAATACCCGGCATCGCATTTCTCGAAAACAGAGAACCGGTCATAACGCCGAAACGCCAGCTACTCGACAATCTAGATACTATTCCTTTGCCTGATTTTTCCTTGGTCCCGTTAAAAAAATATCTCGCCATAAATCCGGCGATCCCATTGGTTGAGGCGGGTCGAGGATGCCCTTTTCTTTGTTCCTTTTGTTCTACTGCCCTGATGTGGGAGCGTAATTTTCGGGTAAAGACGCCTGCTCGAGTCCTCAAAGAAATGCGCCGCCTCAATGAAGATTATGGTCTGACGAGTTTCAGCCTAACCCACGATAATTTCACGACGTCACACCGCTACGTCGATGAATTCTGTGGTTACTTTGCACAATATAATTCGGAAGGTTTTATTTGGTCAGCAAGCGCTCGACCCGACACCCTGAATATGGACCGCCTGCAGGCTCTTCGCGACGCAGGATGTAGGGGACTCTTCTTCGGAATCGATTCGGGATCTCCAACCATTCAGAAGGTAATCCACAAAAATCTAAAATTAGATCCTATCGACGAACTCATTAAACGAGCGGCTTCGTTCGGAATCGAAATCACATCCTCCTTTGTCCTTGGATTCCCTGAAGAGACACGAGAGGATCTCGACCAAACTGTCAGTTTCGCATGCAAAACAAGACTGCATGGCGGCGCGATTGTAGAGATGCACCCGCTTTCGCCCCTAACCGGAACATCCATCCAAATTAAGAACGCTTCGAAATTGGAATGGCGCCCGCATTCCCGTAATCTCTCTCATCACCCCATTAGTGATGTTGAGATATCAGATTTTATTGGAAAATACCCGGCGCTTTTCTCGTCCTTCTATTCGATCCCGCTGCCACAGTTGGGCGACATACATATCCCGACGCTGGCGGTATTTTACGAGTCACTTACCAACGATGTTCCGGAAGTTTTGGAGAGAATCCTTAACTATACCAAACTCAAACCATTAGAACTTCTAGAAGCCTGGAATGCTTGGAGAGTTGAAAATTATCCCACGAAAACAATCGAAAGAAAATTCATCTTCCATACATTCGGTCAGTTCGTGAAATTTTTGAGTTCAAAACAAGAGATGATGAAGACACCGTTAAACTATCAGCAAGAAACTGCCCCTATTTCTGCCTGAGCGCACCCATAGCCCTAACGAAAGCCCCCAAAAAGTTTTCCGGATTTTGTGTATAGAGCGCCATTTCCATTTCCAAAGCAAGTAAGGTCCGGTTCCCCGGTTGCGGCACTAACACAAAGCTAATTTTCCCGAATTGATAAGGTCTCGGTTGGTGATTCGTGTCTATTCGCATGATTTCTTGGGTACTC
>DASUFF010000162.1:0-5791 GCA_036274695.1 bacterium | reverse complement strand
ATCGGGAAACGGCGATCCCTATTCGGGCGTCCGCGAGTGGCTCCGCGCGGCGCCGCCCCGGCCCGTCGTCCTGATCTTTTGCGATGTGCAGGAATGGGAGCCGAAGGACCGAGAGGCGCTCAGGCCGTTTTTGGCCGGGCTCGCCCGCTCGCGTCTCCCCTGGACCGTCCTTCTGGAGGGCGGAGATGACGTGGTCTCGGAGGGAGACTTCACCGTCGAGGCGCTCGCCCTGAAGGACCTTTCGAAGGACGAGACCCTGTCGTTGATTGAGGCCGCCGATCCGGAAAGGCGGATCACCGCCCCGAGGGCCTTGAAGATCGCGGAAGAATCCGGCGGACGGCCCCTCCTCGTGCTGGAGGCCTTGGCTGCGGGCGAGAGAACGAAGGCGAATTTCGAAGCCGTGTGCGCGGCGCGAGTCTCCGGCCTCACGCCCCCGGCGCGGGATTTATTGGCGGCGGTCTGCTCTCATGGCGCGGCCGTTCCTCTTGTCGACGCCGCGGCCGTCTTCGGCGCGGAATCCTCTTTCGAAGACGCGCTGATGGAACTGGACCAAAAGGATTTCTTGGCCGACCGGGCGCCGGAGAAGCCCCTGCTGAAGCTCGCGCATCCGGCGCTCCGGTCCGCCTTCGTCGCGGCCCTGGGAGCCGAGACGACGGCCGCGGCCCATGCGCGCTGGATCGACGTCCTCGAGCCGCGCGTCGCGGCGGGGGGCTCGGGCGACGCCTTGATCGCGTTGGCGGAGCATGCGTTCGCGTCGGAGGATCGCGCCCGACTCAAGGCCTGGGGCCTCCGGGCCGTCGAGAGGCAAGTGGCCCTGGGACGGAACCGCGAGGCCGTCGCCTGGCTGGAAAAACTCCTTCCGGACGCCGGGACGCCGGAGGAGCGCGTGCAAGTGAACGGCCACCTGGCGCCCTTGTACCTGCGTCTGGGCCGTTTCGAGGAGTCCGTGAAGGCCTACGGCCGCTGGTTCGCCGACCGCGCCGACGACGAGACGCGCCTGCAGCGCCTGAAACACCGCTACTACACGGGCCTCGTCTTTTTCACCTGGGGGAAATCGGCCGAGGCGCGGCAAAGGTTGGAAGAAGCCGTCGCCGCGGAGGATGGGGAAGCGCCGGCCGCGCACCGTCCTTATCTGACCCGCGCCCGCTGCGCGTTGGCGGCCCTATCGGAGAAGGAAAACCTGTGGGAGGAGGCCCGGGGTCATTTGGAGCGGGCCTTGAGGCAGGCGGGCGACGACGCCGCCTTGCGGGGCGAGGTCGAGCAGCTGTTCGGAAAGATCGACCAGAGGGATTTTCAATACGCCTCGGCCGTTCTTCACTTCCAAAAGGCGCGGGAGCATTACGGGCGCGCCGGCGACGCGCGGGCCGAGGCCGCCGCGCTCCACGCGGAAGGGATGGCCCACCGGGACGCGGGGAATTTAAGCCGCGCCTTCGAATGCGTGTACGCCGCCGCGAACGCTGCGCGCGCGCACGGGGACGTCCTTCAATGGGCGCGCTATTCGGAGAACCTGGGCGTCGTCTTCCTAGACGCCGCGGATTACGGCGCGGCCAAGGAGACCTTCGAGGACGCCCGGGACGTCTTGGAGGCCCTGGCGCGTCCGGAGGATCGCGAGGAGGCGGCGCTGGTGCGCGCCGACTTCGCCCTGCGCGTCGGGCGGGTCGACCGTTGCCGCGCGATCCTTGCAAAACTTTTATCCCAAAGGCCGTTTCACGGACCCGGCACGCGCTTTTCCATCGAGCTTCTCACGGCGGAGATGCATTACGCGCGCGGCGACTACGAAAAATCCCGCGAGGTCTTCGAGCTCGCCGCCCACGACCTGGACAAGCATCCCGAAGGCCAGCCGATCTTCGGATTGCAGGCGGGCCTCGGCGTCTGCCGGAGCCTGGCCGCCCAAGGCCGGCTGACGGCCGAACACCCCGCGTTTCGAAAGACCCTGGCCTTGCTCGACGTCCTTTCCGGGGACGTCTTCGAGGTCTGGAAAAGGGCTTTTGTCTTTTTCACGACGCCGACCGGGTCGATCGCCGAAAAAGACGCGCGGGACTTGATGACGCTCGTGCGCCGGATTTCCCTGCCCGAGGTCCGCGCCGACCTCTACCGCCTGCTCGCCGCCGACCTCGCCCGAAGAGGGGCCCCGCAGTCGGCTGCCGATCTGCGCATCGCCTATGAGAACGAGCTTCGAGCCATTCACGCCACCCTTCCGGAGGAGAATTTTATGGATTTCGAGAAAACCAGAACCTTCCGCCCCGTCGAGCCCGTTCCCTCAGGCTCCGCGCCCGCTCCGGCCGCCGGTCCGGCGCCGGGGAGCATCAGCGAGGCGCGCTTCAGACAGTACGGGCAGATCAACCGCTACATCTGCCAGAACCGGCCGCTGGACGACATCCTGGAAAGGGTCATGGACGCGGCGATCGAACTGACGGGCGCCGAGCGCGGTTTCCTGCTGTTGCGCCGGGAAGGCGCCTCGGAGGAAGGCCCGTTGCCGGGCTTCGAGGTGAAATCGGCGCGCCACTTGAGCCGGCGCGGCTTGAAGCAGAAGGAGTTTCAATTGAGCCTTTCCGCCATCCGAAAGTCGGTGGACGGCGGGACCTATCTCCTGACCGACGACGCCCAGCTCGATCCGCGGCTCAAGACCCAGCAGAGCGTGATGATCCATCAGCTCAAGTCCATCCTCGTCATGCCCATGGAGCTGGAGGACGAGGCCGTCGGCGTCATTTATCTCGACCATCCCTTTCGCCAGGGCTGTTTCTCCCATGAAAGCGTCCTCCTCCTTTCGGCGCTCGCCTCGCAGGCCGCCCTTGCCGTGCAGAAGGCGGAGTTGTTGGTGGCGCTGCGGAAATCGCAGGCGGGATTGGAGGCGAAGGTCGAGGACCAGACACGACGCATCGAGGCCATCACCGAGGAGCTCGCGCGCGCACGCGAAGACCTGCGCTTCGGCTACGAGGGCATCGTCGGCAAGTCGCCGGCCATCGTGAAGGTCTTCGAGCTCCTGGACCACGTGACGGACACCGCGATCCCCGTCTGGATCTGGGGCGAGTCCGGGACCGGCAAGGAACTGGTCGCGCGCGCCCTTCACTTCAACAGCCCGCGGAAAGGAAAGCCCTTCATCGCCGAAAACGTCGGCGCGATTCCGGAAACGCTCCTGGAGAGCGAGCTCTTCGGCCACAAAAAAGGCTCTTTCACCCACGCCGACCGCGACCGCGTCGGGCTCTTCGAGCAGGCCGGAGGCGGCACGCTCTTTTTGGACGAGATCGCCGACATGTCGCCGGCCCTGCAGGCGAAGCTCCTGCGGGTCCTGCAAGAAGGGGAGGTCCGTCCGGTGGGCTCGTCCAAGACCGTGAAGGTGGACGTGCGGCTGGTGACGGCGTCGAATCGGGACTTGAACCGCCTGGTCTCCGAGGGGAAATTCCGCCAGGACCTTTTCTTCCGCATCAACGGACTCACCGTGAGGCTGCCTCCTTTAAGGGAACGAAAAGAGGACATTCCTCTCCTGGCCGGACACTTTTCGAAAAAATTCTCGAAGGAGCTTGGGTTACCGGAGGCCGATATCGGCGAGGCGGCCATGCGCCTCCTCATCCAGCACCCCTGGCCCGGCAACATCCGCGAGCTGGAAGGGGTGATCCGCACGGCCTCCGTCTTCGCCAAGGGCAAGACGATCCAGCCGGAGCATTTGAACCTCGGGCTTTCGTCCTTTCCGACGCCCGGCGCCGAACCGTCGTCCGGGAAGGCGGCGAAAACCGAAGAAGCGTCCGCCGAACGGCAGATGATCCTGCAGGCCTTGAAGGAAACGAGCTTGGACAAGGAGGCGGCCGCACGGAAATTGGGGATGGGTCTTCGGACCCTCTACACGCGGATGGGGCGGTTGGGCATTCCGAAGAAGAAGACGCTGTTGGCCCGGTACGTCACTTGACGGGAAGCGGAACCGTCAGCCGCCGGAGGGGCGATCTGAGCTGATAGGAACGGTCGAGTTGGTAGGTGTGCGGGCAGTAATCCGCCGTCCACGGCTGGTCGCTCTGGAAGGCGATCGGCGTTCCCGGGACGGGAATGGACACGAGGCACTGGTTCCAGGTGATGTTGTAATTGACGTTCTCGAAGTCGTCCTCGGACAAGGCGTTGCAGTCCACGTCCCCTTCGGAGAGCGCTAAACCTTTGCGGGCCAGGAAGACCTGCAGCGAAGGGACCTTCCTCGCCGCGGTGACGACGGACGCCGCGAGTTCCCCTCTCTGTCCCACCCGGGCCGCGACGCAGAGGTGTTCGGCGCTTTCCCACAACAAGACCATCCGCCCTTCGCACGTCAGCGGGCCGTCGGCGCAATAGAGCAGTCCTCCTTCGACGGTCGTTTTCATCTTAGCGTCGGGAAGCGGCGTGTAGACCCGTTTCGATTCGTAAAAAAAGGACAGCGCCCTTCGAGGGTCCGCGGACTGGGTCTCGTCGTCATCGTCTCCGAGGTCGGCGTTGGGGGAGGGCAGGGACGTTTCCAAGCCCCGGGGGGAAAAGCCCGTGACGTCGCGCGCCACCTCGCGCCGTTGCGCAACCTCGGCGCCCGGGTCCGGCGGAGGCAGATCGCCGGTGTTGGAGGTGGCGTCCTCCGTCGCCGTTTTCTCGGAAGGCCCGCTCGCCTGCTGGGCCGGCGGCGCGAAAAAGGAGCCCGTGCCGGAGGTCCCGACCGCCGGACATCCCGGCAAGATCAGCGACGCTAAGAAAAGAAGGATCGCGGCGCGCTTCATAGATTCGGCCTTCCTCGTCATTCTAATAGTTACAGCAATTGCGGTGCCAATCGAAAATCCAAGCATCTCGGGGAGCTATTCCGCGGGTCCCGGTCAAAAACACCCCCGGCCTTCGACATTTCTCGACTGTTCCAGCGATCCTCTCATTTTCTGCCGGTCTGCCGGCCGCACATCGGCAAAAACAGCAAAGAGGAAAGCCCTGTCGCAATCAAAATGCTGATTTCATTGGAAAAAGCGTCGACCCTTTCCTGGCATCCCCCTTGCTCTTCCGACCGGCAGGAGAGCGACTTTATGAAAAAGAAACTCGCCGCCGGTTTTGCGCTCTGGGCGCTGGCGGCCGTCGGAAGCTTGAGCGGGTGCAGCCTGGTCGACGGCGAATTCGAGACGCAGCAGGTCTTCGGATTGTTCACGCTCTTCCTGATCGTCTGGGGAGGGCTGTGTCTGGCCGAGAGACTCAAACGAGGGAAGGGTTAAGCATTTATGTCCGGACGCATCGCATCCATGACGGTTCCGGAACTGGCGAAGGCCTTCAACGAAGCCACCGTCCGGAAGTGGGGCACCGACGAGGACGCCGTGTTCGCCATCGCCGACGAGGTCCGGCGGCGGGGGCGGACGGCCAAAAGCGAGTTTCAGCGGGCGGTCGCGGAGGATTTGACGGCCTCGCAACGGGCGCGACTGATCCACAAGGGCAACGGCAACATCGTCCACGGCATCTTCTGCGACGAGTTCAGCGAAACCTTCAGCAAAGCCGATTTGGCGCGGGCCTACCGGCTCTTCGACGGATGGTCGCCCGTCCAAGCCGGAGGCTTCGATGATTTTTTGGGAGGTTTTGGAGAAAATTTCGACTTGAGCGGCACGAAGGCGAAGATCGGCGCCGCGGCGTTTTTGGGCCTGGCCCTGCTCTGCCCGCCCGCAGCGGCGGTGGCGGCGGGAGTGATTCTGCTCAACGGGGCGGACGACCTGGAATGGGGATTGCGGACCGGGAATTACCGGGAAGCCGGGCGCGGGGCCGGAGCGATGTTGGGCGCGATTCCGGGGTTGAGAGGCGCCAAGGGATTCAAGGCTCCGGC
>DASUFF010000161.1:0-2435 GCA_036274695.1 bacterium | reverse complement strand
GGCACAGGAATCGATCACGGTCGGATCGGGAGGAAGCTTCTCGGCATCGAAGGTTTTTAGGGGAACCGTCGCCTTTTTACGGTCCAACCGGCAGATCACTAACTCCCTCCCGGCGTCCCGGCGGGTCAGCTTGAGGGTCTGGTAGTTCAAGTCCGCGGTTTCGACGACGGCCTCTTCGATCAGATAAAACCGGTCGCGTCCGGCATCGAGCTTCCATTTGAAGATCCGGTCGCCGTTCGCGCTTTCCGTCCCCACGAGGCCGACCGGAAGGAGGGATGGGAAACCGGGCCATCGCGCGGTCCGCGTATGAGTCTTATAACCGCCGTCCTTCTTCTTGAAAAAAATCCAGAGGGACCGATTCTCGCCGCCGCCCGAAGCCGCGCGCGAAACGACGGCGACGACGTCGTCCCGGCCGTCGCGGTTCAAATCCCCTGCCAGATGGCTCTCGACCTGCGAGTTCGCGGGAATCAAATCCCTCCAATCCTTGGGCGAAGCCGCGGACGTCGCCGTCAAGGCCAGAGCCAAGAGAAAGGCGGCGATCGCCGCCGGGGTCATCAAAACGCGTTTCACGGCTCCAATCTATCAAAGACGAGGCGACGTTTCAAACGCGCTCGCGTCGGCGCCACAACAAAACGGATACGAGCGCCAAGGTGATGAACGCCATGTAGACGGGATAGGAGGCCATGGCGACGCTCCATTCCTTGATGGCCAGCAGGTTGAGGGCGTTGGCGGCGAAGAAAAGGACCCAGGCGGGGAGATTTTCGCTCTCGGGATCCTTCCAGGCTTTCGCGATGGTCGGGACGGCGCCGACCAGATCGATGAAAAGCCCCGAGTAAAGCGTCGGAAGCGGCGAATCGAACCACCACCACAGCGAGAATCCAAAGGCCGCGCCGATCAGACAGGAAACGTCCAGGACCTTCCACCCGCCGACGCCGTATTTGTAGGACAGCGCGAGCACGAAGAGAAAGGCCAGCAGGTTCGCCGCCGCCACCCAGACCGTCTCGCGCGCGCCGGAGGCGGCGTAGCTGGCGAGCAGGCTCACGCCCACGGCGGTCCAGATGATCCACGTCGCGCGGTTCGGGCGGTTCTTTCCCTTCAGCATGGAGAGCACGTAGGGGACGAAGGCCAGGAAGGAGAGCGCGCCGGCGACGATGCCGACGACGGCGTGGAAGTTCATTCCGGGAGATTAGCGCGTCACCGCCAATCGTCCACGACGAAAACGCCGCGGCGGTGGTAGGGAGGCTCGTGCGGCCGGTGCATGGCGACGCCCTGGAACTCCAGGCGGAAACCCAAATCGCGGAACTTCTGATACGCCTCGACCCGCCCCAGGCTCACGCCCGCCGCGAAGTTGGGGAGCTTGCGCGAGCGCGCCATGGCTTCGCAGTCGCGCAGGAGACGCTCGAAGCGCTCCCCGGCGCCGGGACCCGGAGAGACGGCGCCGAACTTGAGATAGCAGGCGATCGTCCCGCCCTCCGAGCCCGTTCCGAAGTGGCAGACGCCGAATCCAACCGTCTCGGAGCCTTCCCGGAGGAGAACCGTCTCGCCCAGATTGAACTCATGAACGGCGCGCACCTCGTCGGAGAGATCCAATCCTTCATAGGCGGCTCCGGTGATTTTTCGAAGATCGCTCAAGCAGGACGCCTTCTCCGGTTCGGAGAGGGCGGCGTAAGTCGGCGGCTCCGCGCCGGCCGGTTGGGAGGCGTCGAGCGGCTTTCCGAACAGGGCCGTCAGAGACCCGGGCCAGAAACCGAACTTTTGGTAGAGGCCCAAGTGCTTGGCGCTGTGCGGAAAGGTGAAGAGCCCGGCGTGACGGACGCCCCAACGGTCGAAGACCTTCATCACCGGCTCCATCAGTTGTTTGCCCAGGCCCTGGTCCCAGGCGGACGGATCGACGGTTAAAGGCCCGAAAAAGCCGACGCTGCCCCAGCGCGTGGCCATGTTGCTTCCCAGGACCGCTCCGTCCCTTTCGGCGACGAAACAGGCGTCCGGGTTCATGAGACGCCGGGCGCGGAGGACCTCGCAGGTGGGCGCGAAGAGCTCGGGGTCGGCGAGTCCGATGAACTTGGCGAAGGCGGCGCGGAAGATGCGGGTGGCCGGAACGACGTCCTTTTCCTCCATCGCCCGGATGATGACCGCCATGGGGAAATTGTATATGATCCGCTCATGAAAACACGGCTTTTATTTCTGTTCTTTCCCCTTTTCCTAAACGTCTCCAACGTCCGGATGATCGATATCCGCAATGATTGGATGGGACTCTCCGAATTCGGTCCGGTCGGCCGGCATTTCGTCCTCAGGCCCGCCGCGAACGGCTTCGAAGGCACGGCGACGTTCTCCCTGGGCGGCGGCGACAACGTCAAAACCAAGGACGTGCCCATCTCCGTCCCCGCCGCCGACGTCAGCGCCTTCCTGGACCTCTTGGCCCATGCGCCGCTTCA
>DASUFF010000160.1:0-13607 GCA_036274695.1 bacterium | reverse complement strand
CGATCCGCAAAAAGCCGTGTCGCTTGCAGGATGACGTGGGCGTAGGTTTTGCCTTCGGCAATCTGCTGATCTGTCATGAAAGGATGACTACGGGGCTTTGGACTTAGCCAGGAGCGACTCGTAGCCTATCCCGTCGCCGTTCTCAGTACTGACGGGCAGGCCCAAGTCTTTCCAACCCGGCTGATGGTCGTTCCCCCCGAAACCCCCATCGATATTCCAAATTTTTTGGTAACCCAATGCGTTTAAAATCTCGCTGGCTCTTTGAGACCGCCCCCCCATTTTGCAGCCGACGTAGAGAGGCTTGTCCTTTGGAAGAACGGCCTCGGCCACTTTTTGAAAATCGGGATTGGGGGACATCTGTCCGCCCTGCATGTGCAGGAGAGGGATGTTGATGGCGCCGGCCGCATGGCCTTGCGTGAATTCCGGAACGGAGCGGACATCCACATAAACGGCCTCGGCATTCTGATCGAGGGCCCGTTTCGCTTGATCCGGCGTTGTCTGTTCGATCGCCATATATTGTGTTTAACGGGAATGCGACGTTTTGAAAAGAAAAACTTTCCCGCAACCTGCCGGATTCAAAGCCGATTCGTGACAATCGTTATGCCTAATCTCCTCAAAGACCTGTGTCTGACCCTGATCCTAGGATTTCTGTTCGCCGAGGTCTTTCTGCGGGTTTCCAGCCATTTGGGGCTAGCCATTCCGGAAAATCCTTCGCAAAAACCGATATTTATCATCGGCATCTTGCTGTTTTCATTGGTCTTTCGACTTCTCATGCACGTTCGCCAAGGTTCGAAATAGTTAACAACCGGCGATCGTTGCGTGCGAAGAGGCGTGTGTGATCTCGCTTCCCCCCCAAATGCCTTCGAGCCTGACCACCGCGATCCAGTTTTCGGTGGACTGTCTGCAAGCTGCCTGCGGCATGGCCGCTCGATGGGAGGCTCGGGGGCCCGTTGGTTCCGATGCGAAGCCGGACGGCTCGCGAGTGACTGAGATCGATTACGCGGTGCAGGCCTATGTGGGACGTCAACTGGCCTCATGTCTTCCGAACGATGTGCTTGTGGCGGAGGAAGGCGTCTCCCTTCTGAAGAAAAATCCCTTGGCGCTCGAACGCGCTCTTTCCTGTCTCTCGACCCTCGTTCCGGAGGCGGAGGAAAGATCGGTGATCGAGTGGTTGGGAAGGGGAGAGGGAATGCCGGGCTCCCGTCACTGGCTTCTGGATCCGGTGGACTCCACGAATGGCTTGTTGGCCGGAGGGCTTTATTGCCTGAATCTCGCCTTGGTTGAAAACGGCCGGGTGGAAATGGCCGTGATCGGGCTTCCGAAGCCGTTCGTGCCCTGGTTTCCCGCGCCGAATGTGACCTCCGGATACCTCTATCTCGCCGTGCGCGGCGCGGGTTCCTGGTGGGCGCCGCTGGACGAGTCGATTCCCTTTATGCGTTTGCAGGTCTCCAACCAAACCGATGTCGCCAAGGCCGTCCGGCTGCGTTCCCTGGCGCGGACGGATCCGCGCCAGACCAAAAAGGATGCGCGGCGGAGGGCGAAGGTGAGCAAGGCCTTCGGCGAAGAGGGGGGGCATATTCGAGCCCCCGCTCCCATCCGCTATCCATTACTCGCGGTGGGCCAGGCCGATCTCTATATTCATCTGGATTCATCGGCCGGCCGGAGAGGGCGGAAGGCGCCTAAAGGCATGAAGGCCTGGGATCATGCCGCCGGTTCGCTCTTGGTCGAAGAGGCGGGAGGGAGGGTGACCGACCTTGCCGGGAGGCCCTTGGATTTCAGCACCGGGCGCATTTTATCCAATAATCGTGGGCTCTTAGCTAGTAATGGACAGGTTCATCCGGCGGCCCTCGAACTCTTAAGGCGAATCGGCGAAGGGAAGGGCTGAATCCCTTAAACAAGGACAGGTCGCTCACATCAGTGCACAACTTCAGGCCTTTTCTGACGAAAAGGCCGCATGCCCGTTGTTTCGCCCATCCTCCAGCTTCAAGCCGGACTCCAAACGCTCCGGTCCGATCTCGCGACGGTGCGGCCCGTTATGGAGGTTTGGGCCGATGTCCAGGATTTGGTTCAGCAGGCGCAGTCTTCGGCGCTCACTCGGCCCATGCTTCCGGAGAATCTCCTGCCGCATGTCGTCGGTTATCCCAGCCAGACAGAGATCGATGCCACCATCGGTCGATTGGAAAGATCCTTCGCCTTGGGGCCGATTCGCCGCAACGACTTCATCGCGCGCAACGTTTCACTCTGGGGCGGGAGGGTCGCCGTCCGCCAGGGGAAAAAGAGGACGAACTATCGCACGCTGGACCATCGCGCCGACGTCGTCGGGATGTTTCTCGCCATGTGCATCCGCGACAGCGGCCAGCGGGCCGCCGTTTTTTTCAGCTACAATCGGAACAATCTCTTCGAGATCACCTTGGGTTGCCGCCGGGCCGGCGTGGGTTTCACCAGCATTCCTTCCTACCTCTCCGCCGAGCAGTTTTTGGAAAAGCTCGAGGAGGAAAAGGCGAAGGGGAACCGGTACAAGGTCCTCTTTTTCGACTCGCAGAGCCTGTCCAAGGTCGAGCCCTTGCTGCCGTTGTTGGAATCGCAAGGCTACGCGATGGTGGATATCGACAGCCAGCACCCGTCCGTCTTGTCCTACGGCAGTCTGATCGCCGACATCCCCAAGCCCCGGGCGCAAACCCCGGACGCCAAGCCGCCGCCTTATCCCGGGCCGATCATGTACAGCTCCGGGACGACGGGGAATCCGAAACTCATCAGCGTCAAGGCCGCGGCCAACGTGGGCGCCAAGGCCAACAAGGTCTTCGGCATCCGGCAGGACGACAAGAATCTGGTCATCGGCCAGCTTTACCACGGCGGGGCCTATTCCTGGGCGCGCGGGCACTTGAACCGCGGCGGCGAAGTGGTCGTCACGGAGCATTCCAGCCTCACGCTCAATCCCAAGGCGGTGTTGTCCGATATCGAGGCGAGGGGCATCACGAACTTCTGGGTGTCGCCTCCGTGGCTCCAAGGACTTTGCGACTACCTGGAGAAGGAACCCCAGGAACAAGGCGCCTTATCCTCCCTTCGCGCCATTTACGTGGGCGCCTCCCATTTCCATCCGGCCCTGAAGCGATTGGCCGTCGAAAGATTCGGAGAAATCGTTTGGGAGAATTACGCGACGACGGAATTGGGGCTCATCGCGCTTCTCCGACCGGAAGAGTTGTCGCTGCGGCCGGCCACGGTGGGGCGGGCGGCCCCCGAAACGGAGATCGAAATCAGGGACGATCAGGGAGAGGCGGTGCCCCTCGGGACCCCGGGAACCATTTGGGTCCGGAACGAGCGGACGGGGGGAGAATTCCGGGAGGGCGACGATTTCGGAAGGTTGGACGCAGACGGTTATCTGACGGTCTTGGGCCGCACCGTGGAGAGGATCGTTTTCGGAAAACAGACGATTTATCCGCGTGAGATCGAAAACGAACTGATGGAGATGCCGGGGATTCAGGAATGCCACGTGATCGGGATTCCTTCTCCCTCCCCCTCGTCGAACCCTGAACCCACGGTGGTGGTGGCCGTGGTCTTGAAGAAAAAGGTCCGGCTCACCGAGAGGGAGATACGGGATTACCTCTCGGCGCGGGACGGCTTGTCCCATATCAGCGGCGTGCCGTTGACCGTCGTTTTTGTCCCCTCGCTCCCCCGAAAACCCTACAAGGTGAACTACCCCATCCTGCGGGACATGGTGATCCAGCGCATTCAGGGCCATACGGCGCGTTGATTGGCGGGTTGCGTCAAGAACGAAACTCCCGAAAACGTTTAAAATAATACGCAACACCTCTTTCTCGGGTCCGAAGAGCGCGGGACAAGAGGGATACTATGCCACCGGTTTACAGTCTGCCGCTGTCATTGGCGCAGGGGTTGGGGCTCCTTTCCCATCAAAGCCTCTCCGTTCTCAGTTCGACGCCCGGTTTAACGCCCAGCCATCTCGGATACACCGCCGAGGAACTTCGTCCGACGCTTGTCTCCCATCTTTCGGACACTCAGTTAACGGATCGCCTGGGGAGCGAAAGGGTCAGTGTCCTTCAGCGGCTGGTGGATGGCCACGAGTTGGAGGAGAACGAGGTCCTCCGGCACCTGCAAGATCTCGAGAAGGCCTATCAGAGGTCCGCTTATTCAGGCGAGAGGGCCGTTCCTCTTCCTCTCGTTCAATTCGAACAAGCCCAAGAGGCCGAGAGAGAGGCCGAGAAAAAGAGGGCTTTGGAGGCGAAAGCCGCCCAGAGGCTCAAGGCCTTGGAGGAAATGGACCTTCGGCGTCCCGGCCGCATCCTGGGCGTGGACGGCCAGCCCTACATCTTCGGACAAGGCCCGAAAGTCGTTCCCGTCCAGAGGGTCTTCATCTCCAATCGCAGCGTCGCGGCGGCTTCCGCCATCCGTTATTTAAGGGGCATCTCGGAAGAGTACGGCGTTCCTCTCTACATCAGCGTGCCGCTGATCTCACAAGACGAGCGCGAGCCTTGGATCCGCGATGCGGACGTCGCCATTCCCGTCCCCGTTCGCAACGGCGAGACGCCGGATAAGGCCTTCAAGGACATCGAGCGCATGGTGGCGGCCGCCAAAACGGCGGGGGCCGACGCGGTAGATCCCATGTGGGGGTTCGTTTCGGAAAAGGGAGCCTTCGCGCAGGCGGTTCAGGACGCCGGGATGCTGTTCGTCGGTCCTCCGCCCTCTGCCATGCAGCGCATGGGGCACAAGAGAAACGGCCTGGTCTGCATGAAGGAAGTCGGCGGGGCGGCGGGCGAGTTCAGCGAAAACTTCTTTGTCCCTTTTGGGATCAGTCCCGAGGAGCAGGCCGCTTTGATGGAGCGGGCGCACAAGGCCGTCACCCAGTTGGGGTTTCCCCATCGCTGGGTCATGCTCAAGGACAACTGGGGCGGGGGCGGGACCGGAAACCGCGTGTTGAAGACCTGGGAGGACTGGGAAAAACACGTCAAGACGTTCATCAAGACGGGCCACGATTCTCCGGAAGGTTGCGACTTCTTCTTCGAGCAGTTTATGGGAGGCCCGGGCAGCGGCGTCAAGAAGCTGCGCCACATCGAGTTTCAGGTCGTCGCCGATCGTTACGGGAACGCCGTGATCGTGGGCTGGCGCGATTGCACGTGGCAGCGCAAGGACCAGAAGGTCTTCGAGTTGACCTCCACCGAGCCGGAATTGATCGACCTTCTGCGGTCCATGTATCCCACGCTCGCCGAAGTGACGCGCAAGATTGGTTATGTCGGCGCTGGGACCTACGAGTTCCTGGCGGTGTTGGGAGATAACGACCAGTGGCGGCTTAAGTTCATGGAGATGAACACCCGCCTTCAAGTCGAGCACACGATCACGAACATTGCCTACGAGGTCGATCTCTACAAACTGAAGCTGCTGACGACGATGGGCTATCCACTCCCGCTCACCCAGAGCGACATCGTCCAAAAGAACGTCGCCATCGAGGCGCGCATCTTAGCCGAGGACGCGCGCTTCAATCCCCAACCGGGCCGCGTGACGTCGGTCCGCATCCCCAAGGGCCGCAGGATCCTAAGCCACGCGGGCATCACGGACGGCTCCAACATTCCCGGTTCTTTCGACTCCATGTTCGACCAGCTCGTGGGCTGGGAGCAGATGCCTCCCCACGATCCGGCCGACGTGCCCTCCTACGCGAAGGCCATGGCCGCGGGCCATGAAGGCGCGCGCGCGAACCTCTTGAGGGGCGTGAAGGAGTACAAGGTCGGCGGCGTTCAAACCAATCTTCCACTGTTGGCGGCTACCCTTGAGACCGATGAATTCAGATCCAACGTGCTGCATTTGGGCACGCTCGTGGAAAAGTTCGGGCCCGAAAAAGGCGTCAACGCCGGCCAGCCGACCACCGAGGAAATGGGCAACGCCCTCCTCGTGGCTGCGGCCACCCTCTATAAGGAGGACGCACGCCGCGCTCAGGACGCACTCTATCGGAACCGCGCCACGTTGATCGACCGGGGCAGGGTCCCGGAAGCGGCCCCGAGGAATTATCAGTTCCGTCTCGGCGGCGCCGTTTACGACGTGCAAGTGGCGCGCATGGGTTTAAGGACGCTCCAGGTCACGGTCAACGGAGTCCTTCGCACGATCGACAGCAGCTATATCGGCACCAACCACATGCTCATGGTGGACGACCGGGTCGTCAACACCGAGGTGTCCGTCGGCGCTGGCAACGTCAACGTCCACATCAACGGCAAGAAGATCGCGGTGGAGAACGCCGGAGAAGGCGGAGCCGTTTCCGGAAACACGGTGAAATCGCCCATGCCCGGCAAGGTGATCCGGGTTCTGGTGGCTCCCGGCCAGGAGGTGAAGGTCGGCGACCCCGTGGCCGTCGTCGAGGCCATGAAGATGGAGAATGAAGTTCAGAGCGATTGGTCCGGTACGGTCGGCAAGGTGTACGTGAATGTCGGCGCCGCCATCGAGGCGAACGCCAAGCTAATGACGCTCACGTCACAGGGCTCGGGAGAGGAAAAAGAGAGGTCGGGCGAGGAGGGCGTCGATTTCGCGCTTCCGAAGCAGATCGCCCATTGGGTGGCCCTCCGGGCCCGCGAAGAAAACGGGATCGGAGAGGTTCAGGACGAATTGCAGCAGAACTTCGACGAGAGGTTCGGCCAAGCCATGAGCTTCCTGAAGGCCTTCTTCCTCGGGTTCGACATTCCCCGCGATCACGCGGACCGCGTCTTCGACATCGTCCATCCCGTCCTGCAGGACATGACGCTCGCGCCCCGGCAATTCTCCACGTACTTGAACTCGTTCATCAGCATCTATCTCGCGATGCAGAAGCTGACGACGGGCCAGTTCAAGCGGGAGATGCTCCGACTTTGGCACCATTTGGAGTACCCCGGAGATTTCCACCCAACGCGGGAGTTCTCGGAGTTGGTCTTGGGCCTCTTCCGCGAATACGGCATCCCCGTCGAGCGGAGGGAAGACGAGGAAAAGAAGGAATTGCCCGACCAAAGCCTGCTCGCGACCTTGAATGCGCGGCCGGGCGTGACGCGTAAGGCCCTGCTGCAGGTGATGGAAACCGTCAACTGGGGTTTGACGGACCGTCAGGCTCATTTGCAGAAGTGGGTGGGGGCATCCGTCGTTTCGGGCAACAACCAACTGACGCCCAATCTCCAAAGGCTCTATCGCGAGGAGCCGTGGAGCTCTCATTTAAAGAAAATCGCTCTCGAAGCTTTGAAGTTCCTGGATCTCAGGGGATACCAGGAGATCGTTCCACCCCCGGTCGACAACCCCTATGCCGAAATTTACCAGGGGATGTTGGACAACCCCCTGGGGGGAATTTCTCAGGATACGGTCGAGAAGATGAAGGCGAGCTTGAAGGCTCCCTTCGACGAGTCTCCCTTCCAAAACCTGCCCCGCGCCTTCGTGGACGTGGGCGAACTCCGACGCCACTACGCGGAGTTCCATCTCCGCCCGCTCGTTTCCTTCATCGAACGGACGGCGGTGTACGAGATGATCCCCAAGGACGCGGTCCGGAACAAAGAGTCGCCCTATCAGAACGACCGCCGGTTCTTGGTCGTGTCATGGGTCAATCAGCGCGTCCCATTCAACCGGAACGAAGTGGGAGAGATCGAAGGGGCGCCAGCGATCGAACGGGCATACATCAACGCGGTTAGGACCATCGCGGCTTATAAGAAATTCGAAGATCCCAAGGCGCCGCACACGGCGAACCGTCCGGTCGTCTTCGCCTTGACCCAGGATTTCGATTGGGACGAGTCGGGCGACCCGACGAAGTTCGGCCCGGAAGCTACCCTCCGGATCGCCGGCAACATCAACCGTTTCGGAGACGCCGTCGCCTCCTTCAGCTCGCGCACGTTCGTCAATCTCAGGATGCCGGGCGAGAGCGAACCGACCCGCCGCATCGTTCATCACTATCAGAAGGACGGAGACCTCAAGTTCCAGCTTCAGAGCCCGGAAGCGGACGTCGTGGCCAAGCCGCGGACCGACGTGGAGATCAGCTCGATCCTCCAGCGTGCGCGCGGCAAGCTTTTGGTCGAGGAGCGCTTGAACCGCCTCTTCGGCGAGGACCAGTGGGAAGAAATCCGCTTGGAGAAAGAAGGATGGGACGAGCCGGGCCGGCCGAGCGCCGTGAAGATCGGCTTCGGTTACCGGAAAGGCCGGAAGGTCGCCTTCGTCGGCTCCGACTTCCGCGTGGTCGGCGGCACCGTCGACAAGGCCGTCGGCGAGAAGATGGCGTGGATCCGCCGCAAGGCCCGCGAAATGGGGATTCCGATCGTCAAGCTGTACGACTCCGGCGGAGCGCGCGTCGATTCGGGCGTGCCCGCCTTGGACGGCGCGGCCTCGACGATGCGGGAAACCGTCTTAAGCCAGGAAGAGTCGCCTTCGGTGACGGCCATCATGGGGCCTTGCGCCGGCATGGCGGCTTACGATCCGTCGATCAGCCAAGGACCCGTCGCCTTCCTCCGCAGCCGCCAGCCTGAGAAGAGCACCGGCCAGATGTACCTGACGGGCAAGGACGTCGTGAAGGAAGTGCTGAACATCGACGTCACCAACGACGCGCTGGGCGGAGCCGATGCGCACATGCGGGACACGGGCGTCGCCGACGTCGCCTTCGACACCGAGCACGAGGTGTTGGACTGGGTGGGAGCCTATCTCGATTTCGTCCTGGGCATTCCTTTCGAACTGCCGGAGGCCGCGAAGACGATGCCGTCTGAGGGCGATTTGGCGCGGAACGCCTTGCGCAAAGTCGTAGACGGCGGCCAGCTCTTCGAATTGAAACCCGACTACGGCAGCGCCATTACGGCGCTCGCCCGCATCAACGGGCGGAACGTCGGCATCATCAGCAGCTATCCCCAGGATCTGGAGGAGATGACCTACCGGTCGCTGCGCAAGATCGAGGACTTCGTCAACCTCTGCGAGGATAACGGCATTCCCATCGTCAAGGATCAGCGCTCGCCCTGGCTGTTCGGAGACCGCATGCAGAGTTCGAAGATCGCGCGTTGGAGCGACCGCGTGGACAACCGTCTGCACCAAGTGAAATCGAAAGGCCGGTCCCTGCAGATCTCCATCCTCTATCCTGGAACGAAGGAGTTCAACGAAGGCCACGCCAACGCCTCCTCGGATCTGATCGTGGCTGTTCTGGACCCGAAGTCCAGTCCGGCTGTGGCCGAGAAGGTCCGTGGCTACGCGGATTTCGTGGTTGCGAGCGAAGCCGAGGCCTACGAGCTGGTCGGCCGCCTTCCGGCCCTGTTCGCTGAGCGCGAGCGGTCGACCTCCGACCCGAACGATCGCGACGTCTCGGAGCTTTTCGACTGGGTCCTGCCGGATCGGGCGGAAGAGCCTTTCGATATGAACGTGTTGATGCGCGGGGGGGACGCCTTTCAGGTCACCAAGATCACCGCGGCCGAAGCCTTCGACGCGCTGTTCAAGCGCATGACGGGCGAAGGCGTTCCCGCGGAGCTGAAGGTCCACGCCAACCGAGAAGACGCGGAATCCGCGCCCTGGGTGGAAGGAAAGAGCGAGCGCTTTCCGAAGGGATTCTCCTGCCGGGCTTACAAGTTCGAGGGCGATCGCGTCGCCGTCCAATTCAAGGCGGCGGACCACCGGGTCGAGGGACTTCTCGATAAAGACACGCCATTGGTGGAGTTCATGAAGGATTTCGGTCGCACCGTGATCACGGGTTGGGCGTATCTGGGAGGGAAGCTGGTCGGCGTCATCGCCAATCAGCCCATGGTTCAGGCTGCGGTCGCCAACATCGACAGCTCGGAGAAGATCGAGCGCTTCAAGCGCTTCTGCGCCAAGATGGGGGTGCGTCTGAGGAACCTGGTGGTCATGCCGGGCTTCAAACCGGGCGAAGAAGAAATCATCGACATCGGCGGCAAGCTGCTCATCGCCGAGGTCGAGTATCCGGAGGAAGAGGGGACGCTCGATATCGGCCAGAACACGGGCGGCGGCTATATCGAACGGTCGTCACGGTATATTCGCGGAGCCGTCATCGAAAGAAACGGCCGGTCGGTCTACATTCCCTTCAATTACGTGGGCGGGCTTCCGAGCGCGAAGATCATGGTCATGGGCGCCAAGGGAGCGATCAAGATCGTCAAGGAATACAAAAAGAGGCTGGACGCCGCGCCGAAGGATCAGAGGGCGCAGGTTCAGCGGGAGATCGAGCGTTACCATAACGAAGTGGCCGCCCATCCTGATACGGCGCTCAAGCAGGAATCGATCGACGAGGTCGTTACCTTCGGCGGCGCGCGCGCGTGGCTGATCCGTTCGGGTGACGAGTCGGCGGCTCGCATCCGTCTGGCGCGCGACCACGAGGCCTTGAGCCGGTATTTGGTGGAAGGGGCCGGGGTGCTCACGCGCGTTTTGGGAGCAGGGCACGCGAGCGGTTTCCAGAGGCTGATCGAGAGTGCGCGGCTTCTGCAAGAAGCGTCCTTGGGAATTCCCGTCGATCCCCGGGAGTTGAAGGCGGCGCAAGCTCTGGTTGACGGTTTGCTCCTCGCGCAGAGCCCTTCCATGGAAGCGAACAACGGCGTTTCGAGCGTCTCGGAAACTCCACAACCTCCGGACGTCGGGAGCGATGAAAGGACGTAATGATCGGACACGCTTTATTTTCGATCTACTATCCCGCCCACGCGGCCGCCCTTCGGGGCACACAGGGCCTGCTGGTGGAAGGAATCGGCTCGTCTTTGGACAATTTGAATCAGGGTGCCTTTCAGGATCTCCAGCCGCCTTCGGCTTTTTACTCTCTTTGGGGAAGGCTGGATCCATCTCTGGAGATTCCCGTTCAGCGCCTCTTTCGCTCCAACCCCGCCGCCGCGGCCGCCGCTTTTCTCGTTTCGCAGGATGGCGGCCGATCCGTCTCCGGCCCGGGACGCGGGATTGAATTCTCCGGCAAAGACGAAGAGGGAACCGGGGTCGCCGCCGACATCGGCATTCCCACGCTTCCGGGGACGAGGCCCGGGGCGGAGACCTTCGACGCCCTGGTGCACGCGTTGGCGGAAGCCGGTTTGGCCACGAATCCGGATTCTCCGAACGCCGAGCTGTTGGGAACGGTGTGGCTCAAGGCTCCTGACGTGACGTCGGGGCCCATCGAGTCCCTGGAGGCCCTGCGCCACGCCTATTATCATATGGTCGTGAAAGAAGTCGCTTCGCAGGCGACGGTCGAGAAGTACGTTCCCGGCGCCGTCGTGGTGGAGGTTGATTTAAGCGCCGGTCCGGAAGGGGAGTTCCAGGTCTTAAGCATTGCCCTGAAAAAGCGGACGAGGGTGACCTCCGAGACGCCGGCCCTGGAAACCTCCGACCTGCCCGAAGGGAAGAATCAGATCCTGTTTCAGGCGGCCAAGGCTATCGCACGGAAGGCCGGTGCCACGGGAGCCATCACGGTGAAATTCCTCTTCGACCCGTCCTCCAAGGAAGTCTTTTTCCTCAAACTCAAGTAACCAAAACGCGTGCATCCGGCAAACTGGATAAAAAATGACAATATATTGTCATTTTTCTGTTCAAATGCGTTCCGTTTGTGTAACCTTCCCGCAACATTCTTAGGCATTCGCCGATAGGCCCTTCAACCAAGGAGGAAAGATGCCGCCGCCATCAATCCTGCCCACGCTACCCGTCTCTACGACCCCTATGATTTGGGGCGTGGAGATCCAGGCTCCCAGCACGCTGCCCCCTCCGGGCGTCAGCCTCGTCGGCCAAGACGGTTCGATGATCACCTCGCCCCCTCCATCCCTTCAGGAATCTTTGGGGGAGTCGTCGAGTTTCCATGCCCCCAACATTTTCCATCCTCGCTGGAGTATTTCCCTTCGCGGCGAGTCCTCCCTTCCACCTTCGACAATGCCCCCGCCGTCCGTAGAGGAGCCGAAGAGGCCGTCGACCATTCCTCCTCCGGGCGTCGGACGAGAGAAGACGATGGGGATCATGGGCCGGTCCATCTATAAGGAACTGCGCGGTCTCGGATACGAGAACAATCAAATGCTTGGGATCGCCACTTGGTTCCTCTCCCTGGTTACGGATATGATGCAGGCGGAAAAAGGGGAGGAGAGGCGAGACTCCAAGGGAACTCCTGCCCATCAGAGCGGCTTGACTGAAGGTCTCGATGCTCGGTTCCAAGCCTTTTTTAGGGATTTGAGGGCCGACGGTTATGCCGCGAAGGATCTCGTTTGGATCGCCAACGAGCTTCTGGCCCAGGTCATCAAAAACATACCCGGGCCTTCCCGCTAAAGCCTTTCAATGATGACCGCCGGCGCCATGCCGTGGCCGGTGCAGAGCGTGATCAATCCATACTTCTTGTCCGTCCGTTCCAGCTCGTCCAGGATCGTTCCGACCAACATCGCGCCCGTGGCCCCGATGGGATGCCCCAGGGCGATGGCGCCGCCGTTGACGTTAAGTTTGGACCAATCGGCCCCGTCGTCCTTCAATTCTTTAAGCCAAGCCATCGGGACGGGGGCGAAGGCCTCGTTCACCTCGTAGAGATCAATCTTCTTCAAGGGGATGCCGGCCTTCTGGGTGATCTTGCGCGTGACGGGGATGGGCGCCAGCAGCATGATGACGGGATCGCTGCCGATCTGGGCCGTGGCGACGATGCGCCCGCGGGGTTTCAATCCCGTCTTTTCCAAACCCTTCTTCGAGGCGATCAAGACGGCGCCGGCGCCGTCGACGATGCCGGAGGAGTTACCGGCGTGGATCACGCCGTCCGTCTTGAAGACGGGCTTCAATTTGGCCAGGGTTTCGACGCTCGTGCCGGGCCTTAAGTGCTCGTCCTTCTCGAAAGTCACCTCGGCCCCCTCGGCGTTTTTCACCTTCAGGGAGAGGACGCTTTTGGCGAATCGCTTTTCCTCCCAGGCCAGGGCGGCGCGGCGCTGGGACTCGGCGGCGAACTCGTCGCACTGCTGCCGCGTGAAACCGTATTTTTCCGCGATCATCTCGGCGGAAATCCCCTGGGGAACCAAGTCGGGGAAGCGCCGGCCGAAGGAAGATTCACCCACGTTGAAGTCGATGGCCATCGGCACGCGGGTCATGTGTTCGACGCCGCCCCCGATCATGACGTCCTCCTGGCCCGAGAGGACCGCATGCGCCGCGGCGACGACGGCGGTCAGACCCGATCCGCAAAAACGGTTCACGGTGTAACCCGCGACCTCGAGAGGGAAGCCGGCGCCCAAGACGGCCTCGCGGGCGATGACGTTATCTTGTTCGCCGCGCTGGCTGACGCATCCGTAGATCACGTCGTCCACCGCCTTTGGATCTAATTTGTTGCGGTGTACCAATGCCGTCAACGGGGCGGCCGCCACGTCGATCGCATGCGTGTTCGCCAGCGATCCGTTGCGCTTTCCCCGCGGCGTGCGGACGGCGTCGATGATGAAGGCTTCGCTCATAGTGTTTCTCCTTTTGTCTCCCTTCGGCTCTCGCCTCAGGGATTCCCTTGACCACCCAGCTTCGCTGGGTACCCGGTCAGCGGTCATCCACACTTTCTGTGGAAAAATTGTTTAGAAAATAATTTTAGCAAAACTTTTTTTTAAATCTCTCAATGGCTTAGACCTGATTGCCTGCGATTTAAGCACTCAATTTTCTGACTTATCCACAAGTGTGATTTCGCTGTGAATATATATATATGGTCACAT
>DASUFF010000159.1:0-12361 GCA_036274695.1 bacterium | reverse complement strand
TCGTCTGGGAGGAACCCTTTCCCCGGACGGCGAGCCTGAAGGTCAAAAGGGAGAGTTTGGCCGGCACCCTCCGCACGGGCGGATCGACTCTCTCTCACGTCGTCCCGCTGTGAGGATGGGAGTTTTCTTTTTCCGCTTTTCGGTCTAAAGGAACGCGATGACTGAGATCGAGCGTCTCGAGTCCGAGATTCGCCGCCACAACAAACTCTATTTCGAGAAGAACAAGCCGGAGATCTCCGACTACGAGTTCGACCGCCTGGTCCAGCGTCTGAAGACACTCAAGCCCGACTCCCCCGTCTTAACCGAGATCCCCTCCGAAGGCCCCCTGAAGGAGTTTAAAAAGGTGAGGCACACCTCGGAGATGCTCTCGCTCGACAAATGCTACAACGACGAGGATTTTCAAAACTGGCTGGAGAAGTTCGAGGGCGACGTCGTGGTGATGCCGAAGATCGACGGCCTGGCCACGGAGCTGCGCTACGACGACAAGGGCGAGCTGATCTTGGGCGCCACGCGAGGCGACGGGATGACGGGGGACGATATTACGGCGAATGTCAGGATGATCGAAGCCGTTCCGCGCAAGATTCCGCGGGGTCCGGTCGAAATTCGCGGAGAGATCTACATGCCCCTCTCCGTCTTCAAAAAATACAAGGGAGAGTTCGCGAACCCCCGCAATCTCGCCGCCGGGGCCGTGAAGCAGAAAGACCCGCGCAAGACCAAGGACTACAAGCTGTCCTTCTTCGGCTACGACCTCCGCGGCCCCTCCGTGAAGACCGAGCACGACAAGTTCAAGATGATCGACTCGTTCGGGATTCCGACCGTCGAATATAAAAAGGCCGGGAAGGATCTGGCGGAGCTGAAAAGTGACTACGAATACTTCCTCAAGAACAGGGAAAAATACGATTTCGAAACGGACGGGGTGGTCTACCGTGTCGATTCCCTGTCCGAGCAGGAGCGCTTGGGCGTCACGGCCCATCACCCGCGCTGGGCCATTGCCTACAAGTTCCAGGGCGACTCGGGCACCACGACGCTCAAGGACGTGGAATGGAGCGTGGCGCGCACGCGCGTGATCACGCCGGTGGGGATCGTCGAGCCGGTGGAGCTTTCCGGCGCCACCGTAACGCACGTCACCCTTCATAATTACGGATTGATGATGAAGTTGGGGCTACGTTACGGCTCCAAAGTCGTTTTGATCCGCAGCGGCGGCGTCATTCCAAAGCTCGAGGCCGTGTCCCATGCGGGACACGGCGTCGCCTTCAAGGCGCCGGAGAAATGTCCGTCCTGCGGCGAGCCCACCGAGGTTCGGGACGATTTCCTCTATTGCACGAACAAGCACGGCTGCCGGGCGGCGAAGATGCAGGAGCTGGAGCATTTCATCAAAGTCATCGAGGTGGACGGCTTCGGCGAGAAGCTGATCGAGAAGCTCTATGACAACGGCTTCGTGCTCGATCCGGCGGATTTCTACGCGCTGAAGAAGGAGGACCTGCTCGAGCTCGAACGCATGGGCGAGGTGCTGGCGACGAAATTGATCGGCCACATCCAGGAGAAGAAGGAACTGACGCTCGAGGCGTTTCTGCGCTCCCTGGGCATCCGCGAATTGGCCAAGCACGCTTCCAAACTCCTGGCCAAGACCTATGGGACGCTGGAGCGCCTGAAGGCCGCGTCGGAGGAAGAGCTCTCCGCCATCCACACTATCGGTCCCGTGATCGCCAAAGAGGTGGTCGATGGGTTGTCGAAGAAGAAAAAATTGATCGAGAAGTTGTTAAAGCGCGTGACGATCACCGCCCCCAACCCCCTCCTTATTAAGGAGGGGGCTCAGGGGGGAGGTCCGTTAAGCGGAAAGAAATTCCTCTTCACCGGCTCCCTCCTCGCCATGGAGCGCAGCGAAGCCGAAAAGCTCGTGGAGGAAAAGGGCGGCGAGATCGCCTCGGGCGTGACGAAGGACCTGGACTACCTCGTGGTCGGAGACGGCGGCGGTGCGGGTTCGAAGCTCGACAAGGCGAAGAAGTTGAAAGAAAAGGGCGGCAAGGTCGAAATTGTCTCCGAAGCGGAGTGGAAGAAGTTGGTGAAGATCTCTAGGTAGGGGGTTCTCCCCGTTCCTCCGGAGGAATCTTCTTCAGTCGGAACTGATCTATCGCCCCGGCGATGCTGATCAGAAAAGCCATGTACTTGGGAGACGACGGGTTCGGCTTTTGTTTCCGCCAGTCGGCGTACTTGATGCGGTTTCCCGGATTGCGGCGCGACAGAACCTTCCAAAAATATTCGAGCATGTGATTCGGCTTCGACGGGACCTCGGGATCGAAGAGGGAAAAACTTTTCAGGTCCAGGCTCCAAACGTCTCGCCCTTCCGCAGGAGGCGCGAATCCGAATCTCGCGAAGGTGGGATCATAAAAGGGATGCCGTTTCCCTTGGGCGATTTCGTCGGTGAAGGCCTGTTGGGCCTCGTCGCTGATCCCTTCCATCCTTCGAGCGCCCATCCCGACCGCCAGGTAGATCGCCGATGCTACCAACGCGTCCAAGGCGCCGAGCCCTCCCAGAGCGGCCTTGAACCGTTCGCGCTGGTCGGCCAGATGCGATGCCGAGTTCACCTCGCTCACAGCCGCGGTCTGGAAGTTGACGATCCGGACTGAGTCGTCCCCGCCGAAAAACAGGCCCAACCGGGCGACCGCCCCGTAAGGGCCCCGTCCGGCGGGATCGTCTTCGTAAAGATAGACGCCGAGACCGCTCTCGAATTCGATGATCCCCCTCTCCAAGGAAAGGAAAAAACCCGTGGAACTTCCATCTCGCCGCGTCAGCTCCTGAACGAAGCGCGAGCGGCGCAGCCAGAACTTCCCGGCGAAAGCCTTGAAGAGGCGCCGGTAGGCTTTCAGATTTTCCGTCACGCTTTTCAAAAGTCCGTCGGCGGTCGGATGTTTCCCCAGCAGGAGATGCCGGTTCATATGGGAATAGAGGATGCGGCCGAACGCCGCGTAGGAGTCCTTTAGGGAGGATGCGTAAAAGATTCCGACCTCGCGCGTGAATGCGTGCGTGGTCTCGGCGTCGAAACCTTCTTCGAACAGATCCAGCCGGAAAAGATGGGTCGCCATCTCGAAGAAGACGGGGCGCAGGTCCTGCTCAAGCCATGGACCGCCGGTTTTTCCGGCTGCCTGCGCCGCCAGGTCGGTCAGCGTATCGGAGACGAGGATGAGGAAGAGATCCTGCCGGCGGAGCGTGGACTGAAGATCGATTTTGCGGCGGGACGCGATTTTCGCCGATTCGATCTCGTTCCACCGCGCGATCAGGTCGGGATTGAGCGTGCGTTCGGTCAAGGTTCTCAGGCCGCTTCGGGCGGCCTCGACCTTGCGATCCAAGCGATCCGCCAGAAAATCGAGGCATTCCAGTTCGAGGAAGGCGATTTCGGAGGAGACGGACGTGTCGGAGGGTCCGACGATGTCGGCCCAATCGGGATAAAAGTTCAAGCGGTCCTTCAACTCGTAAAATTTGTTCGCTGCATCGTTGTACGGGGGCAGGAAGGCCTCGCACGGAATGTCGCCGCTGCGCCAGGGACGAAAGATCGTTCGATCGATGTCCTTCAGACGGCCTCTTAAGTCGCGGCGAAAGGAATCGGGGATGGCATAGCCCCCCAGGCGCCATTGCTCGCAGCGGATTTCGTTTCGGGGCGACGCGTATTTCCACACACCGGACAAGGGAAGAGACCGGGCCGCGGAGGCATCCGCTGCCGCCGGCCACAGCAAATCGGGGCTGCGGTCCGAGGAAGCGAGGGACCACGCCGCCGCCGGCAGGCCGAGGCCCGACCGGCTGAGAAGTTCGGGGGAGACGTTCAGAGACGTGGCGGAGAGAGGGAGCATTGTCTTTGTGAGTCGGCGTGAAAAGGAAAAGGTTGTGAGGCGAAATCCCCCGGGAAGCGGCAACTTTTCCCATTCTCCACCGATGATCGTCCTATGCCGCTCGCGCCCCTCATCGACCGTCTGGCCTTTCTCCCCGCCGCGGAGTTGGCG
Source organism: bacterium (assembly GCA_036274695.1). Taxonomy (GTDB): domain Bacteria; phylum UBA10199; class UBA10199; order JACPAL01; genus DASUFF01. The sequence continues at coordinate 8,366 of DASUFF010000159.1, read as the reverse complement.
GAAGCGTTGAGCGTTTTCCGCGGCGCCCTCGCGCCGCTGGGGGCGGATCTTCTGCTGAACGAGCGCATCGACCGCGAATTGCCCGCCGTGGCGATCGGCAACGCGCGCATCTCCCCCCAGCTCGTGACCCATCTTTTTGAGTGGACCCGGCCCTTGGAGACTTTCGGAGAGTCCCGGTCGGCGGCGGACCCCGACTTCGCCGCACGCTGGCGCCGGTTGATGGAATCCGCCGGCGCCTCCGCGTATCCGATTTTCGGCATGGCCCCGCGGCGGCAGGGGCGGGACATGAAAGGCCTGGCGACGACGCCCGTGGTGTCGCATCTCTTGCGCTTGTTCGAGGCGCCTCCCGACCTTTCGTGTTGGCCCGCCTTCTTTCACGTCGACGGACGGACGATCGCGCCGGGTGATCGTTCCGGCTTGAACGGGGCGCTGCGCCGCCTTTTCGGCCGCGACGTTTCCTTGGACGATTTCCTCAACGCCTTCCGCGTGGACGCGCCCGGCTATGGGTTGAAGGTCCTTCTCGCGGAGAGAGAGACATCGACGGTCTTGATCACCGGCCGCCTGGCTGACGAAAACGGAAAGGAGGCCGGCGCCTTTCAACGCTTCGTCGGTCTGCCGCCTCCGGCAGGCGGCGAGTGGAGGGCCATGGCCGTCGGCTACAATCCTGCGGGAAATTTCGAGGCGCACACCCGCCGGGGCCTTGCCCGCGGGTTGCATCAACGCTTCTTGGGCTTTCTTCACCGATTGGGCGTGGATCGTTTGTATTTGGCGGCCGACAAGTCCGGGCATTACGTCTGGCCGCACTTGGGTTTCCGGCATCGGGAGGCGAAGGAGACGGCGATGCTGAAGGAGATTTTTAGGGATTACCTGCAAATCTGCGAGCTTTGGTCCGCGGAAACCGAAAAACGCTGGGAGGCGATCGGCGAGTCTTGGGACATCGCCGAGTTCGAAGCGGGGAATCGCAAGATCGGCCGCGACTTTTTGCTCTCGCTGGAAGGAAGGCTCAGCCAAAATCTGTATTTCGAGACGGCGGATCTGAACGACGCCGGATGGAAGCGTCTTTTCAAGATTCCTTAAGGCAGCAGGGCGGCCAGGTGGGCCGAGAGGGCGTTGATCGCCCCGTTGAAGCGGAAGCCGGGCGTCGCGCCGATCGGGTCGAAGAGGGCGGCGTAAGAGGCCTTGGCCTCCTCCATCAAACCTTTCGCGGCGGCGGCCGAGCGCTTCAAGGCGTCCTCCCGCTTGGCCGTATCCTGTTTTCCCCAATGGCGCGCCAGTCGTTTCAAGCCGTCGGAGGCGATCTCCCATCCGTCGTCCCCGAAACCGGAACCGTAAATCACGTCGCCCAGAACGGCCACCTTCCTCGCCTGGACCGGCGAGTCGGCTTGCCCGGCGTCGAAGGCGCAGGTGCCGCCGGCGGCCTCGCTCAAGTGAAAGGCGATCTGCATGAGGTCGTGGCGCTGTTCCCCCGACAAGTGATCTCCGTGCGCGTCGAAGGCCTTGCGCACGGAGAGGGCGAAGGCGCCCAGCGGTTCCGCGGTCAAGGTTTGGGACCAGTTCAGCTCGTCCTTCAGCGCGCGGCTCATCGAGCTTTGAATCGTCTCAAGCGTATCGGGCTTGTCCTGGTGGACCAGCATCGCGCCGTAGATCTGCACCCCATGCCGTAACTCCAAAAGAGACGCGCAGGCCTTCAATCTCTCTTTGATCGAAGGCATCCGGCTGACGCCCCCGAGGGCCTCGAGGTCCTGAAAGGCCTTCAAACGGTTTCCGGCCTCCGCGAAAAGCGACGGCTTAAAAACGAGACGGGCGACGGCATCTTGGGAGACCAAATCTTCGAGGTTGGAAAGCCCTGAAAAAGCGGACACTTGGCGAAGATCGGTCAGGGCTTGAGCGGCCGCGCCGGAAGAAAGCCCGGAGAGGCTCGCCGCGAAGGACGACTGAAGCGCACGGAGAGATGGGAAAAGAGAAACGGAACTCATGCCGCTGGAACACTCCTAACGAGCGCCCAGGGTTCGGTCACGAGTCTCTAAGAGTTGCTAGCTTCCTTTACTCGCCGTGCGAGCGCTGTCCCGCGGGAAGCGGGGCTAGCTTCCTTCGATCAACCAACGGATGAGCGAGGCGACGGGGCTGTCGCCTTGCTGAATGGGGATTGCGCCCCGGTAGATGGCGCCGCGAGTGGGATCCAGGGTGACGATGTCGCCTTCGAGGACGGGGACGCCGCCGATGGTGGCCGTCCGCGTTTGGCGGTCGACTTTCACGGGGATGCCGCCCAGGTGGGGTTTGCTGCTGGCCCGGAGATCGCCTTCCAAATGCGAGACGCCGTTGCCTTCGTTGAAGATGGCGGCCCCGGCCTCGAAGGCGTAGGCGCCGCTCTTGCCGGCGTCGGCGTTGTCGGTGACGAAAATGGCCTGGATGCCTTGCTGTTGCAGCAGCACGATTCCGGCCTCGTCGAACGTGATGGAGCCGACCAGCGGGTGCCCTCCGCCTTTCGCCTCGGAGGCGATCGGGCGGTCCGTTCCCTCGATGAGCAACCGCGGTTCGTTCAAGGCGGCGACGAGCCGATCGCGTCCGCCTAAGAATCCAAGGCCCTCTTCGCGGGTCATCCGTTCATTGCGGATCATGCGGACGGCCCAGCGGATTTCGTCCTCATAATTCAGTTGAGCGCGGCGGATCTGGAGCATCCGGATCTTTCCGCGCTCGACGGCGTATTCCACCTCCACGGGATGGCGGAAGTGATCTTCATAGCGGGCGATTTTTCCGTCGAGGTCTTCGCGAACGGCCGCCTCCATCTCGTCCTCGCCCAAATGATGGCCGGAGACGAGGTCGATGCCGTGGACCTGACGCCCGTAACGCGCGAGCGGTTTGTCGCCCCGTCCGTTGCTGGTCGCCAGGCCGAAGCCGCTGTCCGGGTGGTCGGCGGTCTCGACCCACTCCTGCACGATGACCGACGTCCCGAAATCCTCCGGGACGCCGTTGCAGCGCCGGTAGAGCTGGGCGGAAGGGTTGTCCCAGCTGGAGTAAACGGTTCGCACCGCTTCGATCACTTCGCGCCGGCTGCCGACCTTGATGACCGTGAGCAGGGTGCCGGGCATGCTGACCGACGCGCCCGAGCGTATCGAGACCTTCAGGCTGCCGTCCTCGAAGCTTTTGCCGGTGCGCCGCTCCAACTCGTTCAGGGCGTCGTTGATTTCTGTCAAGTGGGCCTCGGTCAGATCGCTGTGCGCCATGAGAACGGGCGGCAGGGCGAATCCGGCGGGCACGGGCTCTCCCATCCTGATCAATTCGTTCAAACCTTTGCCCTTGTTGCCCATGTCGGAAAGATCTTCGGGTTTTCCTTCCCCGAGGAAGACCGGCGCGTAGACGCGGCTCATGCGCTCGCTTTGCAGGAGCCTGTCCAGGATCTGTTCGGAGCGGTTGTGGTTTCCGTTGCCCGCGTGGAGCGCGGCCAGGTGCTGCCCCAGCGGAAAGAGGGCGCTGGTGCGGTAAAGGCTGCGCGTGAAGCTGCGCATTTCTTCTTCCGTCAGTCCCCAGGCCTTTCCGTGTCTGCGGACCAAGTCATCGAAGAGGGCATGATACGACGATTTCACTTCCTCAAGGATGTGGGAGGCGATGACGCCGTAGCGGGCGAGTTCCCCGGCCCCGCGCTCGGCGCCCAACGTGCTCCACTGCGCTACGACGGAGCGGAAACGTTGGGCGAGGCTCAGCCAGCGCTCGTCGCCGAAGCCCGTGCCGTAGAGGGTTTCCAGCAGGACCGCCATTTTCAGCCCCTGCTCGGGCGTTCCGGTCTCTTCCTCGCGGAAGGCGGCGTAACTGAAGGCGGCGGCGTCGAGGCAGATGGCCAGACGCATCATCTTATAGCGCTGTTCGGCGGTCATGTCTTCGGCGCGCGCTCCGAACACCTGCCGGAGGGCGGCGGCGAAGGGGCCTAAGTTTTCCAGGGTCAATTCCTTGGGCCAGCCCAATTCGTCCTTGAGGGCCGTGCTGAAGCCGTGGCTTAAGATGCTCAAATCCACCTTGCCCCCGTAGACCTCGTCGTAGAGGGCGAGCGATTTTTCCAGCAGGGGCACCGCTTGCTCGGGCCCTTCCGCCCTCGCCTGCTCCAAGTAGCGTTCGATCACGCCGCGCGAGTGGTTCCGGTGCAGCGTATCGCGGTATTCGCCGTTCGACTCGCCGTCCATGAGCTTGGAAATCTCGGGCGCCATGTTGAGGAGGTCGTGAAGCTGGCGGTTCATCGCCGACGGCGTCCTTCGGAAAATCTGGACGCCGTGGTGAAGGTCCATGTGCTCGGCGTAGGCCTGGAGGCGTTTCTCCATCGGATTGATGCGGAGTTTCCCCTGAAGTTGCCGGATGTCGGTGAAGATGGCGTTGGCGACTTCGCCCTTCGATCGGAAATTTTGGGCGATGTCGTCGACCTCTTCGTCGGGGATGTCGGCGCCTTCCCAGTCCATGGAGCAGGAGGCCGTCCTTTGGGTCGAAACGGTGCGAGGCGCCGGCGTCGCGACGTGCTCGGGAGCGAAGGAGGCCATCGCCGGATTGGGCAGCGTCTGGGCCCCGGCCGTTGCGGCTTGAAAAAGCTGCCGTCCGAGGTCCGCCGGGAGCTTCAAGGCCTGGGCGACGTTTTGATAGATGAGCGGATTGCCGGCCAGCCGGGCCAGATTCTCGGGCGCGGCCAAATCGCTCAAGTGAGCGATGCCCTGGAAAGACGGAATTTGGCGCACGCTGTCCAAAGCGGCGAGCGTCGTCTCGGTCGAGACGCCGCTGATGGCCGTGGTCAAGGCCGTCTGCAAAACCCCTAAGGAAGATGGATTGGCCCCCAGTGTGAACATAAAGCTCCACTGAGGTTTTCGACGTAAAAACGAAAAAGTTGTGCACTTGAGTGAACGGAAGGGGAGATTCGTCTAAGTCGTCGAAATGATTGCTAAGCGTCGGTCAGTTCGAACATCTTTTGAAGGGAGCGGGTCGCCCCCGGCAGAATCTCCGGCGGGATCGTGATCTGGGGCTTTAAGTCCCGCAGGCAGAGGTAGAGTTTCTCCAGCGTGTTCTTCTTCATATAAGGACATTCGTTGCAGGCGCAGGCGTTGTCGGGCGGGGAGGGGATGAGGGTCTTCGTGGGCGCCTTTTTCTCCATCTGATGCAGGATGCCCGCTTCCGTGACGACGATGAACTCCTTCGCGGGGCTCTCCTGGACGAACTGCAGGAGTTTCGAGGTCGATCCGATGAAGTCGGCGTGTCTCAACACCGGCGGCTCGCACTCGGGATGGGCGATGGCCAACGCGTTCGGATGGCGCATCTTCAATTGCACCAGCTTTTTCTCGCTGAAGATCTCGTGGACGATGCAGGTGCCGTTCCAGAGCACCATGTCGCGGCCGGTCTTTTGGATCAGGTATTTGCCTAAATTCCGGTCCGGAGCGAAGATGATGGGCCGGTCTTTGGGGATCTCGCGCACGATTTTCTCGGCGTTCGACGACGTGCAGATCACATCGCTCATCGCCTTAATCTCCGCCGTGCAGTTGATGTAGGAGATGACGACGTGTCCCGGATGCTTTTTCTTGAATTCGGAAAATTGGTCGGCCGGACAGCCTTCCGCGAGCGAACAGCCGGCCTCCAGGTCGGGAATGACGACGACTTTATCCGGGTTTAAGATCTTCGCCGTCTCGGCCATGAAGTGGACGCCGGCGAAGCAGATCACGTCCGCCTTCGTCTTCTGCGCCCGGCGGGCCAGCCCCAAGCTGTCCTCGACGAAGTCGGCCAAATCCTGGATCTCCGATTCCTGATAGAAGTGGGCGAGCAGAACGGCGTTGCGTTCCTTCTTCAGGCGAAGGATCTCATCGACGAGGTCGGTTCTCGGATCGGTCATAAGGAAAATGTAAGTCCATGGGTGCGAAACTGTCAAATAAGGCGAAGCCCGCGAACAAGCGGAAGGACGAGGCCCGCCGGATTCTCGGGGACATCGCCAAGACCTACGATAGCGCCTTCGTCGACGGCGATCCGGTCCGTTTCGTGCATCATTTCGAATCCCGGGAGGATCGCGAGGTCGTCGCCCTGCTGTCGGCGCTGCTCGCCTTCGGCAACGTGAAATCCATCCACGCCTCCGTCGCCAAGGTTTTGGAGATCGCCGGCCCGTCGCCGTCGGAGTTCGCCAGGGCCTTCGACGCGGACGCCCTGGCCCCGCGGTTTGCGGCCTTGGGCCACCGGTGGGTGAGGGGAGCCGACTTGGTCAAGCTCTTCGACGTGATGCGCTACCTGATCCTGCGTTTCGGAAGTTTGCAGGAAGCCTTCCTCGCGCACCACCGGCCCTCCGACCCGCACGTGGGGCCGATGCTCGAGCGGTTTTCGCTGGACGTCTTCTCCCGTCTCCACAAGCCCGCGCTGTCCCGGGGTTTTCGCTATTTCTTCCCCTCGCCCGCTGACGGCTCGCCCTGTAAGCGCCTCTGCATGTTCCTAAGGTGGATGGCCCGTCCCGCCGACGGCATCGACTTAGGGCTTTGGCCGGGGCTGTCCGCCTCCAAACTGGTCATCCCCTTGGACACCCATGTCTACCGGTTCGCACGCCGCTTCCGCCTCTCCCCCTACAAGAACCCCCGCTGGGATGTGGCCGTCCATGTGACTGAATTTCTTAAGGAAATCGAGCCATCCGACCCTGTCCGGTTCGATTTTTCCATCTGCCACTACGGTATGGACGTGGGCTGGTAAAAGTTCTCTAAGTGCTTAATATCATAAGACTTTCTTTGAGTGACTTTTTGGGGGCAACTTTTGGGTCCTGCCACCGATAAGTCTCTGGGGTAAGGAACTATGAAAAACATTTCCCTTTTAGTCGTCCTGGCGGTCTCGCTTGTGGTTTCGGCCTCGGCCGGCGCCATGCCGTACGCCGTCAACGCGCGCGATCTGGCGATGAAGGCCCGTCCGGATTACCAGATCGGCAAGGTCCCCGGTGATTTGGCCACGCCCACGACGCCCAGCAAGTGCACGCCGGGCACCGACACCGACGGCGATTGCGTGGCGGACGCGGACGACAACTGCCCCTTCACGGCCAACGCCGACCAGGCGGACGCCAACTGGGATCACATCGGCGACGTCTGCGCTACGGACTACGATAACGACACGGTCGCCAACGACACCGACAATTGCTATGCGGTCGCCAACACCGACCAGGCCGACATGGACGGCGACGGCATCGGCGACGTCTGCGACATCGACCGCGACGGCGACGGCTTAACCAACGACGTGGGTGAGACGGCCAACGGAACCAGCCCCGACGATTGGGACTCCGACGACGACAACGTCTCCGACTATTACGACTGCGCCAAGCTGGACGCCACCAAGGCCGTCGGCATCGACTGCGACGTCGTGACGGTGGTGGACAACGTTCCCGATAACCCGACGCCCAATCCGGACGTGAACGAGCCCGGCCGCGACGACGACGGCGACGGCTTCCCGAACGTCAGCGACAATTGCCCGATCATCTTCAACCCCGGCCAGCAGGACAGCGACGGCGACGGCATCGGCGACTTCTGCGATATGCTGCCCGGCCGCCCCTCCGAGGTGCTTTTCATTCGCGGCGGCGGCGGGAGCGGCGGCGGATGCGCGTTGACGGCGGCGGCCGCGAGCGGATCGGCCCTGATCGATCTGCTGATCGCGTTGCCCATGCTGGCGATGGCCCTGATCCGCGGGCGCAAGAGCCGTTAATTTTTAGGAGTCCAATCCCCCGAGGCCCCCTGTGCCGCAGTTCGGCGCAGGGGGCTTTTTTTTGCTTTCGTTTGAATTTTCGAAGCGACCCGGCTTAGGTGAGGCACTCTTTATTGCGGGAGTAGCTCAGGTCCCTTCCGGACAAAAGCAGAATACATCAACTTCTAGTAATATATTGCGCTAACTTCTAGTAAATAGTATCTTAATGTTCTAGTAAATATAGCCAGCAACTTCTATCTTCCTTTACGAGCTAAAGCGAGCGCCGTCCTGCGGGAAGCAGGGCTAGTAATTATATCTGGTATGGCATCAGGCAAGACACGAAAAGAGGCAGCTAACAAATTGCTGGCCACTGCCTTGTCAAAAGCTAAGGCTGCCAGCCAAGAAGGGGTGCTGAAAGCTTCGGACTTAGAGCGCGGCGTCAAGGAGCGCCTTTCCGCCGCTGGTTACCTGATGGAGGTCATGAAGGGCTGGTATCTACTCACTAAGCCCGGTGCCGACGGCAGCAGCACGGCTTGGTTTGGGGGATTTTGGTCGTTCCTAAAGTATTATCTCTCGGACAGATTCGGCAAAAATGGATATTGCCTCTCCGCAGAAACCTCGATTGACCTGCATTCGGGTGAAAACGCCATCTCCAACCAATTAACGATCATCACAAAGAAGAACAGCAACCAAGCGATCGATTT
>DASUFF010000158.1:0-9549 GCA_036274695.1 bacterium | reverse complement strand
CAGGGCACGCGCGCCGTCGGCAATTTCGGGCCGGACGGCGAGCGCATGGACGCCGGCTTCTACACCACCGGCACCGCGAAATCGCTGAAGGACGATCTGGGACATCTCAAAAAAGGTTGTGCCTTCCTGGCCATCGACACGGAGATGGCGCTGGCGACGCGGGGCGTCCCCGTCCATCTCGTCTTCATCGGCATCGACGGCACGGCGAATCTCGTTCCCAAGGGCTCGTTCAAGGTTCAGACCGAGCAGACGGTGAAATTCACGGTGGGCGACGTCTTCACGCTCAACGCCGCCGGCGTGGAAGGGTTGGAGAAGCCCTCGGGACCGACGGCGGAGAACCCGGCACAGGAAAAATATTTGGCCTTAGTCGACCGCATCCAGCACGAGATCAACAACGGCTTGGTGAAGGCTTTGAGTTTGAATGAGAAGCTGAAGACCCGTTTCATCCGCGAGGCGCGCGAGGACGGCTTCGTCCCCAAAGAGCAGATCCTGGTGGTCGCCCACAAGCTCCAGCAGACGCCGGACGCCTTCGTGGTTCTAGATCGAATTTATGCGCTGCCGTGGGAGGAGCAGGTGGTCTTCCTGAAGAGCTTGAGCCAGGACTTGATTGCGGGAATCAACCTCACGCCGCTCAAGAACGCCGTCACCGACCGACTCTTCCGACATCGCGGCAAGGAGCTCAAGACGATCGTCGAACAGGAGAAGGCGAAGAAGGCGGGTTAACTTCCGTTACGAACCGGCCGCATCATCCGACATTTTAACCGTGGCGTCCTCGGACGCGGGAGCTTCCGCCTCCATGGGCTGCGTGTCTTCCGGAGACGGGGGGGAGGCTTCCGCCGCCGGCTCCACCAATCCCGCGCGCACGCGGCCGCGCTTCACGTCGTAAACGCAGCCCGCCAGACTCACCGGCTCCTTCAAGATGCCTTCCCGATAACCCCGGTCCAGGAAGGTCTTGATGGCCTTGTAGCCCGCCCGGCCGAAATCGACGGTCCAATCGTTCACGTACATCCCGATGAACTGCTTGGCCCGTTCCGCGTCCATCCCGCGCGCGAAGGGCTGGGCATAGGCCAGGGCCTCTTCTTTGTGCTCCAAGGCGTAAACAATGCTCTTCTGGATCGCCTCGCCCACGGCCTTGATGACTTCCGGATCCAAATCGCGGCGGATGATGATGCCGCCCAAGGGGAGCGGGAGATCGGTCTGCTTGTTCCACCATTCCCCCAAATCGACCAGCTTGTGGAGGCCTTCGTCGGAGAACGTGAGCTGGCCTTCATGGATGATGAGGCCGGCATCGACCTTTTTCTCCTTCACCTCGTCGACGATCTTATCGAAGGGGACCTGAGTGTAACAGATGCCCGACTTGGCCTCGCCGGCCAGGTGATGCTCGTAGAGCTTGAGCGCGAGGAAGGCGCTCGTCATCTTGCCGGGGATGGCCATCCGGACCTTGAGCAACTGCTTGGGCTTCAAGGCCTTGGCCGCGACGACGATGGGCCCGTACTTGTCCCCGAAGCAGGCTCCCGTCGAGAGCAGGTAATATTTGCCGGCGATGTACGGATAGACGTGGAAGGACACGGCGGAGACCTCGTATTCCCCCTTCATCGCCCTTTGGTTCAGGCTTTCGATGTCTTCCTTCGTATCGACGAACTGGACGTTCGGCGGCGTCTCGATCTTGCCGTTCAAAAGGGCGTAGAACATGAAGGCGTCGTCGGCGTCGGGCGAATGGGCGATGCGAATGGTGGTGCTCATGAGAAATTCTCCAGTTCGTCTTTAAGGCTCGCCGTATCGATATAATTCATCGAGATGGCGGTCAAACTCTTTATGTTTCGGGTTGTTGCGGAATCCCCGGTATTCGACCCGGCACTTGTAACAGACGCTCATCCACTTGGTCTTCCGGAAGATGACGAAATCGATGACGGCGGCCACGATCAGAGAAGCGCCGTAGGTCCAAGGGACTAAAAGGGCCGCGACGATGACGATGGGGATGGCTATTTTTCGGGGGAAGTCCTTTTGGAGGTAGAGGTCCTTGGCGCCGCAGGAGCGGCAGGAGTCGAGCATTTCCTCCGGATTTTCGCTGGTGAACGATTCGGCCACGGCCCCCTCACCCTTCCCTTTTTATCTCTTGTAGTCGCGCCCCTCTCCCGCGGGGGGAGAGGGAGCATTTGCAAGGTTCAGGATCCGATTCACGATCGCTTCCTCAGATTCGTCGTTGGAGAATCGTAAGACCTTGAAGCCTTGGTCTGTCAGGTGACGATCTCTCTCCTGGTCGTATTCTTTCTGGTTTTCCCGGTCGTGAATGGCGCCGTCCAATTCGATGATGAGCCTTTTTTCGAAGCAGCAAAAGTCGGCGATATAACCATCGATCGGTTGTTGGCGCCGAAACTTAAGACCCTGAAGGGCCCGATTGCGAAGAATGCGCCACAATCGATCTTCCGACGGAGTCGAAGCCTTCCTTAACTCCCGTGCGCGAACGATCTTAGACTTTTCTTTCCCAAAGTTCATAAAACGACCCCTCTCCCCCCGCGGGAGAGGGAAATGGCTCCCCCGGCCACAGTTAAGGGTGAGGGGGAAACGCGGTACTCACAACGGAATCGCCGAAAGCAGAAACAAATAGCGCGCCGCCAGCTCCCCGATGAACACGAAGGCGATGGCCACGTACATGATCCCCGTCGCCGACTGGTTGGAACCGATGCGCGCCGTGCCGTAGATCAGGCCGACGACGACGGCCGGGATGAAGAGCCCCACCAAGACGCGCTGCCAGAAGAAGATGCCGTGGCCCTGGATCGAGACCAGCGCATCGAGGAAATTCGAGTCCGGCCGGACGAACTCCTTGAAGATCGCCAGGGTCGCGCCCACCGCGACGATGCGCAGGGCCATGATGCCGATCAAGATCCACGCCATCGTCACCAGCAATTTTTTGGGGATCTCTGTATTCATCAGATAATGATGTCCGAACATCATTCCGGCCAGGAATCCGCCTAAAATAAGCGACGTCGTCACGAAATTCATCGGCATGAGGACGTTCTGGGCCCACGCGGGGGGAAGCGAGGGGCGGAAGAGCAGCGAATCCAGCACCACGCCCGCGAGCCCGACCGCCGAAATCAAGATCAGCTCGGCCTTGGGAGGAGAGACGTCCCGGAAGCGCATGCGCAGCCACAAAAAGGCGCAGAGGGCGAAGAAGGACACGTAGGAGATCCACATCGCCTTGCTCAAGCCCTGGACCGCGGAGGCGCCTCCGAAGATCTCGGGGAGGTGGAAGGTGGATTTGAGGCGGACGAACAGGCCGATGCCGGTGAAGAGGAAGGCCCAGAAGCCGACGGAGCCGAAAAAGCGCGCGTCGACGAGTTTCGGCGGCAGCAAGGCCACGGCCGCCACCATGCCGACGGACATCTGGGTCAGAAACAAAACGAGGATATAGCTGATGCTCATAATAGTCGGGGGAGATGCCGCTCTCCCCCAAACCCCCATCTGAAAACCGTTTATTGGATCGCTCGCTGCCGCCGGCGAAGCCGGCCTTCGCTCGCTAGAAGGCAGGGAGTAGCCGAATGAGGAGATATGTCAAGGCGGCGATCGCCGCGGCAGCGGGCATGGTGAGGAGCCAGGCGACCAGGATGCGGTTGACGATGCCCCACCGCACCGCCGAAAGGCGGCGCGTGGCGCCGACGCCCATGATGGAACCGGTGATGGTGTGCGTGGTGCTGACGGGAATGCCGGAGAACGTGGCCAGAAAGAGTGTCGCGGCGGCGGCCGTTTCCGCGGCGAACCCGCCCACGGGCTGGAGCTTGGTCACCTTCATCCCCATCGTCTTCACGATCCTCCAGCCGCCGAACATCGTCCCGAACCCCATGGCCGCGTGGCAGGCCACCACCACCCAGAGGGGCACGTGGAATTCCTTCAAATGGCCGGTGGAGAAGAGAAGGACGGCGATGATGCCCATGGTTTTCTGGGCGTCGTTGCCGCCGTGGCCCAGACTGTAGAGACTGGCGGAGACCAGTTGGAGCCGCCGGAAGAGTTTATCCACCTTGGACGGAGCCGATCGGCAGAATATCCAGTTGATCGCCGTCATAATGAGAAATCCCAGCACCAGCCCCAAGGTCGGCGAGACGACGATGAAAATCAGGATCTTAAACAGCCCGGAAGTCACCAACGAGCCGAAGCCCGCCTTCGTCACCGCGGCGCCGACGAACCCGCCGACCAGAGCATGCGAGCTGGAAGTCGGCAACCCCCACCACCAGGTGAGAAGATCCCAGATGATCGCGCCCATGAGGCCGGCGAAGACGGTGGCCACGTCCATGACGGCGGGATCGACGGTCCCTTTTCCGATGGTGGTGGCCACGTGGGACTTGAAGACGAACATGGCGATGAAGTTGAAAAAGGCGGCCCAAAGGACGGCCCAGCGCGGGCTCAAGACGCGCGTGGAGACGACGGTGGCGACGGAATTGGCGGCGTCGTGGAAACCGTTGATGAAATCGAAGGCGAGCGCGACCAAGACGACGAACCCAACGATCAAGAGGGAATGAGGATCAAGCATTCTTAAGAACGATGCCTTCGAGAACGTTGGCGACGTCTTCGCAGCGGTCCGCGGCGTTTTCGATGGTTTCGAGGATCTCTTTTTCCTTGATGACGCGAATCGGGTCTTTTTCCCGCTCGAAGAGATTCGAGATGGCGCGCCGGAGGGCCTCGTCGGCCTCGTTTTCCAGGCGGTTGATCTCGATGCACTGGGCCAGGATCATCTCCGGCTTCTTCGACATGTCCCGCAGCCTCAAAACGGCCTTGGAGACCTCGGCCACCGCGCGGACGAGGATGGCGACGACGGCCTTCATATCGGGCCCCGCCGGCGGAACCTTATAAAGCACCACGCGGTTGGCCGTGCCGTAGATCAGGTCCAGGATATCGTCCATCTCGGTGATGAGCTGGTGGATGTCCTCGCGGTCGATGGGCGTGATGAAGGTCTTGTTCAGGAGGGCGACCGTGTCGTGCGTGATCTCGTCGCCCGCGTGCTCGCAATCCTCGATGGCCTTGAGCTTTTTCTCCAAATTGTTTCCGTCGGAGAAGAAATCCTCGAGCAACTTGGCCCCTTGAAGGATGGTGGCCGCCGCTTTTTCGAAGAGATCGAAGAACTGAGGCGTTTTCGGAAAGAATCCCACGCCGGGGCTCTATAGGGAAACAACCGTGCAACGTCAACGTGAAATCCCGGAAACGGCGGCTACTTCTTCTTGCCGATGCGCTGGAGCTGGCCGGGGCCCATCATCCACTGAAGGATACCCTCCCCCTCTTCGGGCCGGTCCAAGAATTCGAGGCAGGCGACGCCCGCCTTCTTGAAAGAGAATTTTCCCTTGGGCGTTCCGAAAAGGAAGCAGGACAGGTGCTGGGATAGGGACGGCTCGTGGCCGACCAACAGGACCGACTTGACCGGCGGCAGGTCCTTTAAAATCGCGGCCAATTGTTTCGTGGTGTGCCCCGGCGTGAGCATCGGGACTTCCTGCACGAGGTGGGCCATTTCGAAATAGGCCGCGACGGCCTCCGCGGTTTGGCGGGCGCGGACGAAGGGGCTGGTCAGAATCACGTCCCAATCCGCGGCCAGATAGCTTAAGCCCCGGCAGACGCCGGCGAGTTTTTTCCGCCCTTCGTCGGTGAGGGGCCTCGCGGCGTCGTCCTCGACGCTGGGGGCGCCTCTTTCAACGGCGATGGCATGTCTCATTAAATAGAGTTCCATAGTTTCAGAGTTTCAAATCAGGCCGACTCGGATTTTTGGGCCTCCGGCACTTCCTCCAGCGTCCTTTTCTTCTTCTCGAGCAGCGGCGCGATCTTGGCGCGGAGCTCCTTTTGGATGTCGTCGATAGAGTGCCGGGCGTCGATCACCTCGAAACGGAAGCGCTCCGCCATGTCGTCGAAGTGGTGGATCATCCCCTCCTGGTATTTTTTAAAACTCTCGAAGAGGTCGTCGCCCAGGTGGAGGTCCATGCCGGACTCCCAATAGTTCATGCCGCCGGATTCGATCACGCGGGGAATCAGGTTCTCGATGTCGATGCGCAGGTAGCAGACCAGGTCCGGAACGACGGCGAAGCCGAAGACGTCCTCGATCCACTGCTTCTCTTTCCCGCGCATCCAGTCGCGGGCGAGCGCCGTGTAGATGTAGCGGTCGGCCAATACGACGAAACCGGCCTCCAGCGCCGGAATGACCTCGTTCTCCAGGCGGTCGGCGAAGTCGGTGGCGTAGAGGAGGCTGAAGGTCATGCGGTCCAGCATGTTCCCCATCTTCGCCGCCTCGATGGTGCGGGACATGAGGTTGGAGCGCGTCCAGCCCGTCTCCAGCACCGCGTGGCCCTGCAGTTCGATCCACTCGCGGAGGAGGTCGATCTGCGTGGTGCGGCCCACGCCGTCGGTGCCCTCGATGGCGATGAGCTTGCCTTTGAGGTTACCGAGCGGGCGGTACGGTAAACCGTCGCCAAAATACGTTTTTTTTGCGGCCATGCGTCCTCCTCTTGATGCTGTAACCCTCGAGCGCCTTCGTCACCGCGTCGCGCACCATCTCCTGCTGCTCGTTGATGTCGAGCGTCGCGTCCACGACGGTCAAGCCGTACTCGTCGGTCAGCTTGTCGTACTCCTTTAAGAGATTGCTTTGAAAAAGCCGGAAGCTGTCGACGATGTCGTGCGACAGGTTCAGGTCCATCCCCGCCTCGTAATATTTGATCTTCGCGCGCGCCCGCAAAATCCGCTCGATCGCCGTCTGGATGGGCACCTTGAAGTAAAAAGCCCGGTCCGGCCTTGCCGCGAAGTTGTAGAGCTTCCGCACCCACTTGGGATGGACGCCGCGGGTGACGTCGCGCGCGAACGCCGTATAGACGTAGCGGTCGGCGAGCACGATCTGCCCGGCCTTCAGCGGCGGGAGGATGTAGTAAAAGAGGCGGTCGGCGAAATCCGTGGCATGCAGCAGGCTGAAGGTCGTGGGCGTCAGCGACTTCTTCTTCTTGCCCATCTTCGTGGTGTCCTTCACGAGGGTGGAGGAGTTCCACTCCGTGAAAAAGACGCTGTAGCCCGCGGCCTCGAGCCATTTCCTCAAGAGCTGGATCTGCGTGCTCTTCCCCGATCCGTCGATGCCTTCGACGATGAAGAGCTTGCCCGGGTACGGATGCGGTTCTGTGAAGCTGTGCATAAGGCCACCTTTTTGTTGAAGAGATCCTCGAACAAATCCTTTTTCTTGTTGGCGCCCCAGATCTCGAGCTCCGGGTCGCTGGAGGGCGTGACTTCGATGGCCACGCCCTTGCCGTTCAGCCGGCACTGGAGCTGCTTGACCACCGAGAAATGGCTGCGGTCCAAGCCGTCGGCGATCCTTAGGATCGAGGCCAAGATCCTCGCCACATGCTTGTCGTCGCCGGACAGCCGCTGCCAGTTGTCGTGCGTCTTCTTGGGCTCGGACTTGCAGTGGTAGCGGGCGACGTTGGCGATCAGCTCGACCTCGCGCTCCTCGAAGCCGTTCAGGTCGCCGTTCTTGATCAGGTAGTACGTGTGCTTGTGATGCTTCTTGTAGTTGATGTGGTATCCGATGTCGTGGAGGATCGCCGCGTAGCGGAGCAACTCGCGCTCGACCGGGCCCAATTGATGCAGAGTCTTGGTTTGGTCGAAAAGGGCCAGCGAGAGATCCTCCACGTGCCGCGAGTGCTCTTCTTCGAAGGCGCAGCTGCGCGCCAGCTGCATGACGCTGCGCAGCCGCATGTCCGGGATGGTGTTCTCCATCTCGATCTTCGACTTGTTCCGCTCGAGATAGTCGTAGACGACGCCCTCGCGAATGGCCTCGTCGCACAGGATCACTTCCTCGATCTTCAGCTCTTTCAAAATGTGGTTCACCACGGCGCTGCCGCCTAAGATGATGTCGACGCGGGCGGGGTCGATGCCTTTGATTTTCTGGCGCTCCTTGCGGTCGGAATCCTCCAGGATCTTGTGCAGCTCCCTTAAGTAGCGCGGCTTGATGCGGAAGTTGTTCTGGATCTCGATGGGACCGGACTGGTCCAGCCAGTGGGCCATCGCCACCAGGTTCATGATGGTTCCCGAGGTGCCGATCATCGTTTCGACGCCCGCCGCCTTCGCCTTCTTGACGACGGGTTCCAGCGTCTCCGCGATGTGGTCCTCCAGCTTCTCCAATTCCTTGTTGGTGGGAGGGTCGTTCTTCAAAAACTCGCCCTTGAGCCTTAAGGTCCCGAGCTTCAGGCTCCAGCAGGATCTCAAGTCGTCGGAGCCGTTCACGAGGATGCACTCCACGCTCCCGCCGCCGATGTCGACGATGAGGGAGGGCCGCCCCTTCGGCAGCGGGATCGAATGCTTCACCGCCAGGTAAATGAGCCGCGCCTCCTCCTCGCCGGTGATGACGTCCACCGAGATGCCCGTCTCGCGCTCGATCATTTCGAGGAAATCGCCGCCGTTGACGGCCTCGCGCACGGCGCTGGTGGCCACCGCCTTGATGCGGGCGACGTTGTGGATGTCCGCGAGCTTCTTGAAGCGGCGCACGGCCGAGATGCCGCGGTGGATGGCCGTCTCCGACAGGTAGCCGTCCTGGAAACTCGTGTCTCCGAGTCGCGTCGTCTCCTTGGCCCGGTCGATGACCTGCACGGACAGGTCCTTGCCGATCTCGACCAAGACGAGATGGATGGAGTTCGTGCCGATGTCCAAAATGCCCAGTTTCATCCGACGATCTCTCTCATCTTTTTACGCCTCTCCGGCCAGAGCTTGTTCCAGCGATGTCTTTCTTCCGTCAAACGGCCTTCCAAGTCATCCGCCGTCTTCTCCACCGCCGCGCTCGTCGCGTGATCCCACCGGTCGGCCCTCTTCCGCCGAAGCTTTCTCAAGAAGCGGACGATCAGCTCCAGGTCGTTGATGAGCCCCAGCTCCGACTGGAGCTCCTTCAGAAACGTCAGGTTCCGGCTCTCCGACTTCCGCGAGCCGGCCAGGGCTTCCAGGCCCTCGAGCGTATAACGGATCTTCTTCACGTCCAGCCGAACTTCATGGATCTCCCGGTCTTGGACCACCTTGGCGACCAGGTGCTGCAACCGGCGCCTTCCCTCCGCCTGCGACGTCGGAGCGCCGGCTCCGCGGGCCTCCACCGCCTTACCCAACTTGCGCGCGGCCTTCCGAAGGCCGGACCATTGGAATTCGGAGAAGAAGCGTTCCAAGGCCTTTCCGCGCTTCCTCGCGATCTCCTTGTCGACGGCGGCGAAATAGGAGCGGCCTTTCGTCGACTCCGCCCAGTGGCCGCGATGGACGTCGTACTCGCGGATCTTGCCCAGGGCCTTGCGGACCTTCTTATACCGTTTCAGCGCCTTGTCGAAGCTCTCGTCGCGCTTGGGCCCGCCCAGCAGGCCCACCAAGGCCTCCAAACGGCGCGATAAGACGCGCGTCTTGTGAATGGCCTTGGAGGTCCTTTCCTCGTCGCCGTCGGGCCGCAAATGACCGGCCTCCTTGAGCAAATCCTTCAAATGCTCGCGGATCCGTTTCTTCAAGGAACTTTGCCGGGCAAGGAGACGCCCCATGTGGCCTGTTATCATGCGGAGCTGATTATAA
>DASUFF010000157.1:0-6758 GCA_036274695.1 bacterium | reverse complement strand
GGCGGCTCCTAGGCGGTCCGCACCCACGAAAGGACGGTGACGTAACTCACGTCCCGAAGAAGGGAGTCCTTCATGTCCCGGTAAAACGAGTACACGCTGCGTCCGAAGGATGCGGAGTGCCTCTCGTAAGCCTCGCACACGGATTGGCGGAACGACTCGGGCTTGGCGCGGTTGGAACGTTTGCCTGTCAGGCCGTGTCTCAGAATATCCGAACCGCGCCGCTCGTACCGTTTGACCAACCTCCAAAATGAGACCCGGTGCAGACCCAGGCGGCGTGCCGCCTCGCCCGCGGGAAGGTTTCCGGATAAGAAGTGTTCGATGGTTTCGATGCGAGACGGTAGGGATTCCATGGGTTGCTCCTCCTGACCCTCTTCAAGAGCAATCCAAATGCCAACCAGGAGTTCATTCAATATATTGGTATTATTAAGTATTTTATAAGTTTTCGGTAATATGAAATTTTTGAATTTCTATTTTGAAGTCTTTTGGAAGCGGGGTTCGATTTCGTCCCAAAGGAAGGTCCCTTTCTCGTGACTTTGGATCTTTTGATACAGCACGCCGAGCACCTTCAGCCTTTCGAGGAGCCCCTTCCCTTCGCCTCCGAGAAAAGCCTTCTGCTCGACGCTCAACTTTCCCACCGTTTTCGGACGGCCGGTCTGGCCATCCAGGAGGTTCACGGAGGCCAGACCCTCTTGATAGGCGCTGCGCTCGTCCTGAACCAGGCCTTCCAGCATCTCATCGAGCCGTCCCGTCAATTCGGCCATGACAAAGAGATGGTCCAGGTACTCCCTCATCGCTTCGGGGTCCCGGATCGTTCCGTCGGTGGAAATCAGCTCGAAAATTTCGGTCAGCGCGGCGATCTCGCCGCCTTTTTTTGTCGGCGCGATCAACTGCTGCAGGGCGTGCGCGTTGGCGACGAGTTCCTTTTCCTCTTGGAAGAGCTGCCGGACCAGCGGCCGGAATTTTTCCCAATCGATGGAGAGACTGCCGTCCTCCGAACGCTCCACGGATTTCAAGGCCGCCAGGAGCAAGCCGTTATCGATCCCCTCCGCGATCTGATTTTCCGCTTCGATCCATCGGTCGACCACGCCCCACACCCAGCCTCTGAATTGTCGCTCATAGTCGCTGGAGAAGGCCCTCGACCAGCCCATGTCCATCCGGTCGAAAAACCCGCATCGCTTCGCTTCTTGACAAGCGAAATCCTCCGCCGCGTACCAGAGCCGGTTGTCCGGGTCCTTCGAGCTATGAAAGGCCTCCGTCAGGACGCCCGCCAGCATTTCTCCCAAATCCTTGACGAGCAGAACCATCCCCACCGCACCGGCCAAGCGCAAACCTCCCATGAGGAGGGTGGAGCCTCGGAAAGTGGCCGCACCCGCGGCCGATGAAGCGGTCAGTCCGATCGAGGACCGATAGACGTTCGCGAGCTGCGGAAATCGTTTCGCCAGGAGGGGCAGTCCGGCGTAGGCGGCCGTCGTTGCGCCGAAGCTGGCCACGGCGTTGCCCTGGCTTCCCATGGGGAGCCCCAGGCCGTCGAACAGGTGCGAGGCTCCGAGTTGAACGATCGTGAGGTGGGGCGCCGACCGGAGCATCAGTCCCCATTGCGGTCCTTCCGTTATGCCGAGGCGCGCGAGCCCTTCGTAAATGCCGACGGTCGCCCCCAGGGCCGCGGGCCCCTGGAAGGCGGGATCCAATTTCGAGACGAGACGATCGACGCCGAGATAAATCAACGTCGCTCCCCCGACCGTGACGGCGGTCCCCAGGACGGGATTGCCCTTCAGCACCGGACCGTCGCGCAGCGGGTTGGGAACCTCCGGCTTCAGCGGGGAACCGCCCCGGTTTAAAAGGAGCAGGCCGGCGCCGGCGGCCGCCGCATAGCCGTTCAGATCGCCGTGATCACCCAATTCCCCCAACGCCAAAGGGCCGCCGGCGATGCGTTCCAGCTCGTCCGCGTCGACCTCGCGGAGATCGGGCAACGGCTCTTCGGGGTCCACGAGCACGAGGATGATGTCGTTGCCGCCGGTGGTTTTTTCGAGTTCTCCCATGACGTCCGCTCCTATGGAAGGGCCGGGCGCAGGACCGGGCGCGGCTGGAGGTTGGGCAATCGCACGGGCGCCCCGGGGAGAACGGGACGGGTCGCCCCGGCCGGAGCCGGTTCGCCGACGGGCGAACCTTCGATCTGACCAAGAGTGACGTAACCCGGGGTTTCGGAGCCTCGCCCCTCGGGAACCAGGGCGTAGCTGTCGTCTAACGCCTGCTGCGCCTGGGCCAAATCGGGGTCATTCTCCGCCCTCTCGGCGGCGTTGTTTCCGAGGCCCCGCTTATCCAGCTCTTTCCCGACCGTCTCGGCGATGTCCTCTCTCGACGGAGGCGGCGGCGGTGGTGGCGGCGGCGGAGGCGTGAGCCATTTCGAAACGTAATGGAAGATGCCGGCGATCAAGGCCGTCGAGACCGCCACCCCCAACAAGTCGGCGGGAACGTATAAATACCATGGCAATTGATGAATCTGGTAAACCGCCCATTCCACCGGATTCATCTCGGCCGTAAAAAGATCTTCGACCGTCTGATCCAAATTCTTCAACTCCTCCTCGGAGACGGCGTCGGCTAAGGTCTTCGCCATGTCGGTGTCCAAGCCGGGATTTTCCACATCGCCTTCGCGCGCATCGCGGATTTCGCGCAGGATGCGTCGGAGAGTGCGCACATCGTCGGGGGAGCTTAAGTTAAAGGGCGTCACCAGCTTCATCCCTCCGGCAACGCCGGGTGTCTGGGCGCGACACCACTTGGCGTCGGAGACAACGCCTCCTGCCTGGAAATACCCGACGGCCCGGGCCAAGTCTTCGGACATGGAAACGGTGCGCTTCTCGTCGATCTCCGAGAACAGGCAGGGATCGCTGAAGACGGAGCGTCTCAGCAGAATACCGCCGTTGGGGAGGCGGAAGAGTTTGTCGCTGGAACGCACCAAGCCCTCGGCGACCTCGTCCGAAATCCCCTTCGAGGGATTGCCCTTCTGGGTCACGAGGGCGTTCAAAGGCATGCCGGCCTCGTGAAGCGTGTCCTCCATGCGGATCGGCAGCCCTTCGCCGCCTGGCGGCATGAGGATCATGTCGTTGTAACCGAACGTGTTGTCGATCGAGGCCAAGTCTCCTTTGAATTCTTTAATCGCCATAGATCCCCCTGCTTTCCTTTTACGGTTTTCCTTTCGGCGCCGGCTCGGAGACGCGGCCCTCGCGGCGCTCTTTCTCGTCCTCGGGTCTTTCCGAACCTTCGGCGCGCCTTTCCGCCTGTCGGGCCTCGACCCCGCGGTTGTTCCGGAGATCGGCTTCGAATTGGGCCACGAGGCGAGGCCGCACCGTCGGATCGGCGACGCGGGCGACGCCTCGCGCCTCCGCCGTTCGCTGAATGAGTTCGAACACCGCGTGCTCGGCAACCTGGGTCAAAGGACGGTTGCCGGTCGTCGCGGCTCCGAGGCTTTCGTCCAAGATCCTGGGGTCCAGAACGGAGACTCGTGCGATCAAATCGCTCATCGTGGAGACGGGCGAGCCGACGGGCGAAATCTGCGCCCGGTAAAATTCGGCGAGATTCCGGTCGATGCGCGCCAGGGCGTCATAGATGGCGCGGTCGTTGACGCGGTAGTCAAAGACCTCGTTCCAGGCGCCGCCGGCAGGCGTGGGCGCGGCCTCCTGCAAGGCGCTCTCGGCGCCGGCGCGCCGGTCGAGGACGGCGCGGAAGTCATCGGCCTCGGGAAGTTTGAGCTCCGCCATCTTCGCGGCCACTCTCCGTACGGCCTCTTCCGCGTAAGAGACTGGATCAACAGGTTCGCCCTCCTCCGCATTGGCGCTAAGCTTGGCCGCCGCTCTGGCGGCGACGACGACGCTCTTCTCGAATTTGGGATCTTTAAGTTCCGGATGACGCAAGAGAATGATTTCAACGAATTTTTCGGGCGAGCCAGCGGCGGCGGCGTCCGGCGTCATCACGACGGCCTCTCCCAGCAAAGGCTGGCCGAGGGCGCGCCTCGCCACGTTCACCTCCTCCACGATCCGGTCCACGTCCTTCGTCGTGAGGGTGATCTTGGAACCAGGGGCGTTGTCGGAGCGCGCCCTGGCGACCAGGCGGCCGAGCGTCTTTTTGATCTCCCGGTTGTTGCCGCCGACGATGTTCCCGAGATGCTCGATCACCTTGTCGGGGATGACGAAGTCGCGAGGCGTTTCTCCCGCCTTCTCGTCCATCTCGCGGCTCAAATTGAGGACGAAGTCCCTCACGCCTTTGAAGATCTTGGCCCGAACCTCGCCCTTCACCGGCTCGATGGGCACGGCGGTCATGCGGGATTCGAAGGCCTCGTCGACCATGATGTGCTGCTTGTATTCCGCCAACGTCGTTCCCACGATGAGGTTGCTGCCCCGGCGGGCCAGGGTGCTCTTGAGGATCTGGGCCGCGTCGATGCTGCTGCCCTCCGTCTTGCCGGCCCCGATGATCATGTGGACCTCGTCCATGACGAACAAGGTGTCGGGGTTGTTTTCGATCATCCATTTGACGACGCCCAATTTCGTTTCCAGCGAGCCTCGAACGCCGGTGCCGGCGACCAACGCCGGAATATCGATCTCCACGACCCGTTTGTATTGAGGCAGGCGGCCCGCGGCCACTTCCTGGGCGATGCCTTCGAAGATGGCGGATTTGCCGACGCCCCGCTCGCCGATCAAGGCCGGGACCTGGGCGCCGGTCAGCCGGTTGGCGTTCAGGATCTCGATGATCTGGGCGATTTCCGCGTCGCGGCCCAGGACGGGATCGAGGCCCCCTTCCGCCGCCTGCTTGGTGATGTCCCGCGACACGGTCTCGAAGATCCTCGCGCGCTCCTCCGGACTGGGGAGCTTCTGCTCCCCGCTCATGAGGCGCCGGTTTTCTTCGATCTGCTCCTCCATGAGGCCCAAGCTTCTTTTCTGCATGTCGATGAGTTTCCGGTTGAAGAGCCACATGACGGCGCCGCCCAGCAGGGACCCGCCGACGACGCTGATGACCGTGGTCCACATCATGTTGCCGGGCGCGTCCTCGATGCTCTTTTTTTGCGCTCTCTGGGTGTCGACCGCTTCCAACTCGTGCCGGAAGGCTTCGTTAAAAGCGGCAACCATGCCCTTTCGACGCTCGGCGGCGATCGGCGATCCGTCGCTTTCGATGAACGCGATGATGCGCTCCACCAAGGTCAGCTCGGGAAAGACCATGAGGCGGGCCGGGTTGTCCGTGTGGACGGCGTAGTGGACGCGGTCCATTTTGACGCCATTGACGATGGCGACGATCTCGCCGGGCAGGAAATCGAAACCGACATCCCTTAAGCCCGGCACGTCGGGATGATTGTCCAAGATGTCCCTGTCCGTCCGGACGCGCACCACACGGCTGGTGGCGTAGACGGGATACCGCGCGTCCGCCCCCTTTCCCGAGGACGGTTCGGCTCCCCGGCATCGATCGAGCTGGGCGAGGAAGTCCGATTCGCCTCCTTTGGAATCACGCGATTTTTGGAGAAACACCCCCCCGCCGGTGGCCGAATTCCAGCCGCGGTTGAGCGTCGAATCGATGTCCAGAAAACCGCTCACGGGAGTTTCAGCCGGGAAAAAAATGACGTTGTTGGGATTGTTGGGGTATCCGTACATGCGCTGGAACAACGTGTCGTTTTGGTCGCAGACGCGCATCTCTTCGATCGTCGCGTCCTTGTACTCGGCGGCCACGTCCTTGGGCAGGTCGTGATCCCGGAAGAAGTTCAGCAATTGCTCCAACGTCGGCGGCGCCATGTCCCTTTTCTCCTTCTTGGGATTTCACTCCCGCTATTTTTATCGGCGGACTTTTTGCGAACGTTGTGGAGGGAACGGAGGAACTTCGCCTATTCATCCACGCCCGAGAACATCCATATAAGATATTAATTTTATTAATATTTATAGACCCTGACGAAACGGCATCCGATATCTTGAAGATTCAATTTTGAAGATCTTGAAGCCGGCATTACAATCGTTGGGTTGAAACCTCGCTACACGATCCTCCGTCCCTTAGGCGAAGGCGGCATGGGCCGGGTCGTCTTGGCTTCAGAGGCGGGCACGGGCCGGAAGGTGGCCCTTAAGTTCCTTTCCGCGTCCTTCGACGGCACGGCGCGGGCCCTCTTCCAGGAGGAGGCGGGCCTCCTCTCGCGGCTTTCGCATCCGAATCTGGTGAAAATCTTCGATTATGAAGAAACGCCGGAACCTTGTTTCGCCATGGAGTACGTCGACGGTCCGACGCTCGCGGAGGCGGCGAAAGCGGCGGACGTAGGAAGGACTCTCGACCTCTTCGTCCAGACCTGCCGCGGCCTTCATTACATCCACGCGCGCAACCTGCTCCATCGGGACCTCAAACCGTCCAACATCCTGGTGACGAAAGAAGGCACGGTCAAACTTCTCGATTTCGGCGTCGCCCGCGTGGGGACCCCGGCCTACCTGCCTCCGGAGGCCCTGGGCGGGTTCTATGACCGCCGGAGCGAGATCTATTCGCTGGGCGTCTCCTGGCGCGAGGTCCTGAAAGGCCAAAAACTCCCTCCCTATTTTTCGGAAGTCTTGGACCGGATGACGGCCCGGGACCCGAACGCGCGTCCGGCCTCCGCCCTTTCGCTGATCAAATATCTGAACCGGCATTTTCCTCAGCCCGTTCCGATCTCCCCCGAAGAGGACGAGGCCGCCGTCCTCGACAAACCGCCCTGGGTGGAACGCGACGAGGAAAAGGCCTTCTGGGAGGCCGTCGAGGAGGCGGAC
>DASUFF010000156.1:0-18105 GCA_036274695.1 bacterium | reverse complement strand
TTCGGGTTTCGGACTGACTTTGGTGGACGGAACGGGCCGCGAAGGCAAGGTCGACATCATCTTTTCGATCGTCAAACGCAAGCGTTTGCAGGGCTTCGTCGCCGTGCTCAACCGTATGGACCCCAACGCCTTCTATTCCGTAGAGGATGTTCGTTCGGCGCGCAACGCCGCGCAATCCACTCTGCTGATGGATCCTCTCAAGTCGACGCGGAAGGCCAAGTGACGTTCCAAACTGGTTCCGGATTCTTTTCGAGATTTGAAGCAACCCTTGGAATTCTTCGCTAAAATCCTATTTCCTTTTCACCGCCAAAACGTGGACGTCCGCCGAGCGCTCCGAGAAATAACTTCGGAAGAGCCGTGATCGGATCGGAGGTTCCGCGAATTCGAGCGTGTCCTTGAAAAGGGCCAGGACGGAATTCAGAAAGAAGCGGTAATCCTCCTCCTCCGCGAATTCCTGATTGACGCTGGCCTGATAAATACCGATTCCGCCGCGCACGAGATTGTCGGTGAAGAGGCCGAAAAGCGTATCGAGCAGCGTGCTCGGGTGGATGGCCAGGATCAGGTGGGCGGATTGTTCGCGAAGGCGCTCGAAATTTCCGCGGCTCCCCAGCTCCAGATGGACCCGGTGGTCTCCCCAGGGAAGGTCCGAATAATAGCGGTAGATCTGCGGATTCGCGTTCAAGTCATAAACGGCAAGCTCGCCCGCCCGGCTGGTCTTGAGGGCGAGCTTGGCGAGGAATCTCAGGGCGTAGAGCGGGTCGGTCTTGGAAGTCCCCGGTCCGAAGAGCAGGGCGCGGGGTTCCGTTCCCTCCGGGATCGCATCCGCGATTCCCGCGATCCAACGGTCCTCCGCCTCCTCCAGCTCCCGGGCAACGGGTGCTCCGCAAAACGTCTGATTTTCCTGGGATTGAAGGACCAAATCCTGTCCCGGCAAGGGATCCGAAAGGCGCACCGGCCCGCGCGCGGTCAATCCGAGGATCTGGACCTGCTGGCAGGCGAGGGAAAGGGAGGGAGTCAACATCCGAAGAACATCGTTGGGAGGGGACATTTGTTGCGACCCATTTTCAAATGAAAAGGCTTTTCCCTCGCGGCGGCCTTTTCGCGTCAACAAAACCCAAGCGGCCGCGATAGGAGTCCCCGAAAAGCGAAAGGGGAACGAGATGAACTTCCGACCCGTCCCGAGTTTTTTGGCCCCACTGCCGCCGTCCTCCGCATTGATCGCGCATGCCGGCTCGAGCTTCGATCCTCTTTATTCCGCCGGCTACCAGCCTCAGGAAGGCGGCGGGGAATCGAAGAGACCGGCGCCGGGGAAGGTCACGCTGACCTCGCGGTTGTCCCCCTCGCCTGCCGGAGCGCCTCAAGGAGCCGCGCATCCGTTATTGGCGCCGGCCTCGGCTCCGAGTCCCGTTTTGGACGATCCGTTCGCTCTGCACTTGGAGCCTCAAGGCCCTCAGGCGGCGTCGTCGCAGGCGGCGGCGCCGGAAGCTCACCTGATCGGCCCGCCGCAGCTGAATTTCGGCGAAATCCCGGCCGGAGAGACGGCCCGCGAGGACGCCTACGTCTATAACGTCCACCTCACGAGCCGGGCCTTCGTGTCGGCCTCGCTCACCGGAAGCTCCAAGATGCAGCTTGCCTACCCGGTGCCGGATCAGCTCCCGCCGAGCCGGGAGGACCGCGGATCGCCCTCGACCCGCTTTCACCTCGTCTATCAGCCCACCGAGGCCGGGCGCGACGAGGCCGTGCTGAAGGTGAGCGCCTCCTGGCCGGAATACGCGGGCTGGGCTCCCGAAACGGTCGAGATCCCGGTGATCGGCGTCGCCTACCTTTACGGGGCCGAGCCGCCCTCCGCGATCGCGGCCGAACGCGCGCGGGAAGAGGACCGGGCGCGGGATGAGGCCGCCGAGAAGGCGAGGGCCGAGGCCCTTGCCCGGGCGGCGGAGGCGGACAACGCCGTCGCCAAGCCCTATCCCCAGGGCCACGAAAACCGTCTCGAAGACGCCTTCGACCGCGCGCACGATTCCCTCGAGACCTTGAGCGATATGCAGGCGATCGGCATCGACGTCGCCGCCGAGGAGGCGGCCTCCTACGCTCGCAGGGTTCCGGAATGGAGCCCGAGTCTGTTGTTCCGGCTCGCGATGGGCGGCCTGGATATGGCGACCTACGGACTGGCCGGCCAAGTGTCTCAACTGGCCAAGGCGGCCTTGAGCGGTCCCGGCGGGAAAACCACGTCCGGAGCGGCCTTTGCGGCCGATCTTCTGAAGCGCGGCTTGAGAAAGGCCGGAGACGCCGGGCGCGACGCGGTCTTCGGCCGCGGGAAGCCTGGAAAAAATTCCGGCGACGCAGCCGATCCCGCGGATTCGGACGACGCGCGCATCGCCTTCTTCGCCCAGCAGAAGGCGGCGCTGATCGCCTCCCGCGCCGAGCGCCAGCGCGCCTTGAGGGAAACGCACAAGGCCCTGCGCCCCCTGCTACGCGGCCGGCATCCGGAGTCCGCGGCGGCGGGCATGAACGCTCTGGCCGACGGCATGGACGCCGCGGCGAAGGACGCCCGCCGGGTCCAGGCCGACGACGCTCGGTTTTCCTGGATGCGCTTCCTCTCCGAGACCGCGCTGGGCGCCGACCTCCGCAACGCCCTGGACCTTCCCAAGGAGCACGAGGACAAGCCGCGCTACGACGGCCTCCTCGATCTGGACGTCGGAGTCGATTATTTCCACCCCGAGAGGGACCTGAAGGTCTTGAAGGCGCGGATGAACGGCGTCACGGCGTCGATGGCCCGGAGCGTCGCCTTAATCCCGCTCTCGCAGGTCCTGGAAAAAGGCGTCCACGTCCGCGTGAATTTAAAGGTCCCGGAATTGGCCGTGATGCCGGTGGTTCTGGTCTTCGACGGAAACAAGATCGCCTTCGCCGACGAAACCGCGGCGGCGGGGCAGACCTCCGATTGGCTGTCGCGCGCCGGCGGCTACATCGGTCGTCCTTCGCCCGAGAGGCAGAGGCTGGGGGCGCGTTCGCTCCGGGACCGACTGGCCGCCCTGACCTTGGACGAGCTGGGCCTCGAGGTGGAAACCGATGCCGCTTAACCCTTCCTTCGCCGCCGTCTCCGCCGCCTTGGCCGGCATCGCCGCCGGCTGCGCCTCGCGCACGGCGTCCCCCGCGTCCGACGACGCGGTCGAAGCCTCCGGCCAATTGCTGATCCCCGCCGGATCTTTCGTCGCCGGAGCGGAGTGCAACGCCGCGCGGGTCGAGCCCGGTTGCGACCGTTCCTACCGGGACGGCCGCACCGTCGTGACCCTCGACGCCTTTTCCATCGACCGCGATCTCATCCGCTCCGGCGAGTACGCCGCCTGCGTGCGGGCCGGCGCCTGTCCCGGGCTTTCGCAAACCGCCGACCGACGGGCCGCTTTGGGATTCGTCTTCGCCGGTTTCGAAAGCGCCCGGGCTTATTGCGAATGGCGGGGGGGCGCGCTTCCCACGCCCGATCAATTCGAGCGCATCGCCCGCGGAACGGAAGGGGCCCTCTCCGTCGCCCTCATCCCGCAGTGGACCGAAGAGAGGGACGGTCGAAGACCGAAAGGCGTGATCCGCGGGGGGAGCGAACGGGCCTATGAGGCCGATCCGCCGCGCCGCGACGCCGCCTTCCGTTGCGCGCGGCCCGTAGCGAGGAGGAAGGAAGACTGAATTTTCCTTGGGGGGAAAGCATTCGGAGGCCGATGTTATGCCCAGGACCCCCATTTTACCGCCGACCGCCTACCTTCCCCCGGGCCCGTTCACGTTGGGCCCGGCGAGCTCCGGACAACGCTACCAAGGCGTCTCCCTCATCGCCGAAGGCGGCATGGGAGCCGTCTACTCGGGCCACTCCCGAGCCGCCGGAAATCCGCCGGTGGCCATCAAGCTCGCCCTCGGGGCGCTCCGCAATCCCCGGGAGCTGGCGCGTTTCCAGAGGGAGATCGCCGCCGTCGCCGGATTGGACCATCCCAACATCGTCCGCACCCTGGACCACGGCCAGGACGCCCGCTGGGGTCCTTTCATCGTGATGGAGCTGTTGAAAGGTGAGACGCTGGAAGAATTCCTGGACCGCAGGCCCTACGGGCGCGTGTCGCTGGAGGAGGCGGCGCGGATCGCATTGCCGGTCTGCGGCGCCCTCCTGTACGCGCACACCCGCGAAATCCCGCTGATTCACCGGGACATCAAGCCGGCCAACGTTTTCCTCGCCGACGTCGTCAAGGTGATGGACTTCGGCCTCGGGCGCTCCCCGGACGCCATCCCCGAAGGCGCGGGCGCGCGCCAAAAACTCACCGAGGCGGGGATGGTGCTGGGCACGCTCCAATACATCGCGCCCGAGCAGTGCCAGGGCCGGCCGGGGCTCGCCTCCGACGTCTACGCCCTGGGCATCCTGCTCTATCAGATGATCGAAGGCCGTTTCCCGTTTCCCAAGCACATCCAACAACCGCTGGATCTCATCAAGTGGCACGGGAAGGGCGTTCCCGAGCCGATGACGGAGTGTCCTTCGCCCGCCGTTCGGGAGCTGGTCGGCGGCATGATGGAGAAGGATCCCAAAAAGCGTCCGGATTTGGACGAAGTTCAAAACCGGTTGAGCGAGGTCGTGGCGCCGAAGCCCCGTGTGTCCCGAAACGAGTTCACTCCGACCTTGGTTGGCATCCCGATTCTGCCGCCTGTCGCCTCCGAGATGCTCACGGCCCGGTGCCCCTTGCCCGGTGCGGCGGTGCCGGAGGCCGTTTCCGCCGCGGAGGCCCTCACGACACGCGCCGCGGCGGCGTCTCCGACGCTGGAGGTCGCGGTCCCGCAGGAGGCGGACGACCGCGAGTATCGGCCGTCTTCTCGCGCGGTCGCCGGCGAGCTCCGGATGCGCCGGCAGCCGGGAGAAGGTCTGGAGGCGGCCGGCTCGGACAAAATCTTCGTCCAATTGATGCCTTCGGAACGGCGGCCGTCCCGGACGTCTTTTCTACATTTTTTGGGATGGATTCCCTGGCTCTATCGAAAATTATTCCGCCGGATTTAAAAGATTTCCCGGAAAAGCGCCGTCATTTCGTCCCGGGACTTAAGGAAAAAGTCCTCCGTACAAGGGCGGATTTTGTGTCATAGCCAACCGCATGCGCTGGATCGCCACCTGTCCGCACGAAACCGTGGGCGTCCTGGACGCGGAGCTGGCCGGGCTCGGCGTTGCGGAGAGGAAAGTCCTGCATCGCGGGGTCGCCTTCGAGGCGGATTTGGAGACGGGGTATCGCGCCCATCTGGCGCTGCGGACGGCGAGCCGGATCCAAAGGGTCGTAAAAGAGTTTCAGGTTTCAAAGCTTCAGGAGTTTCAGGGGGCGTTGAAGACGATCGCCTGGGCGGAGTGGTTGCGGTCGCTCAAACCTTTCGCCGTCGATGCGGTTTTGACCGATGCGGGCGCTCAGTCGCTGGGCGAACAGGCCGTCGTCGACGCCGTCGCCCAGGCGGTTCAAGCGAGCCCCTTTGAAAAACCGCCGCCCAAATTCAATCCGGAGGCGGAGGATCCCATCACGATCGTCGCCTTCGTCCGGAACGGCATCTGTACGCTGGGGATCGACACGGCGGGGCGGGCCCTTCACAAGCGGGGTTGGCGAACGGGCGGGCATCCGGCGGTGTTGAAGGAAACGCTGGCGGCTTCGATCTTGATGCTCGCCCGTTACACCGGCGGCGAGCCCTTGCTCGATCCGATGTGCGGCTCGGGGACGCTCGTCATCGAGGCCGCCTACATCGCCTTGAACAAGGCCCCGCTCATTCACCGCGGCAAGGACGACTTCGCGCTGGAACATTTGGCCGGCTTCGACCGGGCGCTCTGGCGCCGGGTTTCCGATCAACTCCGTGCCCAGAAGAAAGACGCCTTGCCGCATCCGATTTACGCCTCCGACCTCCAACCGAAATATGTGGAAGTAGCCCGCGCCTCCGCCTTGCGCGCGCGCGTGGAGAAGTTTTTGGATTTCTCGGTGAAGCCGTTCCAGGAATGGACGCCGCCGGCCCCCGCCGGATTGGTGGTCGCCAATCTGCCCTACGGCGAACGGATCGGCGGTTCGGTGGAATCGCTCTACCGCGGCGTGGGCCGGACGTTGAAAGAGCGTTTTTCCGGCTGGCGGGCGGCCCTGCTCGTGCCGGCCGCGGCGCCGGCCTCCCTGTTCGGGATGAGGACGGAAAACGAAATCGCGCTGATGAACGGCGCCCTGCCCGTGAAACTGTTGCTCGGGCGGAGCGCGTGATATAACCGGATGCTTCAACCAAGGAGGCCCCATGAACAAAGCGCTCTATATCGGCGCCATCGTCGGCGGCGGGATCCTGTCGATCGCCTTCCTCGTCCTCTCCATGGACCCGAAGACTACGGAAATGGCCGCCGCCGTGCCCGTGCCCATCTTAATCGTCACGATCTTCCACCTGATGATGGTCTACAAAATGTGGGCCAGCATCCAGGACGGCGCCCCGCGCATGACGCCCGGCAAGGCGGTCGGATTTTTGTTCATCCCGTTCTTCAACATCTACTGGCTCTTCCAGGTCTATCCGGGTTTCGCCACCGACTATAACAAGTACCTCCAAGACAAGCGCATCGACGCCAAGCCGCTCAGCGGCGGTCTGATGACCTCCATGGCGATCTTCATCCTCATCGCCATCCCCGTCGTGAACTGGATCGTGCAGGCGATGGCGATTTCCAAGATCTGCGACGCGGTGAACGCCGTTCGGAAGGACTGAATTCAGTCGGAGGCCGGTTCGTACTCGACGACTAAGAGGCCGATGATGGATTGGATGGTGCGATTGAACTCGCCCAGGAATATCCGGGCCTCCGTGGACGTCGATGCATCGACATTCAGTTGAACGGTGTTATCCACGCTGATGTAGTAGGCGCTCGACGCCGTCCGTCCGTCCGTTTCGTAATGGATGGTCAAAGGGGGCAGATCCCGGGCCGTCCAAAATCCCCGCCCACCGAAGAGAAACCCGGGCTCGTCCGTTCCGGAAATTTCCTCCACGTGCGTTCCCGCCGGCACGACGGTTTCGCGCCAGACGTGGATCATCGCCATCGACGTTTCGCTCATGACCTCCCGATGACGGCTCCACGTCTCGGGTTCTCGCGGGAAGGCGGTGATGGAGCGGATCTTCGCACCGACGGGAAGATTCAGCGGGCAGTAGAATTTGTTTTTGTAGTCGGCCCCGTCGCCCGCCAAATCTCCCGAGCGGGAGCAGGAACGGACCGCGATGACGATGCGGTTGGGATTTTCGGTCGGTGCGACGGTGACGTCGGCGCCCAGTGGCTCTAGGGGATAATTCTTAAGGGCGCGGCCCCATTTGCTTAAATCCTTCGGCGCTACTTTCGCCGTGGATGTTGTCGCCCGGACGTCGATGCCGCTTCCGCGCGGCAATTCGGCCCGGGTGTTTTGGGAAAACGTCGCGAGCATCAGAAGGCCCGCGGCGAAAACGATGGGTCGATGTCTCATTTCTAAATCCTCCTTAGAAGTTGATCCCGACGCGAACTTAAAGAAGCAAGCCGCGTGCCAATCTGAAATCCGCAAAGCCGCCTCAAATCGGCGCTATAAAGCCTATAAGGAGGCTCCGCGCCTCTCAGAATGATAAAAATTATCAATCTGAGGGCTAGGCAATTCCCCCATCCCCAAATAGGACTTCGCCCGATTGGCCCTTTCCGTAAGCCTGATAGATTAGGCCCAAGAGGTGCTTATGGCGAAGACCATCAAGAAGGCGAAAAAGGCCGTGCGCCGCAGGACTCCGCGCCGGACGACGAAAGAGGCGAGGACGAAGGCGACGCTTTTGGCCTCGCGCACGGATAAGTCTCCCAAAAAAGGCGACATCGCCCCCAACTTCAATATCCGGAACGACGACGGACACGAGACGCATCTTTCGGATTTCCTGGGACGCCAGGTCATCCTTTATTTTTACCCCAAGGACGACACGCCCGGCTGCACCTGCGAGGCTCAGGCCTTCCGCGACGGGATGGACAAGATCGCCAAGCGCGGGGCCTCGGTGATCGGAGTCAGCTGCGACTCGACGGAGTCCCACAAGGCCTTCAAGGAGAAGTACGGCCTCAACTTCCACCTCCTGAGCGATACCGCCCGGGACGTCGTGAGGAAATACGGCGTTTGGAAGAACGGGATCCAACGGACGACGTTCCTGATCGACGAAAAGGGGAGGATCAAGAAGGTCTTCCCGAACGTGAACGTCGAGCATCATTACCAGGACGTCTTGAAAGCCTTGGGATGAACCGATGAACGTCGCTTATTACCATCTGGCGATCAACCACGCCCCCATCCTCGCGGTGGCCTTCGGATTGTTGCTGCACGTGATCGGCATGATCCGAAACAGCCGGGAGCTCAAGCTGGGCGCGTTGATCCTGTTCGTCATCGGGGCGGTCACCGCCGTCGCCGCCGTGAAAACGGGGCAAGGGGCCACCCATCTCGTCATGAGCCTGAATTTGCCCGGAGTGGAGAGAAGCATGGTGGACCGCCAACTTGGGCGGCCAGGTCCGCCACACCGAGATCCGCCCGTCGGCCGCCGTGACTTCGCCTTGAGGAATCAGGAATACGGCGGTACCCTTCCAACACCCAAGGAGGTTTCCATGAGCTATGTCGACGGATTCATCGTCCCCGTCCCCAAAAGGAAGCTGAAGGAATACGTGAAAATGGCGAAGACGGCGTCGCGGGTGTGGAAGAAGCACGGCGCCCTCGAATACTACGAGGCCGTCGCCGACGACGTGAAGGTCGGCAAGGTGACGTCCTTTCCGCGCAGCGTGAAGCGCAAGGGGAACGAGACGGTGTTTTTCTCCTGGATCGTCTACAAATCCCGCGCGCATCGGGATGCCGTCCTGAAGAAGGTCATGAAGGACCCGATCTTCAAGGACATGGACATGGACGACATGCCCTTCGACGGGATGCGGATGATCTACGGCGGCTTCAAGATCGTCGTTGCGGCCTAGGGAACGATCTGCTCCGTCCCGTGTTCCTTCCAATACTTGTCCACCAAGGGCTGCAGGTCCTTACGGATTTGCGGGAGGTCCTTCGCCTTGTTCTTCTCCCACCAGGCCTTCCAGTCCTTCACCCGGAGGACGGATTCGCTGAAAACCTTGCCCCGGAAGTCCACGGAGGACGAGGGCGGCGGGGTGATCAGGTCGTAGAGCATTTTTTCGGATTCCTCCCCGACGCTTAAGTTCGCCATCACCGGCGGCGGCGTCGGGTGGTTGGGGGGCAGGTTGTAATAATTCTGAACGTCCCGGCGCCGGACGGCGCGCGCGTCGTCCAGGTGGGCGATCAAAGCGGGCAGGGCGTCCTTGCCCTGGGACGTGATTTGCTTCTTCGCTGCCTCCTTCTGATCGGCGGAGGCTTTCGGATCGGCCAGCCGGTCCAGCAGGGCGCCGATGTCTTCCAAACAGCGCCAGCTTGAGACGTCCATCTGCTTTTCACTGTAGGAGTCGTCCACCTTGGTCTTCTCGCCCGGCCGCTTCTCCGGGCCGCGCACCTCGATCATCGCGCCCGTCAGCTCCACGCGGTCTTTGCAGGCGATGGGAGCGGAAACGTAGGCGACGATCTGATCGCCCCCTTCGACGTCGAAATAGACGGCCTCCTTCTTGGAGGCGGCAACGATGTGTTGGTTGATCTCCTTGGAGATCCGCCCGTACAGGACGGTCGGTTGCGCCGGCTTGGCTCCGGCCGGGTTCGGGCTAAGAGGAATCAAGAAGACGAGACCGGCGAGGACGACGATTTTTCGATTCATGGCTTAAATCCTCCGGGAGTCATAGGCCCAGTGCAGCAAGGCCTGTCTCTGCCGCCGACGGCAGGAGAGATTCAACGGCCGGCAATGCAAGCGGACCTGGGCCAAATGCCTGCGGATCATCCGCCAGCGGCGGATTTGAATCTCGTCGTAGCCGGGCAGGCGCCGCCCTTTGTAATAACGGCAATACCACTGGAACCACCCGCGCGGATCGGCCGGATGGATCCAACCTTTCCGACGCCAGACCGATAACGGTTGCGAGGCGTTGACGCCGAAAAAATTCAGCTTCGGGTCGTGCCGTTCGGCGCAGAGCTTCGCGTTTTTGAACCACGCGGGAAATTCCTTCCGGCAGTCCGTCATGTATTTGCCGCCGAAAACGCCCAGGGCCAGCATCTGCTTGGGAGTCAGCTCCGGCTTGAAATCTGGGTGAAACTTCTTTCCTTCCGGCGCGGTCAGTTCATACCGGTAGTTCCGCTGCATCTTGTCGTTCACCAGGACGGTCTTCCGCCTCGACATCTAGCACCCCGGCGCGCGGACGAGACCCTTCTTCTCCGCGGCCATCCGCGTGAGCTCCTCGGCGAGCGCCAGCGTCTTCTCCACCGCCGCGGCCGCCCGCATTTGATCCTCGCCCGTCTTCACCAAACGCAGGAGAAGGTTCTCCCCCAGCTGATGGTGATGGGCCTCGTCCGGCTGGATCGTTTCTTCGTAAAGTCTCGCCGTCGCGAAATCTTCCTTCTCTTTCAGGAGGTCGATGAACTGGCGGTTCTTGACGACGGCGATGGACTCCCGCGCGAAGGGCCCCGCCGCGGCCTTCTCCAGCGTGGCGGTCAGCCCCAACAGATGTTCGGTGAGCGGCGAGAGGGCGGGCTGCAAGGGATCGAAGCCGTCCAGCGAGACGCCCAGCTCCTTCAAGCGCCCTTCGATCAACCGGTAGTGCTTGGCCTCGTCGCCCACCTGGCGGGCGAAGGCGAGCTTCGCGAAGACCTCCGGCGTATTCTCCACCCAGCGGGCGCCGACCAAAGTCGCCTCCATCTCGTTCTTCAGGGCTACCTTGAGCAGCGTCGGCACCTCGAGCTTGCCGCGCGTCTCCGCCACCAGGGTCTCGTTGGGTTTGAGTTTGGCCAGGAGGCCTTCGAGGTCCTTTTTCAGACCGGCGATGAAGGTCGGTGTGTCCATGCGGTTTTAAGCGCTCCGTTTACGAAAGATGCCGAACGAGCTCGTGTACCCGTGCAGGAAGGTCGATCCGTGCACCGGGCCGATCTCCCCGTTGCAGAAGAATCCCCCCAGGGGGATTTCCCCCAAGTGTCTGCGGAAGAGGTCGGTGTCGTGGTCCGGCTTGCCGAAGAGATGGAGGCCGCGGCCGAGGCACGAGAAGAGGAGCGAGCCCTGGGGCGAGGCGTGGGCGGCGTCCTTTTTGTAGCGGGTGAGCAGGGCGTTCAAGTCCTCGGTGGAGGTGGCGGCGTCGCGCAGGTGGAACTGGACCACCATGTTCTCTTTTACGTGCGCGGAGAGGCCGATGGCGCCCGACTGCGGGTCCACGCCCATGAGGTTGCGGATCAAAAAATCGCCCTGATGGTATTCGCTCTGGGCCTCCTTCATCACGATCCCTAGGAAGAGGGCGTTGCGGAAGAGTTCCTGATCGCGTCCCGCCAGCGTTCCGTAGAGTTTTTGGATGACCGCCGCCGGCGAGTCGCCGTCCAATTCCAAAACCACGTTGTCCCGGCAGCGGGTGACGAACATCGGGTTGCCGATCGGCCGGCAGCCCTGGGCGACGACGGTGTCGATGGCGATGTCCCCCGTCAGCGCGAGCCCGACGGCCCCCGAGCGGTACGCCCGCCCGCCCAGATACAGCGCGTTCGCCTCCGGCCCGCGCCCGCCGCTGGCGAGCCCGCCCACCTTGGGGCTCGCGGGATAGGTTGCGTCGAGGCCTTTCAAAAAACGGTCCGCGTCGAAGCTGAAGGGATCGGGCAGGACGAGAAAGCCGGGATTTTGGGACGCCGGCACGCCCATGAATTTTTCCCACACGGCCTGCCCGGCCTGGGGCTCCGGCACGTCCTCCGATTCCAGATGGAAGGGGACGATCTCCACGCCCGGCAGGACGCCCGCCGTGAGCGACAACCCGGGGCGCTTCTCGGCCTCGCGCCCCCCGCCGATCACGCCGCCGCCCGAGCAGCCGACGAGCAGGACGTCCCCCATCTCCTTGCGCAGGAGGCGGGGCAGGGCCTCGTAGTCCTTGGCGTAGTGCTCGGAGACGAAGGCCGCCACCAGGTCCGGCCGCACGCCGTCCAGGCCCGCGCGCAAATCCTCGGCGGCCTCGCGCACGGCGAGTTCCAGGGACGGCGCTTCGGAGAGGGTGGAGGACCATTTCATGAAGGGCACTTTACATGAGTCTAAAGACCAAAGTCCAAAGCAAGGTGAGGGCGGTGGAATAAGGCACCGAAGTCTCGCCAATTTTATTATCATTTTGATAATAGAACAATTATAAACTATATTCACAGCCTAATTTTAATGATTTATCAATTATATGAGAAACTCACGTTATTGAGCATTTCGTGCACGATCGGCCTCCCGTCCTTCGCCACCCCCGCACGATTTTCATGGCGCCGTTCTTGCTGAGTCAGTCCGGCAAGGGGGTTTGCCATGAAAAAATATCTGATCGTCACACTGCTCGCGGGCGTGGCCGCCTGGTCCGCCGGCTGCGGGCAAAACACGGGGTCCTCCGGCAACGGCGTCGCCGAGGAGACGCGGTCCGCGTCCGGCGCCGGCGAGACGCCCGTTTCCGTCGAAGAGGCCGCGCCGCCGCCGGCTTCCGATCCCGTCGTGGCCGCCGTCGAGGAAGAAGACGCTGCCGGGGCGGATGCGGCCGCAGGAGCGGAGAGGGTTGCCGCAGAGCGCTCCGCCGGTGGGGAGTCCGCAGGCGGAACGGGGGCTGGCGGTCCCGGGCGCGTGATCCCGGGCGTGGAGTTGCCGCCGGAGGCCGCGTCGGTCCTGCCTCAAGGGGTCTTGCCGGGTTCGATTCAGGAGATCCGTCCCGCGATGACCCAGCAGCCTCTGATCGGCCTGCACCTTCCGGGAAGGTTGTACTTCCTTCCGCAGAACGTCCAAGACGTGACCTTCCTCATGAACGGCGACTTCCAACCCGACGTCTTCACCGCGCGGGAGACGGAGATCCAGTCGCGCATCACGGCGGCGCGCCGGGACGTGGCGAGCGCCTTCCTCCGCCGCAATTCCAGGGGCGAGCTTTGGCCGATCTCGGGCGTGGGATTCGAGGTCTCGGCGGAGGACGCGGCCAAGCAATTCGCCGTCGCCGTCCTGCAGAGCCTCATTCTCGCGGAGCGCAACAACGAGACCGAATTCCGGAACGACGGCGAGCTTCTCGGGCGAATCCTCCGTGCCTTGAAGGCCGATGACGGCGCCCAGGTCGGATCCCTCCTGAGAGGCAGTGGGTTGGATCACCTGGACCTGTGGAATCAGGTCGTCAACTACTCGTTAAACCAAGACGAGCTCGGTTATAGCGGCGGCGTCGCGAAGATCGGGATCTATTTGGAGCTGCAATTCGCGGAAGCCATGAAAGACATCGCGAAGGCGTCCCGACATTCCCGGCAGGAAGTCTTGCCCGAATCCACGTTGGTCGGCGGCGGGGATGCCTTGGGACTCGTCTACAAGCCCGGCTGTTGTTTCGATCAAGGCTGGAACCACATCAACGGTTTGGCGAACGCCGATCTCTGGTACGAAGGCTCGGCCAACTGGGCGCGGGTCGCCGACGCCCTGCGCACCGCCCTCCAAGCGGGAATGGGCCGCTAAACTCACACGAGAAGATCGTTACGTGCAAAGGCCCCGGTCGTCTCGGCCGGGGCCTTTTGTTTCAACTTCGTTCGCCGGAAGAAATCCGTACCGAAGCGGCGCCACTCTTTGATATCTTCGGCCGAAAGGAGACTTCATGGAATCTCGTCGGCCTTACTGGATCCGGTTTGTCCTGGCGGTCACGGCGGCCTCTTTTGCCGCGGCGGCCCTTTTTGCGGGCGGAACCGGCGGTTGCGGCGGCGATTCTTCCGGCGGCGGGGGGGGACAAGGCACGTAATAAACCGAAAAACCCGAAGCCACCGGCGTCAAAGGCGGATTCGGCACCGGGGCGCCCTTGAGTACCGCTTCGGATAAGACGGCAGCAAAAGGGTTGCTAGAGTTATCGGCACGCCGGCGCCAAAACCGTTTTCACGAATTCTTCGATCGTTGTCGGCGTCGTGTTCCGTTTGGAACGCGTCTCGGAGGGTCTTAGGAATCCTTCGTTGAAGCTGCGGTACATTTCGATCATCAGATCCGCCGTCGGTTTGGGGAGGCCCATGCCCGTCATCGCCGCGACGACGCCTTCGTATGGGAATTGCACGTATTTCAGATCGGGCTTGCCGATCGCGGGACCCAAGAGAGCGGCGACCTCGTTCATGGAAACGTCGCGTTCTCCCAACAACTCCTGGGTCGTCTTGCCGTGAAAGTCCAGACCGAGCAGGAGCGTGGCGGCGCGATCCGCGATGTCCCGCGTGGCGATCATGGGAATCTTAAGGCCGGCCTGGAGGGCGCTTCCCAAAAGGCCCTGCGTCTTGACGGGCGCCGCAAGCATGAGGAGGTTTTCCATGAACGAAGCGGGACGCAGATGAACCGCGTTGAGATCCGCCAGGGCGTTTAAACGCTCTTCTTGGTCGTGAAGTCCCAAGATGGGGCCGGTCTTTTCAGACAAATGGGCCCCGACGCTGCTTAAAAAAACGGCGTGTCGAACGTTCGTTTTCTTGAGGGCGGCAACGATCGCCTCGCCGACCTTTTTTTGAAATCCCCGATAATCCGGTCCCGTCATGTCCGGAGGAATCATCAGAAATAATCCGTCCGCTCCCTCGAAGGCTCGGGCCAACCCGGCCGGATCGTCCAAACTACCGATGACGACGGCGGCCCCCTTCGCCTTTAGGTCCTTGACCCGATCTTCCGAGCGCGAAAGAACGCGAACCTCTTGGCCTGCGGCGAGCAATTTTTCGGAAACGACGCGTCCGATGTGACCCGTAGCCCCCATGACGGCGTATTTTTTCTTGGACATAAGTCCTCCTTGGGCTTGAAGGTTTTGTCGATGGATGTGGGTTACTATACTCCGCCTCCCTCATACCAACAATCACCTCTTTCTGGGTTTGACGGCATATCCCGTGAACCCCAACGCCGATGAGGTGGAGGGGCTTCGGTGTTTCAAAAGCGTGAGCGAGATTAGAGATTGGCCGCAACCTCCTTTGCGTCCGGCCGAACCCCATCCGATGCCGGTTTCACCCCCCCATCGTCCTCTACAACCCCTACGGGGTCCTGGATCCATTGCGACCCTTTGCGCCTTTCGGACCGGATCCCGCGCCGGGGTCCTTCCTGTTGGTGGGAAGCCCGTCCTTCCTCTCCTTAAGCCCGGAGAGCGTCACGGTGCGGATCGATTGGGAGAATCTGCCGTCCTCCTTCGAGTTCGCGGACTATTACGCGGGTTACGGCGTCCCGGTCGAGAACGCCTCCTACCAAGTGGCCGCCTCCGTCTTAAGCGCCGGCCGCTGGATCCCGCTGTCTCTGCCGGACCGCTCGCTCTTCCGGCGCGAGCCTGAGAGCCCTTGCCTCGTCTCCGAATTCACGCTGACACCGCCGAAACAGGCCCGCAAAATTTCAGAATCCGCAAAGCCCTTGGTCTACGATGCGAGTGTCACCGAGGGATTTGTCCGGCTGGAGCTCACCGCCCCTGATTTTGGGTTCGGTGCGGCCCGGTACGCCCAGGCCGTTTCCGAGACGGTCTTAAAAAACGCCGCGGACCGCGAAAGCCGCCCCATGCCGAACCCGCCGTTGACGCCTCTGGCCAAGGGGATTTCGGTCTTCTTGAACGCGGAGGGATCCTGGCACGTGGCGGATGCCGGCCTCCTGATCCTCCATCCCTTCCTCTCCGCCTTGTGGGAGCGCGCGGGGATCGCCGGGTTCAAGGGCGGCGAGGCGGACCATTTCCTGGCCGTCTCGCTGATGCTCTATCTTGCCTGGGGCGAGGGCTATCAGGCCCGCCGCGCTTCGCCGTTTCTGAAACTCTTAGCCGGCCTTCCCGCGGAGTCCGTTCTCCCGCCGCCCGTCCCGCTCGGGAACGCCGAGACGGCGCTCTGCAACAGCCTCCTCGCCGCCGTGGTCGAGCGATGGGACGTCCTCAAAAACTCATCCCTTGAGGCTCTTCGCGAGGCCTTCTTGCAACGCGTCGGCCGTTTAAGGAGGGGGCAAGACCGATACGATCTGACCGTGGAGCGCAAGACCTTCGACGTGTTGATGGACAAAATTCCCTGGAGCTACTCGGTCCTCTTCAGCCCTTGGATGGAACGGCCGGTTCATGTGAGGTGGTGACGGCGAGCCGCCAGACTTTCTCGGTTGCGACGCATTTCCCCTTCAACCCGCCGGAGACCTCGGCGCCTTCCAAAAAGTTTAAGTCGTAACTCCCGCCATACAGTTCCTTCACTTCCCGATCGCTGATCGAAAACGGCGGGCCTTCCAACTGATTTTGATCGTATTCGAAGACGATGAGGAGTTGAGGGGCCTTGTCCGTAATCTCCAAGAGATGCGTCGCGTATCGCCGGCGCATCGCTTCCGGCAGGGCGACCAGGGCGGCCCGGTCGTAGACGGCGTCGACGGGGCCGAGCGTCTCGCGGGTGAGGGCGAAGAGATCGCCCCGGAAGATATCGATGCCTTCCGCGCGGTAGTGCTGGGACGGACCGGCCGCGGTGATGGTCGGTTCGATCTTTAGATCATCAAAGAGCTGCTGAACGGCGATGGGGCTCAGCTCCGCTCCGGCGACGCGATAGCCGTTGTGGAGCAGCCAGTGGATATCGTGCGTCTTCCCGCACAACGGCACGAAGACGCGCGCGCCTTTCGGCAACGAGAGGTCTGAAAAGTGTTTGACGAGCAGGGGATTGCCGGCCTTTTCGTGAAAGGCGATATCGTTACGTTCCCACCGCTGGTGCCAGAAATTCGGGTCCATGACGGAGACTGTATCTGGTAACGGGCCGCAAGTCCAAAGGCCAAAGTTCGGAGGGCTGGGTCTCATGCGGTGTCGTTACTGGATTTTCGTGGCGGAACTCGGTAAATTCTTAAGAGTGATCACATTGTCCGATCCCATGGAGGCGGAAACCTTGGTGGTCGTCTCCAAAGTGAAACGCGAGGGCGGCGGGGCGGAAGACGGTGAGGGGACGGGATATCAAGTAAGGGCGAAGGCGGAGATCACCGGATTTCCAACCGGACGATCGTCACCCCGGCATTCAGCGGCGACCGCTCGAAGCTCCTTACGTACGGATAATTCTTAAGCCACCCGGGCAGCCGTTCCGCGATGGCGCCCAATCCATGGACGATGCGGCCCTCGGTTTCGCCCTGGTAGTAGAGCTGGTCCACGAAGCGCATCACCTCGTGCTCGGCTTCTTCGACGCGCAGGCCATGAAGGTCGATCTCGGTTTTCATGCGGGCTTTAAACCCAATTTAATAAACAAAGACAATAAGTTATAAAATTAACGAAATTCTTGGCTCGGGTGTCGATTTGTGGGATTTCACCCGTCGTCCCCATGAAAAAGGAGATTTTATGAAAACGTCATTCAAGGCCCTCATGGCCGGATTCGTTTTTGCGATGGCCTTCGCCCCGATCGCCCACGCCGACGACAAGGCGCCGAGGGCGTCAACAGCCTCGGAGGGCGTCAACAGCCCCGGAAAGGCTTCCGGAGGGCTTCCGACGCCTCCTCCGGACACCAGCTCCGCGGAGTTGAACCGCATCAAGGCCCTGGAAGGCCGGTGGTCCTCGACGACCTCCATGTTCGGGAAGGAGAACGAAAAGGTCTATACCGA
This sequence comes from bacterium, assembly GCA_036274695.1. Lineage (GTDB taxonomy): Bacteria > UBA10199 > UBA10199 > JACPAL01 > DASUFF01. The sequence continues at coordinate 501 of DASUFF010000156.1, read as the reverse complement.
GTACGAAGTGACCGCCGGCGGCAGCGCCGTCCTGGAACGCATCTTTCCCGGGACGCCGCAGGAGATGGTCTCCGTCTATTACGACGACGACAAGGGCAAGCTCGCCATGACCCACTACTGCGTGATGCGCAACCGGCCGACGTTCAAGCTGGTCAAAACCGAGGGCGACACGCTCACGCTGGACGTGGCGAAGGTGGAAGGGGTGAAGTCCAAGGACGACCCGAGCATGGGCGCCATGACGCTGACCTTCAAGGACAAGGACCACTTCGAGTCCACGTGCAAGGGCCGCGGCAAGGGGGCGGAAGACCAACCGGCGCACACGATGGAGTTCACGCGGGTGGTCTCGAAGAACGCGAAGAAATAGCTTCAAGCTTCTTTGACCTTGATCCGGTGCCCCTTGATCTCGGTCTTGTTGAGCTTCGCGATCACGTCTTTTGCGTGCAGGTTCGTGACGTCCACGAAAAGATGACGGTCGCGCAGGTCGATCGTTCCGACGATCTT
>DASUFF010000155.1:0-35712 GCA_036274695.1 bacterium | reverse complement strand
CGGCTCAATGCAAAACCGCCCACAAGGCGCTCCGTCTCTTCTCTTTTGACCTTGGGGCTTAGGAAAAACGGCGGATGACGTCCTTGGCCGCCAAGATCTCAACGGCCTGATCGGCGACGATCCGCTTGAGCTTATTGTTCTCTTCCTCAAGGGCCCTAAGCTTGCGCACATCGCTCGATTGCATGCCGCCAAAACGGGTGTTCCAGTTCGAAATGGTGGTCGTGCTGACGCCGTATTTTCGAGATAGTTCGCTCTGGTTGGTTCCTGCTCGAAACTCCGCCAGGATTTGCGTGATCTGCTCTTCGGTGAACCGCGATCTCTTCATGACTTCCTCCCTGACCGCCTCTTTTAAGCGGTCATTTTGGAAGTTTCAATCACTCCAGTTTTGGGGGACAGGACCGACATTCTCAAGCCCCAAAACCATTGCCCGACAGTTATCATCTCAGCCCCAACGACTTTGAGACCCTAGTAGAAGTTTTTCGAACCCTTTTGAAGTGGCAAAACGAAAGCGACAGATTTAAGAACGACAAATCCGATGGACGCAGTCATCATCAATAGAGTTTCGGATCGCAAACAGAAGGAAGGCTACTCTCTCGACGCCCAGGAGAGGCACAGCGCCGAATACGCTCGGCAAAAGGGCTTTCAGATCATCAAGACCTTCACGTTTCAGGAAACGGCCAGCAAACAATCTCAGCGAAAGAAATTCCACGAGATCCTTTCCTTCATCGAGGACTATCCGGACAAGAAGACATTGGCACTGGTGGCCGAAAAATCCGACCGGCTCGGACGAAATCACCGCGACAAGGAAATGGTCCAGGAGCTCTACCTTGCCGGTAAGATCGAAGTTCACCTCTACAAAGAAGGCAAAGTCTTTGATCGCAACTCTAGCGTCACGGATATCTTCATCGACGACATCATGACATCTGTCGGGAAATACGCCGCCGGAAATACCGCCCGAGAGGCCATCAAGGGCATGAGGGAGAAGGCCGAGCAAGGGTGGCTCCCGGCCAAGGCGCCTTTTGGATATCGGAATGTTTCTGACTCCATGGATGGAGGAGCCACCCGCCGAAAACATAAGATCCTCTTGCCGGACACCAGAACAAGCCACCTCGTCCGGCGCATGTTCGAACTCAGGGCGGAGATGAAAAGCTACGAGACCATCCGGTTGTCGATCCTGGAAAGCGGTCTCATCCCGCCCGACAAGATGAGCCATTTTAGACATCTGAGTTCTATTGAGAAGGTTCTCAAGAATCCCTTCTATGGAGGGCGCTTTAATTGGCGAGGCGAGTGGTACGACGGAAAGCACGAGTTGATCGTCCCGCGGGGGATTTGGGAAAAGACCCAGAAGACGTTCACCCTGTATGGAGAAAGGCTCAACCAGAAAAAGGGGCTCTTTACGAATTGGCTCTACTGCGTCTGCGGGTCGAAGGTGACCTATGAGCCCAAGGAGAAGCGGATCAAGAGAACCGGGGAGCTGGTCCGGTATGACTATTATCGCTGCGCGAACGGGAAGAAGGTCCATGAGTCCATCAACTACGTAAAGGAGGACACCATGCTTAACGAGTTTGGAGGTGCGGTTAGCCTGATTACGATTACGGACAATCTGGCGACCGATATAGCAAACGCCCTCAACGAGACCCATCGGCGCGTCGGAGAGGCCAGGAAACGCGATATGGAGGGTTATAAGGCCGCTCTCGTGGCGTTGGAGAACGCGGAGGACACGATCTATGACGATCATCGCCACGGCATCCTGGATGAGGGAGGCTACAAACGACAGATCGAGAGGGTTCGGGCGGAGCGCCGGCGGTTCACCGATCTCATGGGAGAGGCTCAAAGGGATATTGACGGGGCTTATCTGGTTACGGCTAAGAAAATTTTAGAACTGGCGAAGTCGGCGAAAGAATTGTGGTTAACGCGCTCCAAGGAAGAACGGCGCGATTTCCTCGAAAAGATACTTTCGAACCGAGTGTTCGAGGCCCCAACTGTGCGATATGAAATGAAAAAGCCATTCCGGATTTTGTCCGAAATGGCCTCTTCTTCTAATTGGCGTCCCCAAGGGGATTCGAACCCCTGTCGCCGCCGTGAAAGGGCAGTGTCCTAGGCCTCTAGACGATGGGGACATTTACTGTGAGCCCTCCGGGGCTCGAACCCGGGACACCTTCCTTAAAAGGGAAGTGCTCTACCGACTGAGCTAAGGGCTCTTAAGAATCGAGGGAGATGCCGCTCTCCCTCGAGCTCCCATCTGAACCCCTCGACTCCATCGCTCACTTCTTCGGCCGAGCCGACTGCGTTCGCTCTCCGAAAAAAGTCGGGGGAACCTAGCAAAGCAGTTAACCGAGCGCAAGAAATAGGTTTTTAGGGCAAATCGCTCTTGGGCTTGGCCTCTTCCAACCGCTTCAAGATCTCCTCGGACTCCGGCTTGGCCCCCAGGTCCTCCAGGGCCTTCGCCATGAGGAGGGCGTCCCGCGAGGACCCCCGGTCGACGAAGAGGAGGCCGGCGCGCCGGTAATCGGCCACGGCTTCCTTGGTCTTGCCGGCCTTTTGCTCCAGGTAGGCCTTTTCGAAGGTGAGGGGGGCGTCGTCTTTCTTAAGCTTCAGGGCCGTGTCGCAGTCGGCGATGCCTTCCGCGTATTTGCCTTCGTGGCTCCAGGCCAATCCCCGCATCCGGTAAGAATCAATGTGCTCGGGCTTGGGTTGCTCCAAGGTCAGGAATCTTTCCAACCCGCCGTTCGCCTGCCAGAGATCGATGGCCTTGGTGAAATCGGCGCGCGCGGCTGGAAAATTCTGTTTGTAGAAATAAGCGACGCCGCGGCCGTAGTAGGCGACGGCGTACTTGGGATGACCTTCGATGGCGCGCGTCTCGGCGGCGATCGCCTTGTCCCAGTCCTTCGCCTCCCGGTAGACGCCCGCCAGATCGTGCCAGGTTCCGACGTCCTTGGAGTTGGCCTTCACGATTTCTTGCAAGCGGGCGATGCGGTCGCTCCGCGCCTTCTCGCTCGGGAGGGGTTGGGAGAAGGCGGGAACGGACACTAAGACCAAAGTTGAAAATCCAAAGACCAAAGTCGAAAAGGCGCGCATGGGGAGCTCCTTTGGATGGACATCCTACACGAATGGACGGGGTTCGTCGCTAGTGGACGCGATTCGACGAATCGCCAATGTTTACGCGGTTTTTTTTGATGTCCTACGAGACTTTCGACTTTTCGGTACGTCTAATCAGGCGTATGAATGAGGAGAGGAAGACGATGAAAAAGGTTTTTGTGTTTTTGGCGATGATGTTTCTGTCCGCGTCCGCCTTCGGCGGACCGCAGGTGGAGGAGGCCACCTTCGCCGGCGGGTGTTTCTGGTGCATGGAGCCGGCCTTCGAGAAGATCGACGGCGTCATCTCCGTCACCGTCGGCTATACCGGCGGGGCGAAGGCGAATCCGACCTATGAGGAAGTCTCCACGGGGTCGACGGGCCACCGCGAGGCCATCGAGATCGTCTTCGATCCGGCGAAAGTGAGCTACGGCCAATTGCTCGACGCCTATTGGAAGACGATCGACCCGACCGACGCCGGCGGCCAGTTCGTGGACCGGGGCTCGCAGTACCGCACGGCGATCTATTACCACGACGAGGCGCAGAGGCATCAGGCCGAGGAATCCAAGAAGCGGATGGACGCCTCGGGGCGCTTCAAGAAGCCGGTGGTGACCGACCTTCTGCCGTTTACGAAATTTTACGCGGCGGAGGATTATCATCAGGACTATTACAAGAAGAACCCGGTCCGTTACGGGACCTACAGCGCCTTCTCCGGGCGCGAACAATTCATCGACGCGACCTGGGGGAAGGACAAGGACATCACAACGAAGAAGGAGGGGAGCCAAGCCATGAACCAAAATTATCAAAAGCCGTCCGACGCCGACTTGAAGAAAAAGCTAAGCCCCATGCAGTACAACGTCACGCAGAACGAGGGAACCGAACCGCCGTTCCACAACGAGTACTGGGACAACCACCGGGAAGGGATCTACGTGGACGTCACCACCGGCGAGCCCTTGTTCAGCTCGACGGACAAGTTCGATTCCGGCACGGGGTGGCCGAGCTTCACCAAACCCATCGACAAGGGCACCGTCGACGAGAAGACCGATTCCGCCTTCGGCATGACCCGCACGGAGGTGCGCAGCAAGACGGGAGACGCCCACTTGGGCCACGTCTTCCCCGACGGGCCGGCGCCGACGGGCATGCGCTACTGCATCAATTCGGCGTCGCTGAAGTTCATCCCGAAAGAGGACCTGGAGAAGGAAGGCTACGGGGCGTTGAAAAAACTTTTTGAGAAATAAGGCAATCAGCTGACGAGGGCCGGGTCGGCCGTCGGTCTTCCGCCGACGGTCATCGATTGGCGCGTGCTCGCGTCCGCCAGGGACGACGGCGGGATGGCGTAGGGCGGCACCGGATTGCATTGGATGGCGCGCCGGACGGCGGCCTCCAACTGGTCGCGGGTGACGTTCGGCGGCAGGCGGAAGCCGACGTCGGTGACCGAGACCGTCTGGATCTCGCCCATGCCGGGACGGCAGGCCACGCAGAACTGGACGGATACGGGGCCGGGCAGGGGCTGGTTGTCGCGCAAGCCCAGCACCTCGCGCACGGCGCGCTCGACGGCGGGGCGGTCGTGCTTGTCCAGAAAGCGGTCGAACTCGAAATTCGGGGAACCGATGGCTCCGGCGGCGCTGCCGCTCGCGGCGGACAGGCGCGCAGCCGGCGGGGTCGGTCCGGCGCCCGGAGGGCAGGGGACCGGGGCGCGCGGAAAACTTTGAGGAGGCGCCTCGGGGGCCGGCGGCGGCGCCTCATGCTCGATACCCAAGACGTCCTCGACCTTCTCGATCACCGGACGCACGTAGTGATCCACGACATTGGAAACCGAGTCCAATAGGCCCATGAGTCCCCCTTACGTATTAAGAATGGATATTTTGTTATCGACCGGAGGGGGACGAAGGTTGTGGAATTTCTAATTACTTAAGTAATTTCAATATCTTAAGGATGAAGATCAGGACTAAGGCCCCGACCACGCCCCAGAGGATGCCGTAGAGGCTCAAGTTACCGGCGACGAAGGCGCCGCCGATGTGGAGGACGTTGCCGAAGAGCCAGCGTCCCAGCCACGCCCCGACGATGCCTATGAGGATGTTGAGGACGGCGCCTTGCTGGGCATTGGTCCTCATGATCAGGCTGGCCAGCCAGCCGATCACCGCACCGACCAGGATGGTGACTAAGATTCCTAGCATGGTTGCCCCCGTTTAAAATCTAAGTCCAAAAACCAAAGTCTTAAACTCAAAGATCAAAGTTGAAGGATCAAGGCAACTAACAAGTTCCAGGGGCGATAAGGAGGCGTGTCGGGGAATTTTTTGGACCCGTTGTTCACGATTCCGTCTCCGCTCCTGCAAACGTTCCAATCGTCTCATTCCTATCTCGCAACAGGCTGCGAACTCTTGATGGAAACGCTGGCCTTGGAAGCCCAATTGAGGCCCGTCTTCTATTCCGAACCCGTTCCCGGGGGCGCGGAGTTTTACATGCATTGTCTCCGTCTGGACTTCGGAGAAGCGTACAAAGTCTTCCTCAAAATCCGCGACTTGCGGGAGAGAGTGGAAGCGCAATACCCGCTCCTTTTTCAACCGGCGGCCCAGCTGGATTACCTGGCGCATATGGCCGTCAACATCCTGCCCATGACCGATCAGAAGGCGCGCAAGCTGGCCTTCGTCGGCGACGACCGCAAGACCGTCTCCTACGATCAGACCGACAGGCGGCTTTTCCAATATTCGGTGGCTACCCACTTTGGGATTTCCCCGGAGCCGCTCTTCGGCGGCGCGCTCGATCTCAACGACGCGGGCGTGGCCCGGTCGCTCTCGATGTTCGGTTTCGGCCTCTACGCCTATTTGGGCTACGTCGTCATTCCCGCCCTCGGGGCGGCCCAGTGCCTCTCGGCCGAGCTCGCCTTGGAATGGCAGCGGCGGCAGCCCGCGCCGGCGAAGGTCGCCCGCTCCGAGAACGGCAGCTATTATATAGACCCGCGCTGACGGGCGCATTAGATACGCGGCCGATGTTGACCCGCATCCTTTCCGGAGGACAGACCGGCGTGGACCGCGCCGCCTTGGACGTCGCCCGCGACTTCGGGCTGGCGCGCGGGGGTTGGTGCCCCAAGGGGCGCAAGGCCGAAGACGGCAAGATCGACGCCGTCTATCCTTTGGAGGAGACGCCTTCCGCCGATTACGCCCAGCGCACCGAATGGAACGTCCGCGACGCCGACGGGACTCTCGTCCTTTCCTGGGGAAAGCCCGACGGCGGCACGGCATTGACGCTGGAGATCGCCCGCCGGCTTGAGAAACCGCTTTTGCATTTCGATCTGACCGTAGGAATCGACCCGCGCCGCTTCGAGGCGTGGGTGGACGAGGAGGGGATCGCCGCGCTCAACGTCGCCGGACCGCGCGAGAGCCGGGAGCCGGGGAAAATCCACGCGACGGCCTCGGGCGCCTTGAGGACGCTGCTGGCCCCGTACCGCCGCGATCCGGCCCATCTCTACGATCCGCCGTTCCACCGCGACGCCTGGCAGGTCGAGGCCGCCTTCCCGAAGCGCGACTTGGTCGCCCGCCTGGGCGAACGCTTTCCGGCCTTGACGAAGGAGGCGATGGAGCGCGTGTTCTGGCACGGCGGTTTTTACGTCAATCAGAAGAGGATGAGCTTTGGGAAATTGCCGGCCGACGTGGCCTCCGGCAGCAAGATCGAGGTCTTTCGTTTTCTGCGCGAGCCGGAAGAAATCTCGGTCGACGAGCGGCACGTCCTCTGGGACGAATCCGGCGTCCTGGCCGTCGACAAGCCGGCCTGGCTGCCCACGCAGGCCACGCGCGTGAGCGAACGCTTCTCTCTCGAAGAGACGCTCCGGCGCTGGCTGAAGAATCCCAAGATCTCCGCGGCCCACCGGTTGGACCGGCAGACCAGCGGGGTCGTCCTGTTTTCCAAGACGCCCGAGGCCCATGCGGCGCTGACGAAACAGTTCGAGGACCGCAGCCTCCGGAAAAGTTACCTGGCCGTCGTGGCCCCGGCGCCGAAAGAGGCGGAATGGACGGCGAGCGGTTACCTGTGCCGCGACCTGAAACGGTCGCCCCAGATTTTTTATCGGCTTCGCCGAAAGAAGACGGGGCGAGGACGCTGGAGCGAGACGCATTTTTTTCGGCTCGCGACGCGGGAGGACGGCGCCTTGGTGGCCGCCGAGCCCGTGACCGGGAGGACGCATCAGATCCGCGTGCACCTGGCCCACGGGGGGACGCCGGTCGCGGGCGACTTTCTCTACGGCAAGAATGCCTTGGCAGCGCCGCGGATCCAGCTGCACTCGCACCGGATCGCCTTCCGGGTGGAAGGTCCGATGGGCGGCGAGCGGTCGGTGACGGCCTCCGTCCCGGCCGATTTTCTCTGGAGGGTTTGAACGCAACCGCGCGGCGTTTTTCGCGATAAGGCTCCCCATGGCTCTTTTCTTGGCCCCCATCCCGACCGAGATCCTCCCCTGGATGCAGGGCTTCGCCTCCGTCTATCTGCGGTCGCATGCGGCGATGACTGAAGAGGTCCGCGACAACGCGGGCGCCGCGCTTCTCAATTTCCATATCCGCGTGATGTCCCCGACGCGGACACCGATCCTGGGCTTGGACCGCTTAAAGATCGCCCGCAGCATCGCGGAAGCGGGCCCCGCGAAGCTGACCGAATGGGAGCGGGAGCTGGAGACGCTGGACGCTCTGACGAAGAAAAACCTTTGCGAGCATTTGAGCGTGGTCGCCTTCCGCCTGCGCCACGGGGCGGCCGTCTTCGCGGGGACGGAGGAGCCGATCTGGGTGGAGGATTTGCTGGCCCGCGGACTGATGGGCGCCGTGACGCCGGTCTCGGAGCCGCCTGCGGGCGTCACGCGCACGGCGATCCTCTTCCTCGCCAAGAGCGTTCACGACGCCCTGGCCAAGAACGACGCCGCCGCAGCCATCGACGCCATCGACCGCCTGGACGAGAGGGACCCTCCGGGCGCGTGCGCCTTTTTAAGAAAATTCGCGAAGGAGATGCTGACGCGGGAGGACCCGGCGGAGGAGACGGAACCGAAACGCCTGCAGGCGCGTTCCGACGCCGGCCAAAAGGCCCTGCTCGTCCTGGCGGACCGCTCGGACGCCGGCGCCTTGGATCTGCTTCACGGGCTGCTGTCGCAGCGCTACGCCCTTTTCGGCGAAACTCCCTACGGCGGCCGTTATCTCGACGTCCACAGCGCCCCCGTCTTCCGGACCGTTGCCGAGGCCGTCCTGACGGGCGATTACGGGTTGGATGGCCAGCATCTCTTGGAGACCTGTTTGAGCAAGGCCTCCTACGTCCTGCCGTCGTCCAAGCGCAAAGGATTGGGGGAAGCGGTCCTGAAGGCCGTGTTCAAGCACCGCTCGGGGCTGATGCTGATGCGCCTGATCGCGGCCAATCCCCGGCTGGACGACCTGTTGATGGGCCTCGAGTTTCGCAAGCTCCCGCTTCATTTCACCGTCTTTCATTTGGACCTCCTGGGCACCCTGGCCCGAAAACGAGGGGAGGCCCTGCGCTGGTTCCTCCATCACGGGGACCTGCGGGAAGCGATCCTACGCGCATCGCGGGCCGGGCGGGAACACGCGGTGACCTCCCTGATCGGCATCTATTATCAGGCGGCGACCTACCTCGATCGTCTGGCGGTGGCGGAGGCGTTGGAGGCGACGGGGCTGGAATCCGCGGCGATTTTTTTCGAGCGGGAGATCAGCCGGCTGAACCACGTGCCGTCGTTCCGCAACCTGGTGGGAAGACTCGTGTTCGGAGAGACGAGCGAGCAGACCCTCCTTCGGGAACGGATCGCCCGCATCCGTTCCGGCCGCCCGCGCTTCCTGTCGATTTAACCTTGTCTTTCCGTCCAAAGTCGATTTCTTAGACCCATGCCCGCGCCGGCGACCCTCTTTCACCTGGCCTTTCCCGTGCACGATCTGAAATCCGCGCGGCGTTTTTACGTCCAAGGCCTGGGCTGCCGGCCGGGACGCGCCTCGGATCATTCGCTCATCTTGAATTTGCGCGGAAACCAGATCGTCGCACAACGGGCGGACGAGGGGGCTTCGCGCCAGAAGGGAATCTACCCGCGCCACTTCGGCTTGGTCTTTCGGAAGTTGACGGACTGGCAGGCACTGGCCCGCCGGGTGGCGAAGAAGGGGCTTAAGTTTTATCAAAAACCCCGCGTCCGCTATGAAGGAACGCCGATCGAGCACCGCACCTTCTTCCTGGAGGATCCTTCGGGGAACCTGCTGGAGTTCAAGCATTACTCGAAATCTTCGGCGATTTTCGGCTTAAAATCGTATAAAAAGGTGGGCGATCGGAGATAAGCCTTATGAAGCTCGAAAAACTCTTCAAGAACAACCGCCGTTGGGCGGCCCACCGGGAAAAGACGGAGCCGGGTTATTTCTCTCGCTTAGCCGAGATCCAGCGTCCCGAATACCTCTGGATCGGCTGCTCCGACAGCCGGGTGCCCGCCAACGAGATCGTCGGCCTGGACCCCGGCGAATTGTTCGTGCATCGCAACGTCGCCAACGTCGTCGTCCACACCGATTTGAACTGCCTCTCCGTCATCCAGTTCGCCGTCCACCATTTGGGCGTGAAACACATCATCGTGTGCGGCCATTACGGCTGCGGCGGCGTCAGGGCGGCGGCCGAGAGCAAATCCCACGGGCTGATGGACAACTGGCTCCGGCACATCAAGGACGTCTACCGCGACCGCGCCTCGGAGCTGGACCGCATCCGCAGCAAGGAAAAGCGCGCCGACCGCCTGTGCGAGCTCAACGTGAAGGCCCAGGTGGCCAACGTCTGCGCCACCAGCGCCGTCCAAGACGCGTGGAAGAAGGGGAAAAGCTTGTCCGTCCACGGCTGGATCTACGACATCCGGGACGGCCTGCTTAAGGATTTGGGGCTGGTCGTGGATTCGAAACTTCAGGTCGACCGCATCTTTAGACGGCGTTAGACGTATTTGTCGAACGAAGCGCCTTTCGCCATGTAGGCGAATTGCCAGGGAGCGCGGCGTTTCATTCCCGCATCGCCGAACAAGACGTCCAGATTTTCCCGGGCGTAACCCGGAATGTAAGGCTCGTGAAAGACGCCGGTGCGCGCGGCCTTGCCATGGCCGCTCTCGCCGAAGGCGCGAAGCAGGCTGTCCAATCCGTCGCCGGCCTGCACGGAATCGAAGAAGACCAGCCGCCCCGAGGCCTCCAGCGGGCCGGAACGCAGCACGCGGCCTATCTCCCAGGCGGCCTCCTCGCGCACGTGGGGCGGCAGCTCGTGGAAGAGGTTGACCGAGACGACGACGTCCACGCTCCCGTCGTCGTAGGGCAGGGCTTCGGCGGCGGCGCGGTCGTGCTCCCAATCGTAAAATTTCACGCGGTCCCCCCAGCCCTTCAAGCGCTCGCGCGCGAGCTTCATGTTGGACGGGCTCATCTCCACGAAGCCGTACTCCAACCCGCCCAGGCGCCCCATCCACCGCGCGGACTCGAGGAAATAATTCGCGTACGTCCCCGTGCCGGCGCCGATCTCCACCACGCGGACCGGGCCGCGTCTCGGATCGATGCGCCGGCGGTTGTCGGCCTTGAGGAAGGCCTCCAGCGCGTCGGGCAGGGCCGAGCGTTGCATCGCTCCGTAGAGTCCCGCGAAGAGGAGCTCCGTCTTGGAATCCCAGCTGAAGGCCTCGTCGTCGTCGAGCCAGTCGCGCCAGTGAAAGAGGTGCAGGAAGTAATCCGGCCAGATCGAGGCGTCGTACTCCTTCCGGTCCTTCACGTAGCCGACGCGCGAGCGGATGGCCTCCATCATCTGCCGCCGCGTGCGGTAGGTGGAGTTCAGGACGCGCTCGCCGTTCAAATCGCCGAAGGCGACGTTCAGCAACTTGCGCGGGTAGAGGCGCCCGGCCTGTTGCGCGTCCTTATCGACCAGTTCGAAATAACGGCGGACCATCGTGACGAGATCCTCCGACGTGAAGCTCACGCCCGCCGGATTGGCGCCGTAGAGGAAGCCTCCGAGCAACGGCGCGATCAGGGCCGAGAGGGCCATGTGCCGGGCGACGTACTCGCGCCGTTGCCAAGCCGAGAGGGGACGCGCGGTGAGATCGACGGGAAATCCGGCCCAGGAAAAAATGTGGGAGATAATGCGGTCGGGATAGGTCGTCAGGAGGCGGTCCGGGTGCGTGTTTTGCGCGAGATCCAAAAAGAGCTGGCCCACGCGGGGCTCGATCTCCGGCCGGGCGACGAAGCGGTCGACGCCGGTAAAAACGGTGGAGGCGGCGGCGTTGACCAGAGAGGCGGCGCGAACTGCAGCGGCCTGAGCTTGAGCTTGGAAGATCATGAATTATCCTTCCTCATCTGTAACTGGATGGATTTGTTGCGTGTTTTCATTCGCTCCGTCAACAAAATGAGCAACTTTGCATCGCCTTTCTCGATGAAGCTCCCATGTTCCGCATCCCTCCCGTCCTTGCCGCCACGGGTCTCCAAGCCTTGGAGACGGCCTCCGCTGTCGCCCAGCGCGTCCAAACCGGGTTAGAATGCAATATGGCCTTAAGCGTCTTCCGCGGCCTCGTGGAAACGACCAGCCCCAGCGTTTCGATCGGCGCCGGCCAGATTTTCAAAACCCTTTCCGACTGTAAGACGGCGATCCTTCGGAGCGAGGCCTATCGCTCTCTCTACTTTTCCCAATTCCCCGAACTCTTCGAGCATCCGATGGGGGAGAGGCTCCTCGAGTTAGTCCTGCAACCGACCGTCGAGGGCCCGGACGGGTTTCCGCGCATCTCGCAAACGGCGTTCCGTTCCTTCGTGAACGAGGTGCCGCATCTCTTCGTCAACGGCCAGGAGCTGCTCGGCTGGTTCTCCAACCTCGAAAGCGCCTTGGAGCGCCGCCCCGGCCTGGACGACGAAACGCGCGCCTCTGTGGGCCGCGCGGCGGACGCCTTCCGCACGATGACCTTTACCGCGGCCGTGACGGCCCCCCCGGACCTCTGGCTGATGCGCCAGATCCTGGGAACGTATACGGCCACCGACGTCCTGGACCTTCTGGCGCGCGGCGAAACGCTCTCCTCGGGCGACGCCCGCATCTTGGAGCTCGATCCGAACCAATTTTCCTTCGACGCCCAGTTCCTCGAGGCGCGGGGGATCTTGAACAAGGTCGGCGACGGTTACGTCCGCAGCCGCACGTCTCCCTACCGTTTCGACGAATCCCTGAACTTGGATCCCGCCTTCCGCACCGACCTGGCGGGAGTGCTGGCCGCCGGCTTTTCGGAAAACGTTTTGCCGAAGGAAGACGCCCTCGTTCAGCGCTGGCTGCGACTGCCTCCCGCGGGGCGGGCCCATCACCCGTGCGCAGCCTGGATGGCCTCGCCGCACGAGACGGAGGTCGGCTACCGGATCGTCCCGATCGTCTTGGGATTGAAGGCGGCGGGACTTTTAAAAGGCCTCGGCGCCGGCTCGGCGTTTCCGGAGACGCGGTGGGGCGGGGCCGTGCGCCACGTCTTAAACGAGGCGGGATTTCTGGATGGATCGCGCGTGACGGCTCTGGGAGCGCGCGCCTTCGAGCGCGGACCGGGGGTCTACGGCATCGTCGGCGCCTATCACCCTTACCTCGCGCAGCACCTGGCTCTTCTTCAAGAAAAGGGTCGAAGACCCTGGGTGGAGCGGGGGAAGAACATCGCGGCGAGCCGGGACGCGAACCGCAAGAGCTTCAAGGACGCGGTGGAGATCCTGTGGGATTATCAACGGGCCTCGGGCGTGCGTTACCGGAACGTCTTGGAGCACGCGATGGGCCTGGCCGTGGGCATTCAGGAATTCCGCAAAAAATTCGGCGACGACGGCATTCGTTATTTCGGCGCCGATTTCGAGCAGGCGGCCATCGACGGGGCCTCGAGCGAGCTGCAGGCCGGGCGGCTGCCGTCGGGCATGAAATTCACCCAAAGCGACATCGGAAAGCCGGGCGAGCTGATCGATTTCCTGCGCCGGGAAGAAGCGCTGGGTCCGGGCACCGTCATGCTCGTCGGCAACGGCTTCCACGAAGCCAGAGGGAAGACGGACGAGGACATGATCGCGACGCTCCGCCGGTATCGCGACGCGGGAATGATCGTGGTGTTTACCGAAGAATCGGGCCTGACCGGCCCTCAGATCCGCGACGCCGGCTGGAACAGCTATCATGCCGGCTTCCGCTGGACGCATCAGGTCTCCGGCCAGGGCCTGCGCGCCCCGTGGCCGATGGACCCGCCGGGCGACCGTTTGTCTTGGGTCGAAGTGTTCGAGAAGGCGGGCTACCGCGTGCCCAAGCAGTTCCGCCGCGGAACGCGCGCCGTCTTTCCGTGCCCGTTGCCGGAGGAGAGGAATCCGCCGATCAGCGTGACCTTCCTCTGCCTCCCTTAATCCATGACCATCGCCTTTAATTGGCGCGACGGCTCTTTGTCGCCGGAGGCGCTCCGGGAGAGATTTAGGAGCGCGGACCGGAACGGCAACGGCTGGCTTCTCGACGCCTCCGACCGGCTCCCGGCGGAATCCGACGATCCTGCCGCCGGTGTCCTTTTGACGAATCCGGCATTGCTCGACCGTTACCGCCGGCTGATGTCATCGACCGCGAGCGCGGGTTCCGACCCGATCGCCGTTCGCTACCTAATGCCCGACGCTTCGGTGACGCGCATCGATCCCGCCGACATCGCGGAACTCATGAGGCAGAACGGCGGCAATCTCCTGCGCGTCGCCGACCTGGCCCGTGTGTATCCCAACGCGCAAATTGGCGGGGCGGGGGAGACGCTCCGCCGACTCGCCGCGAGGACGATCCGCTCGCATCGGTATCCGGCGGGCGCAAGTCTGGGGGACGCGTATCTGGATCCCGGTGGGGACCTGATCATCAGCCACTTTTACCGCGACGAGCTTAGGGACGCCGCGCCCCGTTTCGCCCAATTCATGACCAACCGCGGAAGCGCCGATCCCGATTGTTACCGCCGGGACGCTTTTACCGTCAGCCGATGCGCCCCCGACTCCTGGCCCTTGGATTTAGACACGATGCTGTCGATGGCGAGCTTGGAGATCGATCCGAGCACGCCGGCGGGATACGCCACGGCGACGGCGGACCGCCGGACGGCCGTGTTGACCGCGCTGCGGGACAGCGGCCTCGCCTCCGTCTCCAGCCGCCGGGTCGGCGACACGAGCCGCATCCTGCTCGACCTCCGCGGGGACTCGGCGCGCGAATTGCTGACCTTCCTGAATGGACGGCCCGAGAACCTCCTGTGCGATCCCGCGAATGCGGACCAACTGGCCGCCTATTTGGGCGTCCCTCCCGCAAGCCTTCCTCGGGACGCGCAAGGGCGGCCGACGCCGGCAACGCTGCGCCGGGCCCTGGTCGCCGTCCTCGACGATCCGAACGCCTCCGTCGCCTACCTCGAAAGCGAGGCGAACGATCCGGCGGCCTTCAACCGCGCGGCGGTTCACCCGACCCTGCATTTCGTCGCGCGGCTTTCACCTCAAGATCTCTCGCAGGTCGTCTTCGGCATCTATCACATCGACGCCCAGAGCTATCAACCCCGCGGCCAGCCGCTCCTGGACGAAATCCTGGGACCCTCCAGCGGGCGCTACCAGCATCAAGGCGAATCGGAGCCGATCTTTCTGCGCTACACGCGCTCGGAAACGGACGCGACGCTCACGATGGACCGCGCTTACCTGGGCAATCACTTCGTCGCCGAGCCCGTCTCTCCGTCGGATTACCGCTCCGGAACGGTCGCGGTCGCCTACGGCTCCGGAGGGCGGATTCTCATGAGGGACGAACGCACCTACGAGCCCGGCGCCATGATGAGCCGGGGAGGGCGGGTCGTCGCCGGCGTCGGTCTGACGACCGTCACCCGGATCTTTCCCTATTTTGAGGCCTATCCCGGCCGGGCGGACACCGCCGGGTCGCGGCCTTCCGCCGCCGTTTTCCGACCGGACCGCGACGGAACTCTGGACGCCGACGAGTACCGGATGCGGATCGAGGGAGAGGACGGCGATTTTCTCCCGACGCGGCTCCTCACGCACAACGGGCGCGGGGAGGGCGGGCCGAACGGCGTCGGCTATCCGTTTTTAAGGGGCGCGCGTTCGGTGGGGATGGACTCGGAGCACAACCGGCTGGAGACGTCGCTTTTCGCCTTCCTCGAGCGGCAGGACGGTTATCGCGCCAACCATGAGATGGGACGCGTGAGCAGCTTAGCCCTCGAAGCGGGGCCTTCTTGGATGAGCTCTGCGAACGCCTCAGAGCCCGGCTTTCAGCTCACGATCCGGCACGACGTCAACACCCTGTTCCACTTAGACCAGGTGGGCGCCGGTCCCCTGGCCGTCGGTGGCTACGCCTTTCTTCCCTGGGATTGGCTCGCCAATCCCTATATCCCGCAGTTCCGGGCCAATTTCATCAGCCAGCCGGGCTTCGACCCGCGTTGGCGCGTCGACGTCGACCTGGCCGAACTCCGGGCGGGGGTGGTCTTCGGCGGATTGCAGATCATGGGCCAGGGGCGTTTCGGAGGCGACTTCGGCGGAACGGGGACCTTTCGGGACGTGCACGCCGGCCTTTACCTCGCGGGCGGAGGCTATCTGCTCTATCAACGCGACTGGTGGGAAGTCGGCGCCGGCTACGAGTACTTTCACCAGCTCACGAACCCGCCGGAGGTCACCAACGCCTCCGGAGCGCCTTACGCGCCGGGATCGCACAACCTCTTCGGCCGCTTCGCCGTTCGTTTCGATTATTGAGAAACTAAGGCAGACTCGCCTTGAAGGCGTCGTAGTTCACGCCGGACGGCGTCGTGTCGCATCCCAACTCGTCCGCCTTCTTATGGATGTCCTCGACCCGGTTTTCGGGGTTGGGATGGGTGCTCAAGAACTCCGGAGTGCCTCCGGCCTCGCCCTCGGCGATCAGCTTTTCGAAAAATCCGGCCGTGCCGTCGCAGGCGAAATCCGTCTCGGCCAGATAGATCACGGAGAACTCATCGGCCTCAGACTCATGGTCGCGGCTGAAGGCGAGTCCCGATAGGCCGCCGGCGATGTCTTGAACGATGGCCAGGTCGTTGCCCAACGCGGCTTGGAGCAGGAGTTCGATGCCGTACTGCTGGGTCAACGCCTCGGTGACGTGCCTCTTCGCCGCGTGCGCGATCTCGTGGCCCATGACGCCGGCCAGATGGTCCGCCGTGTCCAGGTACTTGAGCAGGCCGGTGTAGAAATAGAGATAACCTCCGGGGACCGAGAAGGCGTTCAGCACCGAATCGTCGTCGATGATCTTGATCTGCCAGGGAAAGTCGTCGGCGTGATCCACCTTGCCCGAATCGAGGATCTGGTCGCGCATGTCGTAGAGAAAGTCGTAGGCATCCGGATAATCGGATTCCTTGAGGAGGGGATACTCGCCGGGGTTGGACTGAATCTCGTCGTCGACCTGGGCGCCCAAGTTTTCGTCGTCTTCGACGCTGAACAGATTCACGCAGGAGGCCGACCACAGGAGCGAGGCGGTGGCGAGGACGGTGACACAAAAAGCCAAGGTCCGTTTCTTCATAAAACGTTCTCCTTCAGAATATCCATTGGACACGCCGGATTCTCGAGACGGGTGAGGCTCATAAGCTACTGAATTCTCTGATTTTTGCAAGATCCCCGGGATAGGCCAGCGTCCCGATGTAGCCGCCCTCCGGATAGAAGCGGTGGAAGCGCCAGAGGCCCGTCTCGGCGGGGTCGGCGGCCCAGGTTAAGCGGGGCGGGTTTTCCCAGGGATCCGAAAAGGAGTGATCCTTAAGACCCTGCCCGATGCCGACGCCCTTGGCCTTCAGATACGCCTCCTTCGCCGTCCAGTAATGGAAAAAGGCTTCCTCTTTTTTCTCCGGCGGCGTCACGCGGAAGACGATGGATTCGGGTTTGGAAAAATAGCGCTCCGCGAGGGCCTCGCTCTCCAAGGGACGGATGAGCTCGACGTCCACGCCCAGCTCGCGGCCCTTTCCGATGGCGATGACGAGACGGTCGCCGGAGTGGGAGAGGTTGAAGGCCAGGCCGGACCGGAAAGCCCCTCCCAGATAGGGTTTGCCGTGCGCGCCTCGCTCGATCACCAAGCTCCCCGGATCGGCGGCAAGCCTCGACGCCAGGGCGCGGCGGAGAAGTCCGGCCATGTCGTCCCGCGAGGAAGCTTGAATACGTTTTAAATCCAGGACGATCAGATGGATTTCATCGCTTGTCATAAAAACCGGTGGAGCGATAACATCCGCAAAGAGGGGGTGTCCATGGACATCGATCAAGACAAACTCATGGCCTTCATGAACAAGGCCGTCGGCGACTTGGGCGCCGCCGCCAGCGCCGCCCTCGTCATGCTCGGCGACAAGCTGGGCCTCTATAAGGCCTTGGCCGCCGGCGGGGCGATGACGCCCGCGGAGCTGGCCAAGAAAACCGGAACGGTCGAGCGCTACGTGCGCGAATGGCTGAACAACCAGGCGGCGGGCGGGTACGTCGCCTACGATCCCAAAACCAAAAAATACGCGCTGCCCCCCGAGCAGGCCTTCGCGCTCTCCGACGAGAACAGCCCCGTGTTCCTCCCGGGCGGCTTCCAGGCCATGTCGTCGATGATCCACAGCCTTCCGAAGATGATCGAGAATTTCAAAACGGGCAAAGGCCTCGACTGGGGCGAGCAGCATGAGAGCCTCTTCGAAGGGACTGAACGTTTCTTCCGCGCGAACTATATCGGCAATCTGTTGGCCTCCTGGATCCCGGCCCTCGACGGCGTCGAGGCGAAATTGAAGGCCGGAGCCAAGGTGGCCGACGTGGGCTGCGGCCTGGGCGCTTCCACCATCCTCATGGCCAAGGCCTTTCCGAAGTCGCAGTTCGTCGGCTTCGACTTCCACAAGCCGTCCATCGAAAAAGCCAAGGAGAGGGCCAAGGCGGCGGGCGTGGGGGACCGGATCTCGTTCGAAATCGCCAAGGCCACCGATTATCCGGGCAAGGACTTCGACTTCGTCTGCTTCTTCGACTGCCTCCATGACATGGGCGACCCGGCGGCCGTCTCGCGCCACGTCTTCCAATCGCTCAAAAAGGACGGGACCTGGATGATCGTCGAGCCCTTCGCCGGCGATGCGGTGGAGGAAAACTTAACCCCTCCGGGCCGGATCTTCTACGCCGCCTCCACCTGCATCTGTGTCCCGGCCTCGCTCTCCCAGAACGGAATCGCCATCGGGGCCCAGGCGGGGGAAGCGAAACTTAAAGGATTGGTTCAAGAAGGGGGCTTTACCCGGTTCCGCCGGGCCACGGAGACGCCCTTCAACTTAGTTCTCGAGGCCCGGCCCTAAGTCTTCGAAAGTGTCCCCTAATTGACACGCAACCCCCCGGAGGGGCGGGCGAAGACCCTCCATCATGACCCTCATCAATCCCTGGTCCCATCTGGCCGTCGTCCAACCGGCCTTCATTACGCCCGTCCGGCCGAACACCCAATGGGTCGCGGTGGTGAACCCCCAGGCCGGGAACTTCGAGGCCGTCCCCATCGCCAAGGCCGTCCAGCACGAAGTCGGCGCGCGGATGACCATCTACGAAACGAACGAAGATCCGGTCCAAAGAATCCGGGAGATCACGGCCCTGATCGCGGAAAAGAAACCGTCCTTGGCCGATCCCCTGGGCGTGATCGGTTTCGGAGGCGACAAGACCGGGAGCGACGCGGTGATGGGCGTCCTCAATTATCTTTTCCCCCGCCAGGCCGACCTCTGGGAACTGCCCCCGGAGCGGGTCTCCGAGCGGATGCTGGAAGGCGGCATTTTGGTGGGCGTCCTCCCGCTCGGCGGGGCCAACGACAACGGCGGCATCTACGGGGCGCCGAAGCTCAGGGCCTCCGACAAATCGGCCGCCAAAAAGGCCCTCAAATTCATGGATGAGGCCTTCATGACCTCGCTGAACCTGGGCGCCGCCTTTCTGGGAGAGGAGCGAAAGTCCCGAGTCTTTTGCCACAGCCTCTGCGCCGGCGAGACGATCGCGCCGGTCTACGAAAAGACGGTCAATGAAAGGGGACGGGCGGCCAAACGGCACCGCGAGCGCCTGTTCCTCGGCAACGCCTGGGCCCAGAGGTCTTTTCACGCCCAATGGACCGATCCTTCGGGAGAGAGGATGTCGGAAGAGATTTTGGAGATCCTCATCCATTCCGTCGTCCGCGCGGACGAAAGGATGGGGCTTCCGGGGACGCCGCAGCCGGGCTTAGGCATCAAGATCTTTCCCGCCAAGGGGCGCTGGAACACGATCAAGATGTTCCGGGAAGTGCTCTGGCGGGGGATCAAGTCCCGCAACGGCGATCCCGCCGGGCTTCGCCCGGAGGACCGGTTGACGAGCATTCCGGAGCATTTGCAACAGCAGCTTTTCGTGGGGCAGTGGAGGGAGTTTTTCTTCCGCTCGGAGGAAAGCCCTTTTTTCACGGCCGTCCAGATGGAAGGGGACTTCGACGACCGCTCCGACCGGGTGGGACTCTACGTGCCGCCGCCTTATCCCTACTTCATGACCGCCTTGGGCGCCCTCATGCTCAACATGCACGGCGGCGTCGGGCCCTAGCCCGTTCCTAGTTTCCGCTTCGTTTCCCGAAAACACTCCGATAAGATAAAGCCGTTACCGTGAAAAGACTCCTTCGAACGCTCTTATTTCTTCCCTGCATCCTTTTCGGCGCGGCGCCCCGGCTCGAGGCGGTGCCTTACGTCTGGCGCCTGATCGAAAAGGTCCAGCCGAAGTTCGAGATGTTCCACACCCAGGGCCTGCTGAAGATCGGAAACCGTTTCTACCTCTCGGCGGTGGAGGTGAAGGACAAGGACAAGGGGATCGGCGTCGGCCACTTCTACGAGTTCGATGCCCAGGGCACCCTGCTGAAAGAGACGGTCCTGGGGGAAGGGGCCATGTACCATCCCGGCGGGATCGACTTCGACGGCCAATGGATCTGGGTGCCCGTGGCGGAATACAAGTCCCGCAGCCATGCCATCCTCTACAAGATCAACCCCAAGACCCTGCAAGCCATCGAGGCCTTCCGCGTGAACGACCACATCGGCGCGGTGGTCTACAACCGGGAGCTGAAGACGGTCATCGGCATGAACTGGGACTCGCAGGCCTTCTACGAATGGACGCCGGAGGGCAAGCAGATCCGGAAGGTCATCAACGACATGAGCGACTATTCCTACCAGGACTGCAAGTACCTGCAGGGGCCGGCGATGCTCTGCTCCGGGACGCGCGCCAATGCGAACGGGGGACTGGCCGTCGTCGATTTGCTCGACTTCGAATTGATCCAGGACATTCAAATGATCCCCCGCACGCCCAAGAAGACGCTCATGACCCGCAATCCCATGGCGATCGACGTGGTGGACCAGAAGATCCGCTATTATTTCCTGCCGGAGGACCACAACGGCCCGATGTACGTGTTTGAAATCTATTAGGAGGCGGCCTTCATGGACAAAACCAATTCGAACGTCGCCACCGGCTCGTTGCCGGAGACCTTGGGCGTGGTGGCCACGATCTGCAGCGGCTCGTTCGTCCGCTTGCCGGACTTGATGGTCTCCCGGATCTGCTTCCAGATGCGCCCGCCGTCCTTGCAGGTGAAGTGCACGTCGGCCGTCGGCCGCTTGTGAAAATCCGCCCTAAAGCCCTTGAAGACGATGGAGATGTCCGCCTTGGCCTTCTTGATCAGGTGAAAGGCGAGCAACCCGCCCGCGCAGTCCGCACCCACCGCAAGGGTGCCGAAATACATCGACTTCAGGTGATTGCGCGTGCGGTAGCCCAAGGGGATTTTCACCACCGCTTCGTCGTCATCCAATCGGACCACCGAGGGGCGGACGTAGTTGATCAGGGGCACCTTCGTTAAACCGAAGGCGCGAAGCATGAGGGTTTGTTTTAAAGTTTCCAGTTTCATAGTTTCAAAGTCAGGCGGCGGAGAAGTGGAACTTGTCGTAGAGGTCGCGGAAGAAATTTTTGGGGTCGGTGCGTTTCTTCACCTTTTCGTATTCGGGGCGGTTGTAGATCGTCCAGAAGGTCTCGCGGTCGTAGGAGTTGTGCGAGATGAGGGTCTTGATGCCGTTGCACTCCAGCGTCAGGTCCTCCAGGATTTTATAATAATTCACCTTCCGGTCCCGGTTTCTCAAGCCGTAGACGGCGACGTCGAAGAACATCGTGTCCGCGATCCTCCGGTCGTAGGCGGGATCGATCCACGGATACGACTGCACGCGCTTGTACGGGACGATCCAGAGCGGGTAGTAGCCGACCTTTTCCCGGTAACGCGCGTAGAACGCCTCCAGCTTGTTGACGGGGATGAAGACGTCGACGACGACGTCCGGCCTTTTGTCGAATTTGAGCAAAGGCGCCAGACGCTTGGACCAGGTCAGCAGGTTCGTGGAGCCCAGCAACAGCTTTCCCAAAAGCAGCCGCAGCAGCTTGCTCTCCATCCCGGGGAGGGTGCGGGAGAGCCAGTGGCATTCGGTGTCGTAGCGGAAGAAATAATCGGAGGTCTTCAGGTAGTCCCGGGTCTTCTCCCGGGTACTCTTATAAAAGATGTTGAGCCAGGTGTAGTCGGACGTCTTGGTATCGGGAGGAAGGGCATCGACGAAGGTACCGAGACAGAGGACGTTCCGATCGGGCCCGTGGACGATGGCGTCGATGAAATCGGGGGAGCCTGAGGCCCCTCTCTTTTCCTCCGAATAACGCAGAATCTCTTGGGTCAGCTCCCGGAACGACGGGAAGTTGATGTAGTCCATCCGGACGAAGGGCTTGGCGTCGATCAGCTTGAAGGTCAGCTTGGAGATGATGCCCAGCGTCCCGTAGGAGCCGTGGATCATGTGGAAGACGTCGGCGTTTTTCTGGGGGGAGCAGGCGAGCACCTCGCCCGCGGCGGTGATGACCTCGTATTCCAGGCAGGAGTCGTGGAAGCCGCCGTACTTGTACGACATGGATTCCACCGAACAGCCGGAAACCGCGCCGCCGATCGTGATGGTCTTCAGCTCCGGCACGAGCATCGGCGCGAGACCCAGCTCGAGGGTCCTGGCGACCAACTCGACGAACGTCACGCCAGGCTCGGCCACGCAGATTTTCTTGATCGGGTCGATCTTCAGGATTTGATTCAGGTCCCTCACGTTGATCTTACGGTCCTTGTGGCGCGGGTCGTTGGGATTGGGGACGAAGTGGGAGACGCTCGCCTTCTGAAGGGAGAGGGGGCCCTCGGAGGTGTCGCGGGACCGAAGCTGGCCGGCGATGCGAAGGACTTTTTCCTCGTGGGTCACGCGGGCGACCTTCCTACGATCGCTTCGGGGATGTCCAGATCATTTGCGGGAGAGCGTCTTACAGCTTCGGGTAGCCGGAGTCCGATAGGCGGTTCTGGCGCGCGCCTTCGTTTCGTAACGAGACAGACAAGACGAAACGGCTGCCTTCGCCGACGACGGAGTCCACTTGGAGCGACCATTCGTGGCTTTCGACGTGGCGCCGCACGGAGACCAGGCCGCCGCCGTAGCCCTCGGCCAACTCGGGATGCTCGCGGACCGCGCCCTGAAGGACGGCGTTTACGTCCTGAATGCCCACGCCGTTGTCCGCCACGGAGATCCTAAGCCCTTCTTCGTTTTCGGATAAATGCATCGACACCCGCAAAGGCTCTCCGGGCCGCCGGTACTTGACCGCGTTCCGGATGAGCTCGGTCAAGATGTGGTCGATGGACTGGCGTTCCGTGTCCTCCAGGTCGCTTAAGTGCACCTGGGGAAAACCCGCGTCCATTTCGTGCGTAAAGAACAGTTGCCCCCCGGCCTCGCGGACCGAACGGGAGAGCTGCATGGCCAAGCCTTTGACCCATCCCGCCAGCGTGGTGTGCCGGGCCATCGCGCGCTTCCACGCCTGCTTGTCGTCGATGTTCGCCGTGAAGAGGGCGGCGCGGTTGCGCGCGTCGTGGTGGAGGGGGAAAAGATCGCGGTGTTCGACGCCCCGCTTGAGCGACCGGTGGGTCATTTCGATTTCCATCAGGCGCAGGATCAGGTCGTCCAACAGGCGCTCCCTCACCATGCGCCGGATGTTTTTGAGCCGCGCGCCCTGCGCCGACATCTCGCGCATGAGCCCGACGGTGCGGTCCACCCAGGCCGCGTAGCGGGCGTCCAAAATGGCGTCGTCCTCCCGGAAGACCTCGGTTAAGACGCTCCATTCGTCGTCGTGGAAGACCTTCGCGGTCTCGACGTACAGGGTCCGGTTCTCGCGGACGTGCGCGGTCGTCTTCTCCAGGAGGTCTTGCACGACACCCGACTGTCTCAAGGGCTCGTCCTTGATGCTCAAAACTCCCTTCAGCTCCGTCATCAAACCCAGCATGGCCGAGCGGGCGAGAGGCGGGATGCCGCGCTCGATCTGGCGAAGGGCGGCGTCCACAAGGCGATGGGCGTCGCGGACCACGTCCTCGGCCGGTTTGAAAAGGACCGGAGGAGACTGGTCCGCGATGCGCGCCGCCAGAACCAGGCAGCGGAAATCGTATTCCATCGAGCCCACCTTCGGCTGGCTCGCGTTGGATTTGAGAACCTCGGAGGCGTAGGGAGGCAGCGGCGTCACGTCGAGGGACCGATTCAACGCGGCCAAGTAGGCGATCGGGTCGCGGACGGGTCCCCGGTCGCCCAGATAAACGGCCAGAGCGGAGGCGAGAGGGGGATCGTCGGGGGCGAGCAGATAGGCGGCCATGCCCGTACGCAGGGCGTGGTCCCTCTGGCCCGGATTGGCGGTCACGATGAGGAGATCGTCGGGGCTACATTTAAGCCCCGCCCAGAGGGCGGTGAAAAATTCGGTTTCCCCCAGTTCCAAAGACAGCCGGGTGGAGAGGAAACGGGAGGTGCGGGGAAAGAGGCCCGGATAATATCCGTCGATCAGCTCGTGCACCCGCTTGGTAGTCCCGACCGGACAATTGTCCCACACGGCGACGAAAAGGCCCGCGTCGTTCATCCGCTGGATTTCGCAGGCCAGTCTTTCGGAGCCGACGTAACCGGCGTACAGAGAGGAAACGTGGGGCGTGGCGCCTTCGGCAAAGAAAGGAGACAGAAGGGAGGCGGCCTTGTGCTTGATGCCGGGCTTATTGCGTAACAGGGGGGAAAGGGGCTCGTTGCGCGGATCCATCACGGTCCGGTGGAAAAGAAGGGAACGCGCCAGGTCCGCGACCGCCCCCTCCGAGAGGGTCGGCGCGAGCAGGACGCTCTCCAGGCCAAAAACGATCCCGCGAAAGCCACGAGCCAGCACAAAATCGAACATGCGCCTGCTTCGTCCAGTCCTCCGAAATCGTTGCGTTTTTTCTCGATTGCCCGTAAATTCGCCGTCTTCAACCAAAAACAGGGGGATCATTCATGGAATCGGGAACCGCCAGCAGCGCCGTCAAGTTCGGCAAGTGGATCGCCATACTCTTCGCCGTCTTCGTCCTCATCGTATGGCTCAACCCCTTCGCCATGGTCGGGCCCGGCGAGCGCGGCGTGGTCACGCGCTTCAGCGCCGTCCAGGACAAGGTCCTGGGCGAAGGCCTCCATTTCCGCATGCCGATCGTCGAGAACATCATCAAGATCGATGTGAAGACGCAGAAGGTGGAAGTGGACGCGTTGTCGTACTCGAAGGATCTCCAGAACGTGGATACGAAGATCGCCCTGAATTTCCACCTGGATCCGAACAAAGTGCATCGCCTGATCCAGGAAATCGGAACGGACTACGACGTCCGCATCATTCAACCGGCCATCCAGGAATCGGTGAAGGCCGCCGCCGCTCAATTCACCGCCGCCGAGCTCATCTCCGAGCGGCCCAAGGTGAAGGACGAGATCAGAACGGCCCTGGTGGAGCGGCTCACGCCGCGCTACATCGACGTCGACGACTTCTCCATCATCAGCTTCGACTTCTCCGACAACTACGAGAGGGCCGTCGAAGAGAAGCAGGTGGCCGAGCAGCAGGCCCTGAAAGCCTCCAACGACTTGAAGCGCATCGAGGTCGAGGCCGCCCAGCGCGTAGCCCAGGCGAAGGCCGAGGCCGAAGCCATCCGCATCCAGTCGGAGGCCCTGAAACAGAACCAGGGATTGATCCAGTTGGAGGCCGTCAAGAAGTGGAACGGCGCGCTGCCGGGCATCATGCTGGGCAACACGCTGCCCTTCATGGACATGTCGAAGTTCGTCAGCAATGGGCAATAAGAACCGAAAGACGCTCGCCGAGGTCTTGAGCCTCTTCCAGCCGAAGGACCGGCTGGCCGTTCCCTTGGCGACCGGCCAGCCGATGGGCCTGCTGGCGGCCTTGAGCGAACGGACCGACTGGGAGCGGCTGGAGCTCTTCACCGGCCTGCTCGCCTTTCCGTACCCGATCCTGCAGAACCCGAACGTCTACATCACCAGCGGTTATTACGGGCCCATCGAACGCTTCTTGAACGAGCAGGGGGCCCACGTCGATTACCTGCCCGCGGACTTCACCGGCTTCGAGATCATCGAAAAACGAAAGCCCTCGCGGATCGTCGCCACGACGGTGTCCTCTCCGGACGCGGAAGGGTATGTGACCTTCGGCACCCACGGGGCCGCGGCGGACGTGCCGTTCCGGCTCGCCTGCAAAGACCCGAACCGGCTCGGCATCGCCCAGATCAATCCGACCATGCCCGTGGTCTACGGATCGCCGGAGCACGGAGACAACAAGATCCACGTCGATGAGATCGACGTCGTCTTCGAATCCGAACAGGCTCAAGTCGAAATTCCGCCGCCCCCGCCCAAGGACGTTGAAAAACAGATCGCCGAAAACGTCTTAAGCCTCATCCGAGGCGGAGAGACGCTCCAATTCGGCATCGGAGGCATACCGAACTACGTTGCGGGCCGCCTGGCCGAGGGAAAATTGGGCGACTTCGGCATCCATTCGGAGC
The DNA here is from genome assembly GCA_036274695.1 of bacterium. GTDB lineage: Bacteria > UBA10199 > UBA10199 > JACPAL01 > DASUFF01. Next base: position 9,834 of record DASUFF010000155.1, on the reverse strand, counting down.
TGGTCTCCGACGGTTTTTTGAAGATGTGGGAGGCCGGCAAGATCTCAAACCGGGGCAAGGGCGTCTTTGCCGGACAAAGCGTGTTCACCTTCGCCCTGGGCACGCAGCCTCTCTATGATTTTCTGGACGAACGGAAGGGAAAGAACCGGCGCCAAGCCGTCTGTCTGCCCGTCTCCGCCGTCAACAGCCCGGCCTTCATCGCCAAAAATCCGAACATGGTCAGCATCAACGCCGGCCTCCTGATCGATTTCGCCGGCCAAGTCTGCTCCGAGGCCATCGGGCTCAAGCAATACAGCGGCGTCGGCGGCCAGCTATCGTTCGTGCAGGGGGCCTACGAGTCGGAGAACGGCAAGAGCCTGATCTGCGTGAAGTCGACGACTACCGTCGACAATAAGAAGATCTCCAACATCGTGCCCGAATTGCCCGCGGGGAGCTTAGTCAGCACGCCGCGGCACTACGTCCAATATATCGTCACCGAATACGGGGTGGCCGACCTGTACGGCGTTCCCGACGAGCTGCGCGCCGAGCGCCTCATCGCGGTGGCTCATCCCGACTTTCGGGACGAATTGAAGGCCCGGTACGACGAGATCAACCGCCGCTATTACAAACGTTGAGACTCGGGGATTCCCCTAGGAGGGAATCAGGTTGAATCGCTAGGGAGCCGGTTTTACGATGACTTCCACCATGTCCGATCCCCTGGGGGCATCCGCTCAAGAGCAAGAGACGGAACGCGACGCCTTCCGCGCCCGGTTCCGGAACGTCCGACAAAGGACGGTGTCCCTGTGCTCGCCTCTGTCCACGGACGACCACGGCGTTCAAACGATGCCGGACGTCAGCCCGCCGAAATGGCATCTCGCCCATACCACGTGGTTCTTCGACCGCTTCCTCCTCCGCGACGCCGAAAACGGGGATTACCGCCCGGGATTCGACCGGCCGCTCTTCGACCGCCTTTTCAACTCCTACTACAAGGGCGTCGGCCCGCATCACCCGCGGCACGAACGGGGATTGATCACCCGGCCGACGTTGGAGGAGGTCCATCGTTACCGCCGCGAGATCGACGAACGGGTCGAGCGCTTTTGCCTCAAATCCTCCTCCTCCGCGTGGGAGAAGGGCCGAAAGATGCTGGAATTGGGGCTTCATCACGAACAGCAGCATCAGGAGCTGCTCTTGACCGACATCAAACACATCCTGTTTTCAAATCCCCGGCGTCCGATCTATCTGCTGCGTCCCGGCCGGGCGCCCCAAAAGCCGGCGCCCCCGCTGGCGTGGTTCGACTACCCGGAGGGCATCCAAAAGATCGGGCACGAGGGGGACGGATTTTCCTTCGACAACGAAAGGCCGCGCCACCGCGTCTTTCTCGAGGCCCGGTCGCTCGCCTCACGCCTCGTGACCAACGGCGAGTACCTGGAGTTCATCAAGGACGGCGGTTACGCTTCTCCCAAGTTCTGGCTCTCGGACGGCTGGGACGCGGTCCGTGCGAACGGCTGGGAAGCCCCGCTTTATTGGGAGAAGGAAGGGAACGTCTGGACGGTGACGACGCTTTACGGCCGGCGCGCCGCGGATCCGGGCGAGCCCGTGGCCCATGTGAGCTATTACGAGGCCGACGCTTTCGCCCGCTGGGCGGGGGCACGGCTGCCCACCGAGGCCGAATGGGAGACGGCGGCCGCCGGAGCCTCCCCCGAGAACGGAAATTTCGCGGACGCGAACAACTTCCATCCGTCCCCGGCCCGCGACGACGCCGGCCGCCCGCAACAGCTCTTCGGCGACGTCTGGGAATGGACGGCCAGCCCTTACGCGGCTTATCCGGGTTTCCGCCCGGAAGAGGGCGCGGTCTCCGAATACAACGGCAAGTTCATGTGCAATCAGATGGTGCTTCGCGGCGGCTCGTGCGCGACGCCCGGGGGCCACGTGCGCGCGAGCTACCGCAATTTCTTTCCGCCGCACGCCCGCTGGCAATTCTCCGGGATCCGATTGGCGAGGGACCTATGAGCATCGAAACCGCCCGCAGAAATGCCTTTTTACCGAACCTGTTTTTCGAGGACCGCCATCCGGCCCCGGAGAACATCCTGCAGGAGGTCTTGGAGGGCTTGGGACGGAGACAGAAATCGCTGCCGCCCAAATTGTTCTACGACCGCGAGGGGTCGGACCTCTTCCTCCGGATCACGGGACTTTGGGAATATTATCCGACGCGCGTCGAGAAATCGATCCTGCCCAAGGCCGCGGCCGACCTGCGGGAAGCCGCCGGCCCGCGCTGCGAGCTCGTGGAGTACGGCTGCGGCAATTCCGGAAAGGTGAACGTCGTGCTGGGAGGGCTCGACCGGCCGGCGGCCTACGTCGGCATCGAGATGGCCCGCGACCATCTGCTCCAGTGCTGCCGAGCCCTGGCGGCGGCCCACCCGGAGATCTCGGTGACGGCGATCTGCGCGGATTTCACGGCGCCCCTCGATTTACGCCGCGTGTTCACGGGATCGGGCCGCAAGGTGGCTTTTTTCCCGGGCTCCTCCATCGGAAATTTCGAACCTGAAGATGCCAAACGCTTCTTGGATACGGTGCGGACGGAGATGGGCAAGGACGGCGCCCTGCTGATCGGCGTGGACACGAAAAAGGACGCCGCCGTCTTAAACGCAGCCTACAACGACCGGGACGGAGTTACCGCCCGTTTCAACCTCAACGTCCTGAAGCGGATCAACCGCGAGCTGAAGGCCGATTTCATTCTCTCCCGTTTCCGCCACGTCGCCTTTTACGATGAAAAACTCGGGCGCATCGAAATGCATCTCGAAAGCCTAAAGAACCAGACCGTCCGCATCGGCGAAGCCGAAATAGGCTTTAAAGAGGGCGAGACGATCCACACCGAGAATTCCTACAAATATTCCGTCTCCGACTTCCACGCCCTCGCCGCGGCCTCCGGATGGAGCCACGAGGGCCTCTGGAAGGACGAAAAGGACCTGTTCAGCCTCCACTACCTGGTGAACCGGAAGGGCAGCAGCCTCCGGCAGGTCTCGAACTTGCGCCGCAACTCCGAGCGGTCCCGGGCGCTGACGTTGATCAAGCCGTAACGGTAGCTTTCGTCGTCCTGCTGAAAATGCGACGAGAGACGCCGGCCCTCCTCGACCAAGACCTCGAACGAAGAGCCAGGGACTTTTTTCCGAATGTCCCGCAGCTCGGCTTCACGAGGCACGCGGGCGACGAAAGCGTCCTCGAACTTCCGGAGCACGAAGCTGGCCGCCGTCTTCGCCTCGCCGGCGAACCGGCGGAAGTGGGGATGGCGTCCCAGAGAGAGATCGAGGAGGATCTCGTAGGTATTCGTCCCGTGCAGGGCCTCCGTCAGGTCGGCGAACTGGGAGGCCATGCGGCTGTTCACCTCGAGGATCTTCGCCACTCCCGATTCGGGTTCGTAGAGGAACTCGACGTTGAAAATGCCGCCGTCGAAGCCGATGCCCTCGACGAATCGCTTCGCGATCCGGAACATCTTTTCCTGAACGGGCTCCGGCAACCGGGACGGGGTTTCGAAGCGGCGGAAGCTGCCCGTGCCGGGATAAAAATGGGAGTCGACGATGTCGATCAGATGCGCCCGGCCGCCGAAGACGTAGCCTTCCAGCGTGACTTGATGCCCCGCCAGGAGGCCTTCGCCGACCAGGTTCAAACCGCCGGCGGGAAACTCGCGGGATAATTTCGCAAGTTCGGCGACGCGTCCGAAGGGTTTTAGGAAATAGGGCAGCTTTTTGCGCGCCTCCCGCTGGAGCCGGGCGAGATCCGCCGCAGTGTCGACGCGGCGGGAGAGGATGGAGAGATAGCCCTTCACCGGCTTCGCGAAGAAAGGGAAGTCCAGACCGCTTCGTTTCCATTTGCGGTTCACCGGGATCAAGGCGAAGGGCGGAACCGCCTCGGGAACCAGTTTTTTCTGCGCCTCGCGCGAGTAGAATTTGTGCTGGCAGAGCCACAGGGCGCGCGGGGAGGGGCCGGGGAGCTTCCATCCCTGGGTCAACACGCCCGCCAGGAGGTTGGCGGGATAATCGTCGTCGCCGACGAGCCCGTCGGGCCGGCCCTTCCGACGGACGTGGGCGCGGACCAGCTCCAAGAAGGCGTCGGCGTCCAGGTCGCCGGGATTCTCGACGTCCCTGCCCAGGAAGGCCAAGTCGTACCGCGACCGGATTTCCGGGGCGCTCAAGTGCCTCAAGTCGCGCGCCGTCGGCAGGATCATCAGAATTTTGGGCCGGGGCATCAGTACCTCTTGATCCATTCGAACAGCGCCACGCCCGTCTGCTTGCGCTTCTCATTGTCGTTCTCGATGTAGGTGTTCACCACCCAGTTGCCGCTTAGGTTCCTCCGCACGCCGAACTGCTGCTTCTGCTCCTGCGTGTTCACGGTCAAGAGCGTGTTGTCGGTCAATCTCACCTTGGCTTCGAAGGCCCCCGTGTCGGGGTTGTAATTAACGTTCTCCACGGGCGTGGCGGCCAGCAAGAAAAGGGAGCCCAACGCCACCGAGTTCTGGGTCAGGGCCTGCGAGGTGTTCGCCACGCTGGAACTCTGGGTGCTGTTCAGGTCGCCGAAGGGGCGGCCGTAGAGGAGGGCCGCGACCATCTGGTCCTGCGCCAGCGGGGGGACGCTTTCAAAGTAGACGTGCGGCTTGGCCACCGTCCCCTGAATCCACATGTCGATCTTGTACTCGGCGTAGACGGCGCGAACCCGTCCGTTCACCTCGCTGGCGGCCGGCGGTTGCGCGAGCGTGACCGTCAGCCCTTCCAGGCGGGCCGTCCGGCGGAAGAGGCGCAGATTGGTGGCGCCCACCTTCACCGTCCCGGAGACTTTTTCCCGGGTCACGTCCAGATCGAGGAAGACCGGGAGGCCCTCCTCGACCAATTCGGAAACCAGCCGCACCGGCTCCTTGGGAGTCGTGATCTTGAAATGGTATTCGAAAAAGTTGGAGACGACCTGCTTCTTCATCGCCTCCGGAACGTGGATGCGGCCGTCCATGAAGAGCGAGGGGAGGGAGGAGAGTCCGAAACGCGGCAGCTCGAGCTTCACGTTCGCCAGCTGCAACTCCATATCGACGGCCGTCTTGGAGCCCCGCTTGATGAAGGCCAACTGAAGCTCCCCCTTTCCGTCGGTATCGAAGTCCTGGTTCGACGATTTGAGATGCGTGGCGAATTTTAGCGGAAAGGTCCCGCGCGTGCGGATCAAGTCGGTGCGGCCGTTCAAATCGACCTGCAGGGTGCCGTCCAGGGCGTTGACGGGGGCCGGGACGGCGAAGGCGGAACGCTCCAGGGCATGGACCAAGTTCTGAAACCGCTTCACGCCGAAGGAGAGGTTCAAGTCGGTCGTCGCCTCCCAGCCCTTGGGGAAATCGGCGGGGATTCCGGCGAATCGCGTCTTTGCGCTTCCGCGCGCGTCCATCAACTCGCGCGAGACGGGCTCGAGCGTCACGTCCAGCGTGCCCTTCACCCTGCTTCCGGGAGTCGGGACCAAATCGGTCTCGAGCTCCGCGACGGCGACGAGATCCAAGTTGTAGGGAACGGTCACGAGCTTGGCCATCGTCGCCGACGGAAGGCGGAAGGGCGAGAGGTCAACCTTGATCGGACAATCGAGGCGGAATCGACCGCGTCCGCTGCCTGCTTCCGTTTCCCGGAAACCGTAGGGACAGTCGCGGGCGTATGCCCCTTGAACCTCCGGCGTAAACCCGACGGCGGAGGCGGTCACCTTCCCCTCGAGATTCCCCGAGCCGAGAACGGCGGCGGTTTGCAGCCGGTATCGGCCTTCCCGAATCCGGGCCGTCGCCTGGACGTTAACCGTGTAGGAGCCGTCGCCCGACGGAAAGATCTCCGCCTCGGCGTCGGCGGAGAGGACGCCCGTCTTGACGACGTCCGCCGAGACGTCCAGGTTCCAGTCGTTCTCGAGGAAGCGGGAGGGAGACGAGACGCGCGCGCTCGCGCTTAGGGATTCCAAACCGAATCCTTCGAAGAGATCGGCCTGGAGCACGACCGTCCCCAAGTGCTCGAACGGATCGGGGAGGGTGGAGAGCAGGAGGCCCCCCGCCCGGATCTTCTCTTCGGTGATCACAGCCAGGCGCTGAACGTCGATGACGACGGGCTGGAAACGCGTTTGGCGGAAAGGCCCGGGAAGGACGATTTTGGGAATTTTCAGCTTCGGCGCTTCGGCCGGCCGCGTCTCCGGCGCCTCCGAAGGCGGAAACGACAGCGTCGCCGTCCCGCCGGCGGCGCTCAAAGGCCCGAAGGCCGGAAACTTAAGGCCGCCGTCCCAGGCGATCTCGAAGGAGACGGTCAAGGTGCGGAAACAGCCGCTTTTCAGCTTGTCCCTCGAGGCCACGCAGAGGTCGGAGAAGGCCAAGTCGTAACGCTGGTGGAGCGGTGAGAGAGAGGCCGCTTTGACGTCGGCCGAGCCCCAGTCGACCTCGTAGCCGTACCGCCAGGCGAGGGGCTTCGCCCATTTGAGAACGGTGGGATTCACGACCATTCCCGGCCACGACAGGACCATGCCGACGAAAACGGCGACGGCGACCGACAGGGCCGCGCCGGTGATGAAGGAGACCAGCAGGAATTTTTTCAAGAATTTCATCGCTAAAATTCCTCTCCGAAGCTCACGTAGAACTGCCAGTGGCCGTCCTTCGTGCCCGCCTGGTTCCCGCCCGCCTTGAAACCATGCCCCACCGTGCCGCGGATCATCCCGACGGGGGACTCCCAACGCAGCCCGCCCCCCGGAGAGTAATACACGGGCGCGTCGAAACGAAGGGCCTTGGAGCCGAAAATTCCGGCGTCGAAAAAACCGAAGGGCTGAAAGCCCCCGGGAAGGAGCTCGGCCAAACGGATCTCGAAGCTCAAGAAGGCCGCGCTCAAGGCGCCGTCCTCGCTTGGGAGCTCGCGCCGTCCCCAGCCGCGGAGGTCGGGGGAGCCGCCCAGGTAGAAACGGTAATTGGGCGGCAGCTTGGCCAGCGTGGCCGCGTCGCCCCGGGCGAAGGTGCCGTAGAGCCCGCCGCGGACGCCGAAGACGAGCAGGGGAGGCTCGTAGTGCCTGAAGTTGTAGAGGTACTCGCCGTCCAGGAGAAAGCGCTGGGCCGTGACCTCCGAGAGCAGATTGCTGTTGCCGAAGTTGACGGTGAAGCTCGCGCGGTAACCCGTCCTCGGTCGCGTCAGGTAGTATTCGAAATAGTGGCTCATCAGCTCGATCCGCGAGCGGAGCGTGAGGAAGCGCGTCAGCCCCGGTTGGGCGCCGCGGTAGGTCTCCACGTAGTTCAAGTCCGGCCCGAAGCTGAATTTAAACCCGATCTTTTGATCGTCCCAGCCTCCGGCGGCGTTGATCTGAACGTCCCCGGAGAGGAAATGAAATTCGGATTCGCGTTGGTGGTCGATCTCCCCGATCGGCAGCAAGTGCCAGCGGGACGTCGGCTTGAAGGGATAGAGCCTGGAGGAGACGGCGAGCTTCTGCCGCTTATAGGAGGCGAAGCCCTCCGCCTCGAAGAGCGAGGCGTTGTCCTCCAGCCGCGTGTGCTTCCACGAGCCCTTCACGAGGACGACGCCTTCGGTGTTGGCCCCGAATCCCACGCTCACGATCCGCGGGCGGCCCGCGAAGGTCTTCTGCTCCAGGACGGCGCCTTCGGGCTCGCAGGTCGTCTTGAAATAAGTGCTTTGCAGGAGTCCGTCCGTCTCGATCCGGTCGGCGGACAGGCTGAGCAGATCGTCGTTGAAGGGCTTGCCGACCTTGAAGGCGTCGAAGCGGCGGGGCACGCCCGGGTTCATCCGAAGTACCGGCTCTTCGGTGACGGCGATGACGTTCTGTTGAGGGCCTGGGGTCACTTCGACGACGACGTCCCCGGTGACCGGATCGGCCTTGGACTTGGCGTCGGGGCACGGATAGCCGCGGGATTTGAGCCTGCGGACGAGCCACTGCTCGATCTCATTCAAAAGCTTCGGGGTCAGGATGCGTCCCTTGACGCGGCGGCGGTCTTGGACGTCGGCGTCCTTCGGGGCGCCGTTGACGGTCCACGAACGGACGCGGGTCAAAGGCCCCAGGCGTACGATCAGGCGGTCGCCGTCCTCCGAGAACTCCGGCTGATAGCGCCCGCGTTCCTGCAGGAAGGTCCGCAGGTGGTATTTCGCCTGGGACATGGGGACTCTCTTCCACGAGTCGGAGCCGGAGTCGCCGCAGACGAAGGATCTTTCGACCTTTGTCAGCTTGAACAGCTTCGCTCCGACGACGGTGACGCGGCCGGGGCAGACCTCGACCGAGGGCGGCTGGTTCTTGGGCGTACGGGGCGCCTCCCGCCAGGCATGCGCCGGGGGAGACGAGACGGTGACCGCAACGAGCAGGAACGTGAGGCCGCGCAGGAAGATGGAAATCCAGCGCCTCATCGGCCTGTAGTTAAGATCAACGGGCCGCGATGGTCATCTCTTTTTTCGGTCCGTTCAGGAGGCGGCCCGGAAGACGGATGAATCCTTCGAAATCCCCGCCTTCAAACGCTCGTGGCTTTCGCGGTCTTTCCGTTTCCGGTCGTCGGCCTTGAGGCGTTCGAGAAGTTCCCGCCGCCCCGTGCGGGACAGGGCGCCGTAGAGAGTCGCCATGACGTCGTCGACATAGATCGACGGAACCTTGAAGCCCGGACGGAAGCGGTCCTCGTCGGCCTTCCACAGGGTCAGTATTCTTTTGCCCAACGCCTCAACGAGCTTTCCGTAGGCGGCCTTGTCCTCAATGAGAGCGGGATAACGGTCGTAGATCTCCGTATAAACCTCCTCGAGCGCCGCCGAATTCTCGATGACCAGGTGCGGCTCGGGTTCGCCCGCTCGAACCTCCGGCCTGGCTTCGGCGCGGGCGAAGGCCGCCGCGAGAATGTCGCCCGTCCGGCCTTCGATGACCAGCCGGCGCTCCGGATCGATGAAGAGGGCGCGGTCCGTCCGGTTCTTGAGCATGCCTCCCAGGATGTCGTGGCTGTCGAGCTTTGCGCCGGCGGTGCCGTTGGGGCGGAAGTCCTTCAGCGGAACGGCCTCGGGGGTCGGCGCCACGAAAACGGAGCCGGAAGGGAACATCTTGTGGACCAAGTTCCGGAAACGAACGTGCAGAGCGAGATGGCGGTCGAAGAGGGCCCCGTCCTTGAGCAGGGCCGCCGCCTTGGCCAGACGGTTTTGGAGGTTGCGGTCCAGGATGTAGCGCTGCGGCTCGAGAACGTTGACTTGAAGCGGATTCATGAGCGTAAAGGCCGCGGCGACGTAGGAATCGGCGTAAAGATCGAGCGGAATCCGGCGGACGGCCGCGAAGCGTTCGTCCAAGGCCGCCACCGGAAGACCCGCGGCGCGCAGCTCGCCGATCCGGCGGTCGAAGTTGGCCCGCGAATCGGCGGAGACGTGCTTCGCATCGGCCTCGAAGTAAAATACCCCCGGCGCCTCCGCCGGAACGTCGTAATGGCTTTGATAGACGGGCAACGTGAGGGCCTTGGCCAGACGCAAGACCTCGTCGCGGTCGACGCCCATCACGCCCGGCGTGTCCAGATGGGTCGCGAAGGGGATCATATTGACGCGGGAGAGGGCGTCCTTTTCCGGCACCCAGCCGTAGAGCTTCGCCGCTCCGCACGGGGCAGAGATCGAGCCTCCCGTGTCGGTGCCGATGGCCAACCGGATCGGCATGTCTTCAAGGCTCAAAATATAGGCGGCGGCGGACGACGACCCTCCCGTGTCGTGGCCGGGCGTACGCGGGTTGCCCACGGCTCCGTGGCCGTTATAGAGGCCCGATCCGCCGTTGGCCCCCGCGGTCAAACCGCAGGGGATGGGGATATACCCTTGCGCGATGAGCCGTTCCATCAACGGGCTCGGTCCCAAATCGGTGAGATAG
>DASUFF010000154.1:0-2140 GCA_036274695.1 bacterium | reverse complement strand
TATCCACCTAATAGTAATTGGCTTTTAAAAATTCCCATGATCGTAAGCGCCTCTCTTAGAACTCTCAAAATGGTAAATTTCTCATTATGATAAGCGAAGTCGGGAGGGCTTGATCCGTTGACATCAGGGGATCAACGTAGTTTCTTAACGTGATGAAATTCAAAAAAATCGACCACATCGGCATCGCGGTCCCGAATTTAGAAGACGCCGTCAAAACCTACACCGCCCTCCTGGGCAAGGCGCCCGAGCACTTCGAGGAAGTCGCCGAACAAAAGGCCAAGACCGCCTTCTTCGGCGTAGGCGAAACGAACCTGGAACTGCTGCAATCCACCTCCCCCGACGGCCCCATTGGAAAATACATCGAAAAGAACGGCGGGCGCGGCGGGCTCCACCACATCTGCATCCAGGTCGACGACATCGACGCGGCGCTCAAGGCTTATCAGGCGGCGGGCGTCCAGTTGATCGATGAGAAGCCCCGCATCGGCGCGCACGGGAAAAAAATCGCTTTCGTCCATCCCAAATCCACAGGCGGCCTGCTCTTGGAACTCTCCCAGCCGGTTCACGAATGACGATCCGGTGAAATCGTCCTTTTCCTATTTTGAGAACTGCTTCTCCTACTCGGCAAAAGCTCCCATTAAAATTCCTAATAAAATCAATAAATATGCCATTTCAAGGGTTGGCACCCCCCTTGCTTGTCTGATCCCTCCAAGGGGTCCGTATGTATCGCATCCGAAGATTCTTATCGCTCGTTTCGCCGCTTCTTCTGACTTTGGCCCTGGGCTGTTCCCAGGTCGCGTCGACACCGTCCACCTCGAACTCCTCGTCCTCCGAGCTGACGGCGGAGGTGGTGGCGTTTCCGAGCGGGGGCGTCACCCTGCACGGCTACCTTTATAAACCGGCGGGAGGCACGTCGCCCTACCCCGCCATCATCTACAATCACGGGAGCGAGGAGAATCCGACGATCCACGAAGTGGAGAACTTGGCGAAGCTCTACGTGGCTCAAGGGTTCGTCCTCTTCGCCCCGCACCGAACGGGCCACGGTCTGTCGGCGGACGCCGGACCGAGCATCGGCGACCGGACCGCCTCCCTCAAGGCCGAAGGTCTCTCGCCCTCGGAGATGCTGGCGGGAGTCGAAGGCCTTCATGAAGAAGCGAACGCCGACGTGGTCGCCGCCATCCAGTGGCTCAAGACCCAATCCTTCGTCGATCCCGACCGGTTGGTGGTGAGTGGAATCTCCTATGGAGGCATTCAGACGGTCTTAACCGCCGCCAATTCGGTCGAGAAGGGATTGGGGATCCGTTGCGCGATTCCCTTCGCCCCGGGCGCGATGTCCTGGGGACCGGACTTCGGCGATTGGCTGACATCCTGGGTGCAGAAGCCGACGGTGCCGATGTTCCTCATCCAGGCCGAGAACGACTACAGCATCGAACCCAGCAAGGTCATGGGCCCGATCATCGAGAGCAAGGGCGCGCCGAACCGGTACAACATCTATCCGCCCTTCGGCACCACCAACGCGGAAGGCCACGGCGGTTTCGCCACTTTCGAAGCGGGCACCGAAATTTGGGGTCCGGATGTCCTGGCCTTCCTCAAAGACTGCGGGGTTTTGTGAAACGCTTACACCTTCTTCGATTCATCCGACCGGTCTTGATCGTCCTCGCCCTGCTGGCTGGGGCCCAAGCCCGGGCTCAAGCATCCGGGACGGTCATGACCTGGAACGTCGAGGGCGTCACGCGTCAGGCGTTGGTCTTCACGCCCACCGCCTCCGCCGGTGCCAAGGCTCCCGTCGTCTTCTTCTTCCACGGCTTCGGCGGCAACATGAACCAGGGGGCGAAATCCCCGAACGCAATCCAAAACCTCTGGCCGGAGGCGGTCGTGGTCTACCCGCAAGGCCTCACGAAGCCATCCCGGCGCGATCCCCAAAGGACAGGTCCCGGCTGGCAGGACGCAAAGGGTGAATACGGAGACCGCGACCTGAAGTTCGTCGACGCGATGATCTCCACCCTGCGCGAGAAATACGCCGCCGACGACAAGCGCGTCTACGCCGCCGGCTTCTCGAACGGCGCCGTCTTCAGCTACCTGCTGTGGGCCGAGCGGGCCCAGAGCTTCGCCGCCTTCGGCATCGTCTCGGGCCACCTCGAGG
>DASUFF010000153.1:0-2537 GCA_036274695.1 bacterium | reverse complement strand
TCGCTGAACTGGTACTGCACCATGCGCGTCTCGAAGAAGCCGAAGGCGTACGTCGCATAGGAACGCGCCAGCAGGTTCAGGTAATTCTTGTTGGACGGGTTCTGGAAATTGAAGACCTCGAGGGTCTTGATCATCGCGAGCCCCGAAACCTCCGCCGTATCGACGTCGCCCTCCTGCTCGAAAATGGGCGCCCCCTCCTTGAAGATGCCCGAGGTCAGATCGGAGGCGATCTTCGAGGGGCTGCAGGCGTTCTCGATCACCCCCAGCATCATAATGAGAGAGCCGATGACGCAGAAAGTCAAAATCCTGAGTGTTTTCATACAGTTTTAGGGTTGCATGACCATCCGGCGGTGTCAAGGCGCGCGGGGATCGAAACCTTGAGTCTTTTCGTGGATTTTCCGAAAAAGTTCCTTGGTTTCTTCGTCCAAGTCGGGCGGGACGACGATTTTGATGACGGCGAACTGGTCCCCGTGCCCCGAGTGATCCATGTGGACCACTCCCTTCCCCTTCAGCCGGAACTTCTGGCCGGAGGAGGTTCCCGGCGGGATCTTCAAATTCACCGCCCCGTCCATGGTGGGAACGCGGACACTGGCGCCCAGGGCCGCCTCGGTCACCGTGATGGGGACGTTCACGTAGAGATCGTCCTCGACGCGCCAGAACTTCGGGTGGGGAGTCACGCGAATCTGGATGTAGAGATCGCCGTGCCCGGTCCCCTTGCCGGGAATACGGATCTTGCCGCCGTCCCGGATGCCGGCGGGGATCTTCACGTCGATCTTCTCTTCGTGACCGTTGCGCGAGATGGCGATCCGGCGTTTGGCGCCGTTCACGGCCTCCTCGAAACCGATCTCGATGGTCGATTGAACGTCTTGCGCGTGCTGGGCGTGATCTTCCTCCTGCTGGCCGTCCATCCCGCCGAACGGCCACTCGGCGCGCGTCGAGCCGCGGGCGCGTCCCCGTCCGCCTCCGGCGGACCGGCCGAAACCGGCGCCGAAGACGCTCTCGAAGATGTCGCCCATGTCGTATTCCGCCCCGCCCGGCTGGCCCGGGCCTGAGGTCCAGGTGTAGGTGCGGTAGGCCTGGCGCGGATCGAAGCCGCCTTGCTGATCCGCCCAGGACCCGAGCTGATCGTACTTTTTTCGTTTCTCCTCGTCGCCTAAGACGTCGTAGGCCTGAGAGACTTCCTTGAACTTCTCCTCGGCCTTCTTGTCGCCCTTGTTGACGTCGGGATGAAATTGCTTAGCGAGCTTCCGGTAAGCCTTCTTGATCTCGTCTTGGGAGGCGGAGCGGGCGACGCCTAGGATTTCATAAGGGTCTTTGGCCATGGTGACGGATTATACACCTTTGAACTGCGGCGTCTTCTTCGACAAAAAGGCCTTGATGCCTTCGCGGAAGTCGGCCGTCGCGCTTGAATCACAGATCTGCCGCGTTTCCAACGCGAGCTGGTCGTGAAGGGTGTTATCGTAAGTGGCGTTCATCAGTTTCTTCAACCGGCCGAAGGCCGCCGTCGGCCCCTCGGAGAGTTGGCGGGCGACGGACTCGGTCTTTGCGGCCAGTTCGGAGGCCGGCACCACCCAGTTGATCAATCCCAACTCCATCGCCTCTTTCGCCGTGTAGGTCGGGAGCATCATGAAGATCTCGGTCGCCTTCTTCATGCCGACGTGGCGCGGGAGGAAATACGTCGAGCTGCCGTCGGGCGTCAGCCCGATGCGGGCGTAGGCGAAATTGAAGACGGCGTCCTCGGCGGCGACCACCAAGTCGCAGGCGAGCGCCAGCGGCGCGCCGGCCCCGGCGGCCGCGCCGTGCACCGACGCCACGATCGGCTTTTCCAGATTCCGCATCGTCTCCACCATCTCGTGCAGGCGGTCGGGCATGGCCTCCGGGATCGTCGTGCCTTGATCGATGAACTCGTTGAACTTGCGGATGTCGCCGCCGGCGCAAAAGACGCGGCCGTTGGCCTTGAGCACCACCGCGCGGACCTCCGGCGCCCTCGCCTTCTCCATGGCGACGGCCAGTCCCTCGATCAGCGAGATGTCCATGGCGTTCATTTGGTCGGGACGGTTGAGCGTCACGTGCGCGACCGCGCCCTTCGCTTCGTACAGGACGGCTTGGTTCATGGCGGTTATCCCCCGTTGGCGGCCGATTTCATGGAGCGGATGAAGGACTCGAGTTTTCTTTCAAGAAGCTTGCCGCGACCGGCCTCGATCATCTTCACGACCGAACTGCCGATCACCACGGCGTCGCCGATCCGACCCATGGCGCGCGCGTGCTCCGGCTTGGAGATGCCGAAGCCGATGGCGATGGGCAGCTTCGTCCGCTTGCGGATCTCGGCCACTTTTTTCCGGATCTCGCCTTCGGCGTTCAAGCCGGCGCCGGTGATGCCGGTGATCGAAACGAAATAAACGAAGCCGCGCGCCCTCTTGCAGACGATGCGGATGCGCTCGGCGTCGCTGGTGGGGGTCAAAAGGTAGATCAGGTCCAGCTTGTTTTTCTTCAAGGCCCGGTCGAGACCGGCGGATTCTTCCGGAGGAAGATCGACG
>DASUFF010000152.1:0-2138 GCA_036274695.1 bacterium | reverse complement strand
GAAACCCTGGCGCAGCGTGGGATCACCGTCGTCTACGGCGGCGCCGGCGTGGGCCTGATGGGAACGCTGGCCGACGCGGCCCTGGCCGCCGGGGGCGAGGTGGTCGGCGTCCTTCCGCATCCCCTGTTCGGCAAGGAGGTGGCGCATCGGGGGCTGACCCGCCTCCATGAGGTCGCCTCCATGCACGAGCGAAAGATGAAGATGTTCGAGCTCTCCGACGGATTCCTCGCCCTGCCCGGCGGATGGGGGACCCTGGAGGAGATCTTCGAGATGCTTACCTGGGCCCAACTGGGCCTCCACCGCAAGCCCTGCGGATTCCTGAACGTGAAGGGCTATTACGACGGCCTGCTCGCCTTTTTAGAACAGATGGTCGCCCGGCGTTTCGTGAAGGAAAAATACCGCGATCTGGTCCTGACCGGCGACGATCCCTCCGTCCTTTTGGACGCGATGGCCGCCTTCCGCGCCCCCTCAGGGACCAAGTGGATCCGGCCGGGCGAGACTTGATTTAAGCCCTTGCGCCGCCTCGATCGTTGGTGATTATCTGAAGGTTCGAGGAGAGTCTTTTATGATGCAGCAACGCGTGATCGAGAAGAGGATTCAGGCCAAGGTCGAAGGCGAGATCCTCAAGTGGGGCCGCTGTGTCTGCGCCATCTGCCACAAGAAGGGCAAGATGGGCACGACCACCAAGGCGACGCCCCAGAACCCGGTCGTCAAAATCATGTGCTTCGATTGCGCGGTGGACGACATCGCGCGCCGGCACAATATTCCCGAAAAGCAGGCCAAGGAGCGCCACGAGAAGATCCAGAAGGCCCAGGAGCGCCTGATCCGCATCATCATGGAGCGCTATCAGGAGACCACCGGCAAGAAGATCCCCAAAAACATGCAGGCCATCTCCGAGATCGTCCAGCCGGGCGTTGAGTGGTGGCAGAACGGCTTGTCCGAATCCGAACGCTGGGAGATCGCCCAGCTCTCCAAGGACGACCAGAAACTGCGCTTCCGCGAATCCCCCGTGCTCCCTCCGACCAAGCAACCCATCGTCAACACCGGCCCCGACGTCGGGCGCAACGACCCGTGCCCGTGCGGGAGCGGGAAGAAATACAAAAAGTGCTGTCTGGAAAAGGCGGCCTGAAATCTACCGGTCGAAGATCGATCCTCTCCAGTAAATCTCCTGGGAAGGCGCCAGGAAGCGACTGCTCTTGGTCGGCGTGTGATATGTCGGCAGCGGGGCCGCTCTGGGTTGGACACTCGCGCCGCTGATCGTTTCCATGCAGGCGTTCTGTTCGACCTTGCCGTCCTTCGTGAAGCGCTGCGCGGCGTAGGAGCCGTCGCAACAGAGCACCCGGCCGTAGGAACAACCGCAGACGCCCGCGTTCAGGGCGCAATCCTCTTTGGCCTCGTCGCCGAAGGCGAGGCCCGAGGCGAGCAAGCCCCCGATCACCGCCAAGGCGATCCCCCACCGGACGACCGGATTGGTTCTCATGAACAAAAATTGTACGCCTACCGCAGGAAGTCGGATCGGGAAAATGGGGCAGGGTCCGAAAAACTTGGCGCGGAATATGCATTCACATATTCCATGCCAATTCGGGTTACAGAATGATCTCCAGGGCGCTCCGGTCGCCGGATTGGATGGACTTCGCCGTCGCGCGGACCTGGGGCAGCAGGCGCTGCACGTAGAAACGCGCGATCTTGATCTTGCCGTCCAGGAAGGCGGCTTCGTCGTTGTTCTTGATGAAGCTCTTGTGCTGCGACGGATCCTCTGCCTTTTCCTTCAGCAAGGCCTCCAGCTTCGAATGGGCCAAGACGGCCTGGTCGAGCAGGAAATAGCCGACGACGACGGCGGCGAACATCGAGAGAAAATCCGAGGCGCAGAGCATCGGGTAGTTGAAGTCGCCCTTGCCCGTCATCTCCATGAAACTCATCGCCGTCTGGGCGATGGTGTCGAGCGACTTCTTGAACTCGGCGACCTCGGCCTTGAGCGCCGGATCGTTCGCGTTCTTCGTCAGGAACGCGTCCACCATCCCGTAGAACTGCTGCACCGTCTGGCCGCCGTTGAGAGGCAGCTTGCGGCCGAGGAGGTCTAAGGCCTGGATACCGTTGGTGCCCTCGTAGATGGAGGAGATCTTCACGTCGCGCATGTA
>DASUFF010000151.1:0-44280 GCA_036274695.1 bacterium | reverse complement strand
TCGCGGGCAGGGCGTGATCCCGGAAGAAGTTCAGCACTTGTTCTAAGGTCGGTTGAGGCATCGGTTGTGTTCTCTAAAGTGAATCCAGCTCCGTTTTGGTTATCGACGCAAAACCCGGAATGTTGCTGCATTTCGATCTGTAAATGACTTCGAGTTGCGTAGACTGGCAGAAAGATTGATGATCTCAGTATGCGAAAGGGGGCGGAATGGCTAAACTGCTTTCCGGCAACGAAATTGCCGAATATCTAAAGAAAACGGAAACTTGGACCCTATTGGAAGGGAAACAGGCCATCCACCGGACTTATATCCTAAAAAATTTTACGGCGGCTCTCGACTTCGTGAACCGGGTGGGGGCGGAGGCCGAGGGCATGGATCACCATCCCGACATCTTTTTGCATGATTATAAAAACGTGACGTTAACCTTAAGCACCCACGACGCCGGCGGCTTGACCCGCATGGATTTCGATCTTGCCGCCAAAATTGAAAATGCTTTTCAGCAGTTGCAGAACTTGACGGTCCCTAAGTGATCCCTTAAATTTGCGACTTCCAGGTCGCTTCCCGCGACACGTCGTCCAGCGAAGCTGGATAAAAGGAAGACAGGGAGACTTTATGCCTTATGTGATCAATCAGGAGTGTTTGGGCGAGCAATATGCGGACTGCGTGGACGTTTGCCCCGTCAACTGCATCTACCCCGGCGACTATAAAGGCGAGAAGTTCATGGTCATCGATCCGGACGTCTGCATCGATTGTGGCGCCTGCTTGCCGGAATGCCCGGTGGAGGCCATCGTGGCCTCGGTGGACGACGCCCCCGAGTGGGGCAAGGTGAACGCCGACCTCTCGCCGATGTTCAAGAACAACCCGGCCGTTACGCCGCGCGCGCCCCAAGACCCGCCCAAGAAGAAGCACCCGAATCCCGGTTTGAAGCCTTAACGCCATCCGCGTTATCCTTCCTGCATGCCTGAGACCCAAGAACCCGAACGGGTATGGCATTACTATATCGACTCCGACGGCCATCTCTGGCACGACGGCGCCGAGTTCGACGATCCGGCCACGCTTCAAATGTTCATGAAGGGCCTGGCCGATCTCCCTCCCGAAGAGGCCAAAAACGGGGAGAAATGGCGCGTTTTCTGTATGGGCGAAGATTGCCGGATCGCCGCGGAGGACGTGCCTTACGTCATCCAAAAGGTAACGTTCGCGCCGAAGTCGGTGCGACTGACGTTTCCGGGCGGCTATGAAGAAGACTTGGATCCGTCCACGCTCTTCGTGGGCGCGAAGAACGTCCTGTACTGCCGCATCCGCGGCGGAAAATTCACGGCCCGCTTCAACCGCACGTCCTATCTGGACCTGGCGGAGCATGTCGCTTTCGATTCGAAGGCGAAGGGCTTTTACCTCACCGTTGACAACCGGCGGTATCCCATCAAAGGTGTGACGGAATGATCACTCCCAATCGCATGCAGGCCCATTGGCCGGCCGTGAAATCCTACCTGAAGCGCGAATGGCCGCGCTTGACCGATGTGGACCTGGAAGACATCGACGGCGAATACGACCGCCTGATCGCCAAGGTGAAGGAGCTGTACGGCGGCGGCGAGGAGATCCAGCAGGAGGCCGGCATCAAGGGGAAGTTGCAGAGGTTTTTGAACGATCTCGAGAAAGAAGCTTCTTAACCCACCAGATCGGCCCCACGATCAGATAGATGGGATTTTTGAAAAAGGCCGGCGGCGTCCCCTCGAAAATGTGCCCGACGAACTGAAGGGCCCACCCGCCTACGAACAGCGCCAGACCGATCTTCCAGTTAAAAAAGACGACTACCAGCGACACGACAATGGCCGGGATGCCGATCGTATGCAGGACCTTGTTCACCGGATGGGTGTGCTTGGTCCGGTAGACCTCCAGGAAGGACTCCTTCGGCTTTTCTGAGATGGCGTCCATGACGCGAATCTTAACAAAAATAAGTTAGATGAGTCATTAAACGTTTATAACTATAGGTAATAATTGTAATTATACGACTTTAAATAAGTTGCTATCAAAATGATCAAAATTCAAACTTATTGTGCTGCAGGGCAGCAGAAAATTTAGTATAAAAGCGTAACTCGTCACCAAAGTAGGGCCGATAATTCCAGTAAGGAGCGGTGCGTCCGGGCATTTTATGGGTCTTGAAGCGGCACAAGCGGTCGGACTGATCAACAGCGCGGTCCTGTGGCAGGGCCAAGCGGTGACTCTGGTCGGGGTGAGCGGGAACAACGCTTATCTCGACACGGGCACCAGCAGCACGGTCGCCCCGCTGAGCGAGCTTTCCCTCGTCGAGGCGGGTTCCCGTCTCGTGTCCCATAACGGCCATTTCACGAGCCCCGGCGTCTTCCGCGTCGTCTCCGCCGCCGAGCCGGCGGTCTGTGGCGTTCCCGCCGAGGAAGATCCCGATCTCCAAGTCTGCTTTGATCCTAGGAATCCGGAAAATTTAGACGAGATCCTGCGTCAGTCCGGATCCCCCGGAGAGATGGGAAGGGAAGGTCGCGCGGCCCTTCTCGAAGCGGCCCGTTTGGCCCGCCGGGAGGGTCGCGAGGAACAGTTCAAAGCTCAGGTTCGCCAGGCCTTGGAAGAGATTGGCGAAGAGAATCCGTGCGAGTTTGAAGGCGCCCAGCAGGCGTACGCGGAGGTCCAGGCCACCCTGCCTCCCTCGGTTTCCAACGGCGGCAGCAACGCGGGCAACAATGCTGGCGGCAACGGCGGCAATGGCTCGGGCCAAGGCGCCGGAAACGGCGGCAACGGTTCCGCGATCGGCGGAAACGCCGTGTCCTACTCCGGCAACGGAACGGCCTTGGTCGCCGGCGACGGCGCTCCGGTCAACGACAACGGCTTGGGCTCCCCGATGGTTTCCGCGGCTTCTTTCGGCGGCGTTGAATTTATCCCGGCGGTTTCGGTTCTGGATGCCGTGACGGGTTCCTTCGGAGGCGTTCACAACGACAACGGCGCCGACGGATCCTCTTCGAACTTCGTTCCGGCGGTCGTGAGGTCGTCGTCGGTCCCGGCTGTCCTGAATCCCTTTACGTTCTCTTTCCCGGCCTACTTATCCCCTGAGCTGAGGGCGGTGTTGTCGTTTCCGCCCAGCGATGCGACGCGCGAGGCCGCCTTCTTCCAGGCCGTTTTCGGTCCGTCCTCAACCGAGCGTCCGACCTCCGATTTGATGGCCCTGCTGACTCATCCGACGCCCGAGTTCGCGCCGAAGATCGCGCAGGTGCGCGGGGCTCTGGCCAACGTCGTCCGGCAATATGAGGCGCGTTACGGCGCCGCCGGCCCGGCGGATCGGGAGGCCTCGATCCCCCTCGTCATTCGCTATGTTCCGGAGAACCGACGCATCGAGGTTGCCGTCGATTCGGGCGAATTGCCGGGAGCCTCGGGCCGCGGGCCCTCTTCCTTCGGCGAGATACGCGGGCAGTTCGGTTCGCTGGCTGGCTACAGCCTCGGCTCCGGCGATCACTTCCGCGGTGACGGGTTCGGCTTTGGCCCCATCGTCGCATCCGTTTATGTGCCGGCGCAGTATCTTCAGGGCGTGCGCCTCGGAAACGACGCGATCTTCGTCCGGGCCGACGGACGCGCCACGGAGCGCGGCATCGAGCGCGTGGTGGCCCGCGACTCCGCCAACGACCAGCACGGCGGCTCGCGCGGGCGCGACCGCGAAGGCCGCGGCTCCCGCGAGGGGCGCGACGGCCGGAACCCGCGCGAGGGCCGTGAAGGCGAAGACCAGGAGCTGTACGCCGTCGTCGACGAAGAACCCTCCTTCATCGCCGCTTAAATTGACTTTCCGTTGGTCCCGCACCAGAATGCGGGATCATGCCGACACCTTCCAAGGACAACTGTAAATTGAAGCTGGGCGACGCCGCGCCGGATTTTCGCCTGCCCGCCGTGGATGGGAAAACCTATACGCTCTCGTCGTTCCAGGACGCCAAGGTCCTGGTCGTCTTCTTCACCTGCAACCACTGCCCGTACGTCCAGGGCTGGGACGGGCGCGTGATCGCCCTCCAAGAGCAGTTTCAGGGCAAGGGCGTCCGCTTCGTCGGCATCAACGCCAACGAGACCGTGCATTATCCGGACGACCGTTTTGAGAAGATGGTCGAGCGCGCCAAGGCCATGGGCTTCAACTGGACCTATCTCCGCGACGAGTCCCAGGCCGTCGCGCGCGCCTACGACGCCGCGTGCACGCCGGAATTCTACGTCTTCGACGCCGCCCGCAAGCTCCGCTACCACGGGCGCGTGGACGACAATTACAAGGACCCCAAGGGGGCGACTTCCCACGACCTTCGCAACGCCCTCGAAGATTTAGTCTCCCAAAAAGAAGTCCGCGCCCCCCTGACCCCCGCCATGGGCTGCTCCATTAAATGGGGCGCCTAGGCCCCGTTTCTGGTAAATTTACCCTTCGTGAAACTGACCGTACGCGGGCTGTTGACCTTCCTCTTTATCTTGATCGTCGGGCTGTGGTTTGCCCTGCGCGTCTACCAGACCCGGGCCTTGGATGAGATCCGGGAGTCCGTCGCCTTCCTCACCTCCGAGGCCGACCGGGACCTGGAGGAGGTGAGCGAATTGGAGACGGCCCTCGAGGGGTACCACGCCTTGTGGGGCCTCGCCTGGCAGAACCCAAAGCCGACGCAGTTGAGGAACCTGGAGATTAACCGCAAGCGCTTTTCCGAAATCCTGGTGAAGATTCACCCCGTCCGCCTGCCCGGCGCCGAATCGGATTTGGATTCGCTCTCCAAACTGTATTTCGAGGCGACGCAAAGCGCCCTCGACGAGAGCATGCTGGGGAAGACCCAAAAGGCGAGGATCGAGCAGCTCTACGTCCAGCTTTTGATCGAGGTGAACGACGTGGAGGAGGTTTACGGAAACGCCCGCCGGAAGATCGCGACGACGGGCAAGCAGCTCGTGGACGCCCAGAGGGACCGCGACATCTTCTTCTTGGCCGTCTCCGTCGGCGGCCTCGCCGTCCTGGCCGCGGCGATCTGGATCTTGCTGGGCGCCCCCTTGACGGAGCTCGCCCGCGGCATGAGGCGGCTGTCCAAAGAGATTTGGGACGAGCCGTTGAAGGTCAAAGGGTTCGGCGAAATCGCCGCCCTGATCCGTTCCTTCAACGCCATGGCGGAGACGATCAAGCGCCAGAAAGAGATGCTGGTGACGGAGGCGACGACCGACGAGCTGACGGGTCTCCTGAACTTCCGCGCCTTCCAAGACCGGATGCAGGAGGAGCTGGAGAGGGCGAAGCGGATGAACGAGCCCTTGAGCCTTATCTTAGCCGACATCGATTATTTCAAAAAATTCAACGACACCCGCGGGCACATGGCCGGCAACGAGGCCCTGAAGGAGATCGCCGCGAAGCTTCGGAAGGGCAGCCGGCGCTACGACATCGTGGCCCGCTTCGGCGGGGAGGAATTCGCCGTCGTCATGCCGGAGACCGACGGTACCAAGGCGACGGTCCTCGCCGAACGCATCCGGAAACTGGTGGCCTCCAACGGCTCCCAGCTCACCATCAGCTGCGGCGTGGCGTCCTATCCAGCGGAGGCGGCCGATCTGGAGGAGTTGATCGCCAAGGCCGACAAGAAGCTCTACCGGGCCAAGGCGGAGGGGCGAAATCGGATCGTGGCGTAAGGCCTCATTTCCTTCCCGGACGGGGTTGATTTCGATCTGCGGGGGGACTACCGTCCGTCCACCGTGAACGAACGCGCCTTTCGCTCCGAACCGCCAGTCGTCACCCTCGCGGGGGTGATCACGGAGCCCTACAACCTGGCCATCGCCACCGCACGGACCTGCTATTCGTCCAAGGGAATCGTCACGCGCGAGGACGTCACCAAGGACGAGAAGGCCTTGGCCCTCCGCGACAAGATCGGCAGCTCCACCCTCGCCGCCGGCCACCTGACCACGCGCCAGCACGCCCAGTTCGTCTTCGCTTTGGACCGCGTCTCCCGCCACTTCATCTGGTCCTTCCTGCACAGCCATCCGTATTACAACTCGGAGCAGGTGAGTCAGCGCTACGTGAAGGTGGCGCGCGGGCATTACCACATTCCGGCGTTGCCCGAAAAACAAGCCGGCAAATATATTGCCACTTTTGATCTGGCGATGGACCGCTACGCCCAGTTGATCGAGCTGCTGATGCCCGACATCCAGCGCCGGTTCTTCGATCTCTTTCCGGCGCGCGCCAAGAACGGCGTGAAGTACGACAACACGTTAAAGAAACGGGCCTACGAGATCGCTCGTTACGTTTTGCCAGTGGCCACGCACGCCTATCTTTACCACTCGATCAGCGGGCTGACGCTGATCCGCTACCGCCGCCTCTGCCGCATCTTCGACACGCCCGCCGAGCAGACCTACGTGGTCGACCGGATGATCGAGGAAGTCCTGAAGGTCGATCCGAATTTCGAAAAAGACTTGAAGGACCCGATGCCTCTCGAAGACACGCCGGAGTACGCCTTTTTCGAATCGCGCCATTTAAACGGCAACCGCGCCTCCGCGGCGAAGGCCTTCGCCGCCGAATTCGATGCCTCGCTCGAAGGCCACGTCTCGAAGCTGGTCGACTACAAGCAAAACGCGGAGGCGGTGTTCGCCCAGTCGGTACGCTCGACGCTCGGCGCCACGCGGGACGCGCTCTCGGACGCCGACGCCATCGACCTGGTGATGAATCCGGAAAAGAACCGGTACTTCGGCGATACGCTGAACGTGACCACGCTCTCCAAACTCACGCGCGCGATGGTGCACCCGCACTATACCTTTAGAAAAAAAATCTCCCACACCGCCGACTCGCAGGATCAGCGCCACCGCATGACGCCGGGATCGCGCCCGATTCTCTGGGCGCATTATTCCGGAGAGCCGGATTTCATCGAGCCGATGCTGGTGAAGGAAAACGCCCAAGTTCGAGAAATCTTCGCCGATTCGATGCGGAAGCTCTTCGGGACGATCAACGAGCTCTTGAACGACGGCGTGACGCCCGAAAACGCGCTGTATCTCCTGCCCAACGCCTTCCCGATCCGTTTCGAGGAATCGGGCGACCTCCTGAACCAGCACCATAAGTGGAAGGCCCGCTCCTGCTACACGGCGCAGGAAGAGATCTTTTTCGCCACCATCGACGAGTTGAAGCAGGTGAACGAGATCCACCCGCGGATCGCCCGGCACATCTTGGCGCCGTGCTATCTCCGCAAACTCTCCGGAGAGAAGCCGTATTGTCCGGAAGGCGACCGCTATTGCGGGGTTCCGGTGTGGAAGAAGGGGATAGAAGGGTACGGCCGGACTCTCTGACCGATTTTCGCGCAGACCTCTCACAAGACGACGGCATTTCAAAAATTAATTATTTCTATAAATTATCATTTATGATAATTAAAAGAAATATGAAATATGACGAATTTGTCTCCAAAGTGAGATCTTATGCCGTATTTGGAGAGGACGTTCTCAGCACGCTCGGTTTTGCCAAGGCCGCCAAGCGGTTGCAGTTGAATCGTTGGAATGGGGCGGGAAGGGTCATTCGGCTGAAAAGGGGGCTTTATACTTTACCGGAGGAGCGGCGCGGCGTCCCTTTGTCGGTGAGGTGGTTGGCCAATACGCTCTATTCTCCTTCCTATCTTTCCCTGGAGTACATGCTCTCCTGGTACGACATGATTCCGGAGAGGGTTGGCGTCGTCACCTCCATCACCGCCTTGAAGACGGCCGCTTTCCAAAATACTCTCGGACGGTTCGTCTACCGCAATCTTAAGAAGGACCTCTTTTTCGGCTTTGAGGAAGTGAAAGACGAATTCGGGAGCAATGTTCTGGTCGCGACACCGGAGAAAGCGATTTTGGATTACATCTATCTCTATTCCGGCTGGAAATCGGAGCATTCATTTTTGGAGAAAAATATTCGACTGCAGCAATTGGACCAATTGAATAAGAAACGCTTGAAGGAATTCGCCAAAAGATTTTCATCTCTGAAAATGGATCAAGCGGTAAAGCTGTTGCTGGAGGTCGCGGCATGACGGGCCTATTGGAAGCCGTTGTCGGAAAGGCGAAAAAAGGAAGAAACGCCCAGGAAAGAATGAACCTCCTTCGGGAGGCTCTTCATCATTTGATCCTTCAAGAGGTCGATCGCAAGGGCGGCTTTTCCAAAATCTGCTTTTTAGGAGGCACGGCTTTGAGGGTCGTTTACGGATTGGATCGCTTTTCGGAAGATCTCGATTTTTCGACGTCTTCGACCTTGGAGAAACGGTTCGACCTCGAGCCACTCGTCAGGTCCGTTGAGACGTCCCTGCGGGCGTTCGGTTTCGACGGGAGGGCGGAAAAATTGGATACGGAGCAAAACGTCCAAAAATGTTTTTTCTCGTTTAGAGGGCTTCTTCACGACGTCGATCGCGCATTTCGCGACAACCAGAAGTTGGCGATCAAGTTCGACGTCGATTCGCGTCCTCCGGCGGGCGCCGTCGAGACCGTCAGTCCCATCACGGGAGAACGCGTCTATAAGATTAGACATTACGATCTTCCATCGCTTTTCGCCGGGAAACTTCACGCCGTGCTCTTTCGCGTCTATACGAAGGGTAGGGATCTTTACGATTTCCTCTGGTACGTAGGCCGCGGAACGAAGGTGAACGGGACGCTGCTTGAAAATGCGATCGAGCAGACCGAAGACGCCAAAGTAGAGTTGACCGATGAAAACTTGAGGGAAATGCTGATCAAAAGGTTCCTCGAAATCGATTTCGAGAAGGCTAAAAAAGACGTCTCACCCTTCTTGATCGATACCGGCGCTCTTTCGGCCTTCGAGCCGCCGGTTTTCGAGGCGGCCTGCCGGAAGATTTCTTTGCAAACCCGTGACTGAGGGCGCCATGCCGTACCCCCGCAAACTCAAAATCTCGGAGAGCGTCGTTTTCAAGGAGCACCGCAGCGGCTGGGCCTATGCCGTCGGTTGCCTGAAGCCTCTCATTTCCGACGAAGCGCCGGTGCTTTTCGACACCTTCATCGAGGCGACGTTCGGCTGGGACCTCCGCAAAAGCGCGGAGAGCGGCCGGATTCCCTACCGGGAGCCGTGGATCGGGGTCATCCACAATCCCCCCGGAATTCCGGAGTGGCACGAGTCTTGGAGCGCCCCCCAGCGCGTCTTTCAGCTCCCCGAGTGGCGCGAGAGCCTGCCCGCGTGCCGCGGCTTCGTCGTGCTGTCCCGCTGGATGGCGGACTGGGCCCGCTCGCGGGTGAGCGTTCCCGTGGCGGCGCTGACCCATCCGACGGAAAACGCGCCTGAGATTTTTTCTATGGAGAGGTTCGAGGCGAATCCGGACGCGCGCGTGATCCAGGTGGGTTGGTGGCTGCGCGTGCTTCATTCCATCCACTCCCTGCCCCTCAAGAAACGCCGGAAGGCGCGTCTAATGCCCGTGGGGCCCGATCGGGAGAAGCAATTTTATCAAAGGTTTCAATGGGAAAAGGACGCCTTCCGTCTTCCGGATTATCCCCCGGGCGACGTCGAGATCATTCCTTATCTCGATCACGCCGGCTACGACCGCCTGCTTTCGGAGAACATCGTCTTTTTGCACCTGTACGACACCATCGCCAACAACGTGGTCGTGGAGTGCATCGTCCGCAACACGCCGGTCCTGGTGAACCGGCTGCCTTCGGCGGTCGAATATTTGGGCGAACGGTATCCGTTCTACTTCGAAACCTTGGCGGAGGCGGCCGCGAAGGCGGAGGACGACGGGCTTGTTCGGGAGGCCCACGAGTATCTGAAGGCCCTGCCCAAGGAGAGGTTTACCGGCGATTTCTTTTTGAAAGATCTTGCGGAGTCGGACTTTTATCGGGGACTTTAGGGCGACCATGGGAAGCTTGGATCACAAAGTGGCGGTCGTGACGGGCGCCAGCCGGGGCATCGGCGAGGCGACGGCGCGCCTGTTGGCGGAGGCCGGCGCCCGCGTGGCCATCTGCGCGCGCAACGGCAAGGAGTTGGAAGCGGTGAGGGCGGCCTTGGGAGCGGACCGCGTGCTGGCCGTGGCGGCCGACGTCTCCGACGAGGCCCAGGTCGCGCGCCTGTTTGCGGAAACAAGAAAGGCCTTTGGGGGCGTCGACATCCTGGTCAACAACGCGGGCATCATCCGTTCCGCTCCGATCGACGAACTGAAGGCCACGGACTGGGACGAAGTCCTGGAAGTGAACCTGCGCGGCTCCTTCCTGTGCGCCCGCGAGGCCTTCCGCTTCATGAAGGAGCGCGGACAGGGAGGGACGATCGTCAACGTGAGCTCTTTGGCCGGCATCCGCGGCGTGGAGAAATTCCCGGGCGGCGCCGCCTACGTGGCGAGCAAGCACGGGGTGATCGGGCTGACGGAGATCCTGGCGGTCGAGGGGCGCGCGCACAAGATCCGCGCGAACGCCGTGGCTCCGGGCGCGATCGACACGCGGCTTTTGCGCGAAGGCGCGCCGTTTTTGAAGACCTCGGCGAAGCCAGAGGACGTGGCCCGCTCGATCTTGTTCCTCGCCGACGACTCGCAATCCGCGCACGTCACGGGCGCCGTCGTCGAGATGCACACCAACGAGTAGGAGCGATTATGCCCAGTTTGATCCTCACCAACCGCACGACCTTCTCCGCGAGCCACCGCCTTCACAGCTCCGCTTTGAGCGCCGAGGAAAACCGTAAACTCTTCGGCAAGTGCAATTGGGACAACGGCCACGGCCACAACTACGTGCTGAAAGTCAGCGTCAAAGGCCGTCCCGATCCCAAGACGGGGCTCTTCATCAATCTCTTCGATCTGGAGACGGTCGTGCGCGAGAAACTCTTGGACGTCGTCGATCACCGTTACTTGAATCTCGACATCCCGCACTTCAAGGACGTGAACCCGACGGCGGAGAACATCGCCGTCTACTGTTGGGACGTTTTGGAAAAGTACCTGCCGGCGGGCAGTTTGTATGAGATTCATCTCGAAGAGACGGAAACCTGCTCCGTCACCTACCGGGGCGAGAAATGACGGATGTTCAAACCGCGCTGACGTTCCTGCTGGCGATGCAGATCAAGCACTTCCTGGCGGACTTCCCGTTCCAGAACGGGTTCATGCTGCGAAAAAGATCGCCGGGGTGGGAGTTCGCCTTTCCGCTGGCGGTTCACTGCTCCGTGCACGCGGCGCTCTCCTTCGCGGTCCTCCTTGTTTTCCGTCCGTCGCTCTGGTGGATGGCGGGTATCGACTTCGCGACGCACTTCCTTATGGACCGGCTGAAGGCGGGACCAAAATACCTCGGGCGTTTCAACGATCCGAAGACCACCGCCTTCTGGAACGCGGTCGGCTTCGATCAAATGGTGCATCAGATCGTCTACCTGGCGATGGCCTGGCGGATTTTTTCCCCGATCTCCTGAATCGATTCAGCCAGGAAGGACCGTTCGAAGACTTCCTTGCGCACGACCTCTCCGTTCCACATCACGACATCGAGGTCGATGGTGATCCGTTGCGAGGTCTTTTGGACCTGCCGGCGGCCTAAGGTCTCTTCGATGACTTTCAGTCTCGATTGAAACGCCTCCAAATCCTGCTCCGTCTCCACCAGAACGACGCCGTTCTTGTAAGGAACATCGCCCACGGCCCCCAGCGGAGCGGTCTCGCGCACGGAGGACTTTTTCAGGATCGCGCCGAAGGCGCTTAAGGCCTCCAAGGCCCGGCCGATGTGGGCGTCGGGGTCGATGTTGGATCCCAGTCCGATGACGGCTCGATTCATAAAAATAGGGGAAATCAGTTGAGCGGTGAACGACCTTAAGGATAGCCTCTCGACCATGAACCTCAAGGGGAAAAACGTCCTGGTGACCGGCGGGGCCAAGCGGGTCGGGCGCGCCATTTGCTTGGCCTTCGCGGCGCGCGGGGCCCGCGTTCTGATTCATTGCCATCGCTCCCGCAAGGAGGCGGTTCGACTGGCCAAGGAACTGGGTCGGGGGCCCGATACGGTCTTCGCGGCGGATTTAAGCAAAAAGGCCCAGTGCGATCGCCTGGCCGCCGCCGTCGTCAGGAAGTGGGGCGTCGTGGACGTCTTGGTGAACAACGCCTCCGTCTTCTACGCGACGCCTTTGGAGAAGACCTCGGAGAAGGATTGGGACCTTTATAACGCCGTTCACGTCAAGGCGCCTTTCTTCCTCTCGCGGGCGCTGGCCAAAGGGATGAAGAAGAAGGGGGAGGGGCGGATCGTCAATCTCACCGAATGGATGGAGCGCCGACCGTCCCCGACTTTCCTCGTTTACGGGGTCAGCAAGGCCGCCTTGGTCCAGTTGACTCAAGTACTTGCCAAGGTGCTGGCCCCCGAAGTACTGGTCAGCGCCGTTTGCCCGGGACCGGTGCTCGCTCCGGACGATTTTACGCCGGCGCAGAAGAGAAAGCTGGCGGAGAGGATCCCGCTGAAACGCTGGGGGACGCCGGAGGACGTGGCCGCCACGGTCGTTTTCCTGGCGGAGTCGGACTACATCACGGGCAGCGCGCACATCGTGGACGGCGGGCACGGTTTGAGAAGCTGATATGTACAAAGTCTTTAAGGAAATTCATTTCTGCTACGGCCATCGGCTGATGGATTACGAAGGTCCCTGCATGCATCCGCACGGCCACAACAGCCGGGTGGAGATCCATCTGCAGGGCGAGAGCCTGGACAAGCGCCACATCCTCTACGAGTTCGGCGATTTGAAGGAATTGGTGGGGACTTGGATCGACGACACTCTCGACCACAAGATGCTGCTGCGCCGGGACGATCCGTTGGTCAAACCCTTGCAAGAATTGGGCGAACCGGTCTATCTCTTCGACACGAATCCGACGGCCGAGGCCATCGCGAAGCTGATCTACGATCACTGCGCCGCCAAGAAACTGCCGATCGACGAAGTGCGGGTTTGGGAGACGGATTCCTCCTACGCCGCTTACAGGAGATCCTGACTATGCCGAGCAACAAGATCTTAGTCCTCCAGCACGCCGCCTCCGAAGGCCTGGGCCTTTTCGAAGACGAGCTGAAGAAAGCCAACTTAACCTCGGAGACGCTCATGATCTCCGAGACCACGCTGTGGCCGTCGTCCGTCAAGCTGGAGGAGTACGGCGGTTTCATCATCTTGGGCGGCCCGATGGGTGCCTACGAGCGCGACAAACATCCGTGGATCGCCAAGGAGCTCATGGTCATCCAGGAAATCCTGCGCCAGAAGAAGCCCATCTTGGGCGTTTGCCTGGGCGCTCAGATGCTTGCGCAGGCCGCGGGCGGGCGCGTGTATCCCGGCAACGGCCCGGAGATCGGCTGGTTCCCGATCCGCGTGGACGACTGGTTCTACAAGCGCAATCCCTGCTTCTTCCAGGTCGAGCCGAACAAGGACCACATCGTGTTCCAATGGCACGGAGACACGTTTGAAATGCCCGCGGAAGGTTACCGTCTGGCGTGGAACGACCGCTACCGGAACCAGGCCTTCTGCTTCAACGGGAACGCCATCGGGCTCCAGTTCCACGTGGAGGTCACCGAGGACATGATCCGCGATTGGCTCCAGGGCGACTGGACGCGCAAGCAGGTCATCGCCTCCGGCAGCGACCCCGACAAGATCCTGGCCGACGTCCCCAAGTACATGGCCGGCATGAGGGACCTGGCGCACAAGATCTTCTACGGTTTCGCGAGCCTGATCCGCGCCCCGCGCCGCAATGCGGCGTAAAGCCCCCCTTGTTTCTGCACTTTCGATTACTTATCTTTAAGAGATGAAGCTCAAAGTACTCGATATCCCCGAAGAGGGGATGACCATCGAAGCCGCCGTCTCCTCCGAGACGCCTTCCCAGGATGTTTGGTTCAAGGGCCTGGTCGAAGAAGCCTTCCCGGAGGCCTTCCCCAAGGGAAGCCGGGCCGACCTGGATCTGCATGTCCTGCGCACGAGCGACAACGTCCAGATGTCCGGTACGGCCACGGTGAATTTGAAACCCTCCTGCGACCGGTGCATGGAACCTTTCGACCAGCGTTTGGCCGTTCCCCTGCACGTGAATTTGGCCCCCCACAAGGACATGAATTTCGGGGACGGAGAAGGAGAGGACGAAGACAGCCTGGACGAAGACGACGTGGCCTTCTCCTTCTATAAGGGGGAGGAAATCGAGGTGAGCGACATCATCCGCGAGATGCTGCTCTTGGATGTCCCCCTCCGTTATCTGTGCAGCGAGGAATGCAAGGGGTTGTGCGCCCAGTGCGGGTGCAACTTAAACACCGGCTCCTGTTCCTGCGCCAAAACGGCCGCCGACCCCCGCTTCGCCGCCTTGAAACAGCTTCTGAAAACGCCCGGTTAGGTCCGGCTCAATCCGTCGGCAACCTTTAAAGAACGATTACGATAAGAGGTCCACGGAGGCGGCGTGGTTTCGGGTGTTTGGAATCAATTGCTCTTTCTCGGCAATCGGATCGACGGCTTCGTTCGCGCGGGAGCCGTACCCGCGGCCCTTCCGTCCGCTCATTTGGCCTTGAACCTCCTCCAACATTCCTGCGGCGACGACCGGGCGGGGCTCGGGACCTCGGAAGCGGATCATCTGAGGAGACTGCTTTCCGACGGTCAAACTCAAACCGACGCGTTGCAGAGGCTGATCGCCTTGACGCGCGGAGGGGAAGGCGGACCGCCGTCGGTACCGACCCTCTGGCGTTCCGATCCTTCCCGGGATTCCCGGACGCGCAAGCTGCTTTGGACGTGGCGCCAGGCCTTGGGCACGGCGCTTTTCCAGGTGCTCCGCTATCGGCACACGCGGTTTTCTCCGACGGGGCAATCGCCGTCCCTTCTTTTTCGGATCGCCTTCCATCCGCGGGAAGGCCTCCTTCAGTCCATCCAATTGCCTCACTTCTTTCCCGAATCCGCCCTGGTGCCGGTGTCGGAGGAGGAGGCCCACGCCTTTTTCTCCTACAGCCCGGACGCGGGGCGTTTTTATCTGAAGGGATTTTTTCCGAAAGTCCTCGCCGTTTCCGGGACGGAGCGCCGGGTGACGGGCGAGTGCGAAGCCTTTCCCGATCTTTCCCCGATCGGAGAGGAGGTGCGCGGGATCGTTTCGGCGCTTCACGGCAGCGTCCCGGTTTTTCCCGATTTTAAGACGCGCCGTCGGAACGTCGACGGCGCCGTCGTCGTGGACATCGAACCGGCCCTGCACAAATCCAATGCGCGCTACGCCAGGAAGGTCCTGCCCCATCCGGACGACGACGCCATGGGCATGACCATGACCTGGAGCACGGAAATGGCGAGGGCCGTGAAGCTGGGATTGCAGGACGAGTTGCAAAAGCTGATGCCCGTGGCCGAAATTTTCATTTCCGTGGCGGATAACGGCGCTTTCATGGGCTTCGTTTATCAACTGGCGGAGAAGCATTCGCCGCGCGGCACCGTTTACGAGATAGGCTCGCCTCAACTCGGCGTGCGGGCGCGGCTCCTTTACGAAGTTTATCAGGCCGAGCCGGGTTCCGACCGTAAGTGCCGGGTGCCGACGGGCATCCGGTGGCTCTCCAAGCCGAACCGCCACCAGAAAAGGGCGGTCGAACGCTGGATCGCCGGCGACGAGTTCAAGGTCATCCGCAATTCCTGGATATCGGTCTCTAAGTCGGACTAGCGGCGTGGTTTGCCGCGGCCTCCGGCGGCAGTTCTCCCAGCTCCGTCAGAGCTTCCTTTAAATCGCGGTCGTGTCTGTGGCTTTCGAAACGCCCCATCAGGCTGTAGGCGCAAGGGACGACGAAGAGGGTCAGGAAGGTCGAGACCAAGACGCCGCCGATGACGACCAGCGCCATCGGAATGCGCGTCTCGGCGCCGGGACCGAGCCCCAAGGCTGCGGGAATCGCGCCGGCGATCGTGGCGAAGGAGGTCATGAGGATGGGGCGTAAGCGCACCGGACAGGCCTCCAGCAACGCCTCTCTAAGCGACGCGCCCTTCTTCCGGCGCTCGTTGGTGAAGTCCACGAGCAGGATGGAGTTCTTTTTCACGATGCCCATGAGCAGGATCAGGCCGATCATCGAATAGATGTTGAGCGAGTTCCGCGCGATCACGAGGGCGAAGAAGGCGCCGGTGACGCTGAAGGGCAGGGCCATGAGCACGGTGAGCGGGTGGATGAAGCTGTTGAACTGCGAGGCGAGCACCATGTACGCGACGAAGATGCCGAGCAGCAGAGCGAACATGAGGCTGTCCGACGATTCCTGAAAGGTCTGCGCGCTTCCGGACGGGACCAGACGATAGCCCACCGGCAGGATCTTTTTGCCGATCTCCTCCACCTTGACCAGCGCCTCGGCCTGGGACTTTCCGGGAACGACGTTGGCAAAGACGCCGATGGCGCGCTCGCGGTTGCGGCGCGAGATGGAGAGCAGCGTCGGCTTCTCGACATAGGAGATGACGTCGGACAGCGGGATGACCTCGCCCTGGATGTTGCGCACCCAGATCGTGTTGATGTCCTCCGGCCGCTTGCGGTCCTTGTCGGTCAAACGGATGCGGATGTCGTAGCGCTTGCCGTTCTGCGTGTATTTTCCGACGCGGACGCCGCCGATCATCGCGTTGACGGTGTCGGCGATGGCCGAGATGCTGACGCCCCGGGCGGCCGCCTGATCGCGGCTTGGGAAGACGCGCACCTCCGGCATGCCGAGCTGGTAGTCGGTGTCGACGTCCTCCATCAGTCCGGTTGTTTTCATCTCCGCCATGATCTTCTGGCTGAGTTCGGCCAACTTGTCCCAATCCGGCCCGCGCACGGTGAACTCGACCGGAAATCCGCGCTGCGCGGAAAATCCGGAGAGAGAGAGATCCTGCACGACCGCGCGCTCGACCCCCGGGATCTTGTTGAAGGCCTCGCGCACCACGCCCATGATCTGTTGCTGGGTCAGCGCCTTCCTGGCGGGCGCGACGGCCGGCCTCTTCTTATAAGGTTTCAGCGTGATGAAGAGCTGGGCCGCGTTGACCTCGCCGCCCTGGAAACCTCCGATGGCCACGTAATACTGCTCGATGTCCTTCCGGCTCGCCAGGAAAGTCTCCGCCTGCTTGACCACGTTGTCCGTGAACTCCATCGAGGAACCGATGGGCGTCTGGATGCGCACGAGGAAACGCCCTTCGTCCTGGGCGGGCACGAACTCCTTCCGGATGACCTTGGTCAGGGACAAAGAGGCGACGAAGAGCAGGAGAGCGGCGACGATCACCTTCCACCGGTTGTTCAGGACGATCTCGAGGGCGCGCCGATAGCCGCGCGTCATCCAGTCCATGAAACGGTCCATCGTCTTGGCCAAAACGTTCGTCGAACCCACCTGCAGGTACTGAGAGCAGCGCATGGGCGCGAGCGTGAGCGCTTCCAAGAGCGAGAGCATGACGGCCGCCGTCATCGTGACGCCGAACTGGTAGAAGAACTTCCCGATGATGCCCTTCATGAAGACGACGGGAAGGAAGATAGCCAGGATGGCGATCGAGGCCGCCATGGCCGCGAAGGTGATCTCGCGCGCGCCGACGATGGCCGCCTTGATGCGCGTCAGTCCCTCCTCGCGGTAGCGCACGATGTTCTCCAACACCATGATGGCGTCGTCGACGACGATGCCTATGGCGAGCGACAGGCCCAGCAGCGTGAACGTGTTGAGCGTGAACCCCATGAAATAGAGGATGACGAACGAGCCGATGATGGAAGTGGGGATGGCGAGCAGGACGTTCAAGGTGGAGCTCCACGACCCCAAAAACAGCCAGCAGACGAGCGACGTGAGGAGTGCCGATAAGAGCAGGGTGAAGTTGAGCTCGTGCGTCGATTCTTCGATGAACTGGGTGACGTCGAAGACGGGCTTGAGCGTCATTCCGTTGGGGAGCTTGTTCTCGGCGATGGCTTTTTCGTAGGTCTCTTTTTCCTTCTTCACGTCGGCCCAGGTTTTCTTGGTCGTGAGGACGGTGAAGAAGTTCGAAACCGCCCCGGGCAGCGGCTTGATCCCCTGAAGCTCGAGCAATTTTGCCTTCACCGCCCGCGCCACCGCCACCGCGTTGGAGCCGCGCTGCTTCTTGATCCCGATGCCGACGGCCGGGACCTGCATATGGCGGGAGATGCGGCGGACGTCGTTCAATCCGTCCTCCACGGTGCCGATGTCGCCGATGGTGAATTTTTGCCAGATCATCTGCCCGCTGCGCTGCGGGATCAGGATTTTCCGGAACTCCTCGACCGTATTGGCTTCGCCCATGACCCGGACGTTCATCTCCTTCTCGCCCGTGTCGATGTAACCCGCCGGCGTCTCCTGGTGCTGGAGCTGGATGGCGTTCATCACGTCGGTGACCGTCAGCTCCTTGTCGTTCATCTCGTTGGCGTCGAGCCAGACGCGCAGGTTGGGATCGATGTAGCCGCCCAAAATGACCTCGCCGACTCCGGGAACCGTCGTGAACTGGTTCTTCAGGTAGTCGAAGGTGTAGGTCATGATGTCGCGCAGCGGCCGGCCCTTCGCCGAAAGGCCCACCCACATGATGGGCTGGTCCTCCGGGTTGGTCTTGATGACGATCGGAGGATCGATCTCCTTGGGCAGGCTCTTCTGGGCCTGGGCGATCTTCGTCTGAACTTCCTGCAGAGCGACGTCGATGTCGCGGTTCAAGTCGAACTCGACCGTGATCGTGGCCAGGCCCTGCCGCGAGGTGGAGGAGACTTCCTTGATGCCCTGGATGCTCATCACCGAGTCCTCGATGACGTCGGTGACCTGGGTTTCCATGACCTCCGGCGCGGCGCCTTCGAGCGCGACCGAAACGGTGACGACGGGAAAATCCACGTCCGGCAGCTGGCTGATGCCCATGCTCCGGAATCCGATCCAGCCGAAGACGATCAGGCCGATCATGATCATCCAGGCGAAGACGGGGTTCTTGATGGACAAGTCCGAGAGGGTCATAGGGTTACTCGCTCGCTTGCAATTTCGGCGGCAGGTCGCCCGAGGCGACCAAAACGTTCAAATAGTTCAGCTTCGTTGTGAAGTAGGCCAGGTTGGTCTCCAGTCTCTGCTGTTGCCAGCTTCTTAAGGAGACCAAGACGTCCAGATTATTGACCAAGCCGAGTCGGTATTCGTCCTGCTGGGCCTGGAAGCTTTGGCCCGACTTCGATTCGGCGCGCCGGAGCGCCGCTTCCTGCGAGCGCGAATATTTCAGGTTGTCGTAGGCGCGGCGGACGTCCATCTCGGCCTGGCGGGCGGTCAGGCTGTCGGAGAGCTTGGCCTGGTCGAGCTGGGCGGCGGCCTCGCGGATCAAGCCCCGCGTCGCGCCGCCCTGGAAGATGGGGATGTTCAAGGTGAAGGTTAAGTCCCAGTCGATGTCCTTCAGGAAGCCCACGCGGTAGGGATAGTAATTGCCGACGAAATCCAGCGTCGGGTAACGGCCGCCTTTTTGGTAATCGAGCCGGCCCTGGGCGATCCTGATGGATTGTTGAGAAGCGCCGATGTCGGGCCGGCTGGTGAGCGCGTCGATGTACGCGGTCACCGGCGGGAGCTTCGCGGGCGTCTTGAACTCGTCCACTAATTTCTGCGTGACGGGCTCGCCGATCAGGAAGGCCAGATAGTCGCGGGAGGTGGCGATCAGGCCCTTGGTCTGCTCCAGGTCGGCTTCGACGTTGGCGATCTCGGCTTCGGTCGTCAACAGCTCGCTGCCGCGCGATTTGCCAAGGCGGATGCGTTCCTTGAGCTCTCCCGTCCGCTTGCCCAAGGTGTCTCGGAGGGAGTTCTGGATGTCGCGCTGCCGTTCCACCTCCAGCACCGTGTAGTAGGCCTGGGCGACGTCGGAGAAGAGGGTCTGGCGCGCCCGTTCCGTCAGGAGTTTGTTTTGACGCTTCTCGGCGTTGGCCGCTTTCAACGCGCGGAACTCGCGAAATCCCTGGAAGAGGGGTTGCACCAACTGCACGGCGACCTCCGGACGGCTCCGGCGCGTGAGCGTATCGCCGACCGAGGCGCCTCCCGTCCCGCCCGCGCCGCCGCCGCCCGTGTCCTGGATGATCTCGGTGCCGATGACGTTCACATGGGGCAGGACCGTGCCCAGGGCCTGCAGGTAGTGGGCCTCGGCGATGCGGATCGTCTCCTCCTGGATGGCGACGGTCTCGCTGCGCGCGAGGGCCTTTTCGTAGCTCTCCTTTAAGGTGAGCGTTCCCTGACCGCGGGCCGGAGAGGCTCCGAGGAGCATGACGAGGATTGCGACGGCGCCGATACGGACCTTCACGTCCGGATTCCTTTCAAAAAAATGTCCACGTACCGCTCGATGCGTTCGTCCGCGGGGTCCTTCACGACCTGCGGAATCTTGAAAATGAGGCGCGTCTGTACGAAGCCGAAGACCATCGCGGTGAAGGCGAAGGCGGCTTCCTCGGGGTCGACCGTCCGCGTAAGGCCTTTTTCGGAGGTTTTGCGGAAATAAGCCGCTAAAAATTCGATGAGCGGAAGATTGCGCTTGCGAAAGAAGAGATCGGAGAGCTTGTGCCGTTCCAAAGCGGAATAAAGGAGGAGGCGAAGGAAGGTGGTGTCCTCCTCATGGAGCAGGACGATCCTCTTGGCCAGGGTCTGCAGTAAGACTTCCGGTTTTTCCTCAAGACTCAAATCTCCCAGAAGGATGGGGACCTGTTCGTCCATCTTCTGGTGGAGGATGGCGGCGTAAAGGTGGTCTTTATCGGGAAAATGGCGGAAAAGAAGGGCTTCACTGATGCCGGCCTTGCCCGCGAGCTTGCGGGTGGTCGTCCCGTCGAAGCCCGAACGCGAAAAAAGGGCGGTCGCCGCCTTCAAAATGCGCCCGCGCCGCTCATCGGATGAAATTTTAGCCATATAGTGAGTGCTTACTTACAAAAGGCTAGGCGGGCCGGCCTTGGTTGTCCAGGGATTTCCCACCTTCTTTCCAAATTGACAAGCGGCCGATCCTCCGATAGTTCCTCCCGCCTCTGTAACGTACCGATTAAAGAGAGGTTTCCATGCCGGTTCCACGCAAGAAAAAATCCCGGGCGCGTCGCAATAACCGCCGGTCCCACCAGCACTTGGGCAAGTCCCAGGTCCAGAAGTGCAAGCGTTGCGGGAGTCCGCGGCTTTCCCATCGCGTTTGTCCCTCCTGCGGTTTCATTGGAGAGGCCGAAGTCTTCCGTCCGAAGGAAGTCGAGTAGAGGTTTTGTGAAGATCCTCGTCGCTTCCGACCACGGCGGGTTCGAGCTCAAATCGAAAATCGTTAACCTTCTGAAAAATAAAAAGATTCAAGTCGAGGATCTGGGAAGCGATTCTGCGGAATCCGTCGACTATCCGGACTACGCCATCAAGGTCGCGGAACGCATTTCGAAGGGCGAGGCCGACGCCGGCATTTTAGTCTGCGGGACGGGCATCGGCATGTGCATCGCCGCCAACAAGTTCAAGGGCGTGCGCGCCGCCGTCGTCAGCGAGTCTTATTCCGCCCGCATGGCCAAGGAGCACAACAACGCCAATGTCCTCTGCATCGGCGGCCGCGTCTTGGATCCCGGGTCGCCGGCCCGCGTCCCCGCGGAGTCCGCCGAGGATGTCGTTACCGCCTGGCTCGACGCCAAATTCGAGGGCGGACGCCACGATCGACGCCTGGACAAGATCCGCGCCATCGAAAAAACGAATTTCAAGTAAATCTTCCCCGACTTTTTTCTTCCAAAAGTATTCGCATGTATACGGAACTTGTTGAACTTTCTTGACTCAAACCCGGTTTCGTTGTTTTCTCCCAATCTCAAATAAAGCAGTTTTCTAGTTTGATCTTAACAGGGGGTTTTAAGATGAAGAAACTAGTCTCTTTTTCCGCTCTTTTTCTGTTTTCAGCGCTTCTTTTCCCCCTAACCGCGCATTCCGCCACATTACCGGTGACGAGCTTGGCCGACGACGGTTCCGTCGGGACGCTCCGCTATGTCCTTAAATTTGCCGCCGATGGCGACGTGATCGAAGTGCCCGCCGGAATCATCGTTTTGTCCTCCGCAGGCGCGACCGCCCTCGATGCGGACGCGGGCGACGAGGATCTCGACGTTTTGAAAAGTGTAACCATCCACGGCGCCGGCGCCGGTGAAACCATCATCGACGCCAACGGTCCGACGACGGGTGCGCGTGTCTTCGATATCGACCAGGATTTCGAGGGAATCGGAGTCGTCATCGACGGCCTAACGGTCCAGAACGGATCCGTCAACGGCCCCGGCGGAGGGATTCAGCTCCACTACCCGGCATCCCTTGAGATCCGCAACAGCGCGGTGATCGGCAACAACACGAATCCCTGCGGAACCTGTTATGGCGGAGGGATTTACGTGGAAACCGGCGGGGCGTCCTTGCTTGCGTTCAACACGACGATCAGCAACAACGAGGCGGACCAAGGCGGCGGCGTCTACGTCGAATACTATTCCTCCGCCACGATTAAGGACAGCTTCCTAAACGAGAATAAGGCCAGCGACGGCGGCGGACTCTATACCTACGACGGAGGCGTCGACCTGATCGATACTCAAGTCAATGACAATACGGTGACCGGCTATGGGGGCGGAATCTACCAGGATACCTACAGCACGATCCGCATGATCGGGGTGGACGGCAAGTGCCAGATGAACGGCAACGAATCGGTGGATGGCGGCGGAGCGATCTACTCGACCTCTCAAAATTCGCTCTGGATCGAAAACTGCGAAATTTCGAGCAATTTGGCTACGGGTTCGAACTCAGACGGCGGCGGAATTTATACGGATGACGGCGTGAACGTCAACCTCATCGACAGCACCGTGAGCGACAATCACGCGGACGGCGGAGGCGGCGGATTCTATATCGAGGATGGGTCCTTGACGGTCGATCGGAGCACCATCTCCGGTAATATTGCGGACAATGATTACGGCGCCGGCCTGTATATCTACTACTCGTCGTACTATCCCACCCTGATTTTGCGTGACAGCGTGGTCCGCGAAAACGTCAACAATTACTGCTGCGGCGGAGGATTATACGCTTATTACACGAGCACCATCATCGATCGGACGCTCTTTCAGGGCAACCGCGTCACCGACGATTACTACGGCGGCGGCGCCATGGAAGTCGATTACGGGCCGACCTTGATCACCAACAGCTCCATCATCGGCAATAAGGTCACCGGGGACGACGGTTCAAGCGACGCCTCGGGGGGCGGTATTCTTAATTACAACAGCTACTCCCTCCATATCCTGAACACGACCATTGCTAACAATGAAGCCGACGGCAACGGAGGAGGCATCGACAACAGCGACGGTTACGGCGTCTTTTTGAACAACGTGACCATGACGGGCAACGTCGCCGACGCCAACGAAGGCGGCATATCCGGGGGCGATGGCGGCGCGATCTATAACGGAGGCGGTTATGACGTCACCTTGTCCAATAGCATTCTGGCCGGGAACAGGGATGCCAGCGCCGGGTCTGAAGCGCCGGAATGTCTCTCCAATTATACCGTCAATGGCGACACCTTCACCGCTGCGGGGGCTAACCTCGTTCAGAACCCTTCGGGGTGCGAGATCTTGGGGAACGTGGCCACTGTCCTGAACGAGGACCCCCTCTTTGATTCCGCGGGCCTCGTGGACAACGGCGGCGGGGACATCGGTGATCCCGATCATCCGGAAAAATTGCTGACGGTCAGCCTTCAAAGCGGAAGTCCCGCGATCGACGCGGGAGACGACAATAGTTCCGAAAAAACGGACGAGCTCGGCGCGGCGCGTCCCGTCGACGGCAACGGCGACGGGGAAGCGAGGTCGGATCTCGGCGCTTTGGAAGTGGCGGCGTCCGGCGGCGCGACGACCGGCGGCGAAACGGGCGGAGAGACGACGGGCGGGACCACGGGCGGGACGACCGGCGGCGACAGCGGAGGCGGTTGCAGCCTGATTCGATAACGATTTTTCGAGGAGACTCACTTTTATGAAGACATCACACATCGCATCCCTGTTGGCGGCCATGAGCCTCTTCGCCGCCTCGAACGCCAAGGCTGATTGCACGACGCCTCAGACGTTCACCGTAACCGATCCGGCCGATACGGGTGCGCCCGGACAGCTCCGTTTCCTGGTGAATTCGGGAACGGTTCAGGACTGCGATACGATCGAGATTCCGGCGATGACGATCGTCCTTGACGCTTTGACCGGCGAAATCGAAATCAATAAAAACATTGTTATAAGAGGAGCCGGCCCCGATCAAACCATTATCGATGGAAACGGCGGCGCCAGCAACGACCGCGTCTTCGAAATCGACAGCAACACGGCCGATTCCAAAGCTCCGACGGTCACCCTCGCGGGTCTT
The DNA here is from genome assembly GCA_036274695.1 of bacterium. Lineage (GTDB taxonomy): Bacteria > UBA10199 > UBA10199 > JACPAL01 > DASUFF01. The sequence continues at coordinate 20,133 of DASUFF010000151.1, read as the reverse complement.
GCTGTTCGAAACGGAAATCCCGCCGGAGACGGCGGCGGCATCCTGATCAGCAACGACGGTTCGCTTGCCCTGGTCGACAGCGTCGTCAGCGGCAACAAGGCGGGCAGCGACGGCGGCGGTATCGCCGGCCTTACGGGGGGCTTGCTGACGGTGGTCGGTAGCAAAATTACGAACAACGAATCCCTCTCGGGAGACGGCGGCGGCATTTACGGCGATTTCTTGAATATCGTCGTCTCGAACGGCAGCGAGATCACCGACAACGTCTCCGACGACGAGGGCGGCGGTATTTATACCGATAACGGTACCCTGGAGCTCACCAATTCGAAGGTTTCCAAAAATTTCGCCGACGACGACGGCGGCGGCATCTCGGCCGATTTTTCCGCGTTGACGTTGCAGGACTGCGAAGTAAGCGAAAATACGGGCAATGGCGACGGCGGCGGCATCTACAACGGCGAAACCGCGTTTATCGATAATTGCCTGATCGAAGGGAACATTGCGGCGGACAACAACAGCGGCGGAGCCATCTATAACGACGATCAACTCTATGTGGTGAACAGCACCATCCGTGGAAACCGCGCGACGGAAGAAGGCGGCGGCATCGACAACGGAGAGGTGATCACCATCGTCAATACCACCATTGAAAACAATATTACGGATTCCGACGGAGACGGATCTTGCGGCGAAGGCGGCGGCATCTATCATTGCGGCTATGTAGCCACGATCCTGAACAGCAGCATTACCGGGAATACCGCCAACAACTGCGAGGGCGGCGGTATTTATGTTTGCGACGAATGGTTGATTCTCGACGGCAGCGTTGTGAGCGGCAACACGGCCGTCGGCAACGGAAGCGATCCCGGCGACGGCGGCGGTCTCTTCTTGGCGGATGATGCTTCCAACCCCGACCAAGAGCCTATCATCATCCGGAACAGCACCATCGCGGGCAATAAGGCGAAGGGGGACGACGGCAGCCGCGATTCCCGAGGGGGCGGCATTTTTAACCTCGGTCCCTTGCAGCTTTTCAATGTCACGATCGCCAACAACGAAGCGGACGGCGATGGTGGCGGTCTCTACAATACCGATGACGACGGGGGAAGCGACGAAAACGTTGGAATCCTGCTCAGCAACGTGACGATCGCTTTCAACAAGGCAGACGCCAACGGTGCCGGCCTTTCGGGCGGCGACGGCGGCGGTGTTTACAATGCAGACGAATTTCTGGGCGTAGGAAGCGATCATGTGAACCTGGGCTTGATCAACACGATCATCGCCGGGAACGTGGATAATAGCCCCGGGCACGAAGCGCCGGATTGTTTCAACGACTTCGTGACCAGTGAAAACGTCGTCATCGCCAGTGGTCCGAACATCATCCAGAATCTGGCTGGTTGCGCCGTTCAAGGTGATCTTGCCCAATTGAAGGCGGTTGACCCGACTTTGGATGTCCTTGCCGACAATGACGGCCCTTCGGTCGGCGATCTCGATAGCCCGGCCGTGCTGCAGACGGTTGCTCTGCAGAGCGGCAGCGCCGCGATCGACGGCGGTAATAGCGGCACGTGTCAGCCGAAGGACGAGCGCGGAATCGAACGGCCTGTCGACGGCGACGGTGATGGCGAGGCCCGCTGCGATCTGGGGGCCTTTGAAGCCGCGGCCTCCGCCGCCGGCACGACCGGAGGAGAGACGGGCGGCGAAACGGGCGGGGAAACCGCCGGCGGCACCACCGGCGGCAGCAGCGATTCCGGCGGCTGCAGCCTGGCTTCCTTTACGAGCGTGAGCGAGAGCCGTGCCGCGGGAGGTATCGTTATGATCGCTTTGGTTTCCTTGTTTGGTCTGCTTTTCTTCCGAAAAGGATTCGGCAAGGGGGTCGCGGTTGCCGTTCTCGCCGCCGGATTGGGCTTGATCGCTCCCTCCGTCGCGCGCGCGGCCTCCGCCGCCTATGCCGTCGATTGCGCGGACGACGTCGATGACGCCACCCCCGGCGACGGCATCTGCGATTCGGGTGTGGCCTGCACGCCCGGCAACGGAGCCGGACAGTGCACGTTACGCGCGGCTATCACGGAGACGAATTTCACGACGGACGCCGATACGATCACATTGCCGGCGGGTATCTATCTACTGACGATTGCCGGGAGCGGTGAAGATGCCAATGCGACGGGCGATCTGGATATCCTGGCCGAGGTGGTGATCAACGGCGAATCCGCCGATACGACGATCGTCGACGGCAACGGCGGGGTCACGGGCGACCGCGTCTTTGACATCGATCCTTCGGGTGGGACCGCCGGCCCCGGATTGACCCTGAACGCCGTGACGGTCCGGGGCGGAGACGTTTCCGGCGAAGGCGGCGGCATCGATTTACACAATTTTGGGTTCCTGAAACTGGTCGATAGCGTGGTTGCGAACAACGTCTCCAGCGGTCAGGGCGGCGGTATTGCGACGACCGACGAGGGCAGCTCGTTCGTCATCGAAAACAGCGTGATCCGCAACAACGACGCGGGGAGTTATGGCGGCGGCATCGCTCAGTATTACGGAAGCGGCGTCATCAAGAACTCTCTCATAACGGAAAACCATTCCACGGACGACGGCGGCGGCATCTACACGGATGACGGCGGAACGGAAATTATTGATACTAAAATCACCAATAATGATTCCGACAGCGACGGCGGCGGTCTCGCGGCGAACTACGCCGTCTCGCTCATCGGAACGACTACGGAGGACTGTGTCGTCAGCGGGAATACATCCCAAGATACGGGTGGCGGCATTTATAACGGCTACACCCTGGTGATCCGAAACTGCACCATCACCGATAACCAGGCTCTGGATGACGAGGACGGCGGCGGCATCTACAACGACGATCTGCTGCATGTTGTGGGTTCTATTATTTCAAACAATCGCGCGGAAGAGGGCGGAGGCGGCATCTACAACAATGAATCTCTCATTGTAGAGAACTCCCAGATCATCGACAACGTCGCCAATAGCGACGACGACTCCAGCGCGGACGGCGGCGGAGGTATCTACAACGATTACCATACCACCGTCGTCAACAGCACGATTAGGGGCAACGTCGTCAACGGCTACGAAGGCGGCGGCATCTACAGTAATGACTATCTGGTGGTCGACGGTTCGACGATCGCAGACAATGTTTCCATCAACGCGGACGGCGGCGGTCTCTATCTCGACGGCGACCCGACCGTGATCCGGAACAGCGCCCTCACCGGCAACATTGCCAAGGGTAATTTCGACCCGCCGGGACCGCCACCCGATCGCGACGTCCAGGGCGGCGGCATCTGGAACTCTTATCCCGTGACGATCGTCAATACGACGATCGTCAACAATGAGGCCGACGGGGACGGCGGCGGTATTTATAACGACGACAACGGCAGCGATGCGAGTATCAGCCTCAACAACGTGACCATCGCCTTCAACAAGGCGGATGCGGACGCAGGCTCGGAGGGGTCTCTTTCCGACGGCGGCGACGGCGGCGGCATCTGGAACGGCGAGGTCGTCCTGATGACCAATTCCATTCTGGCCGGCAACACGGACGCAAGCCCGGGCGCCGAGGCGCCGGATTGCTTCAGCAACTTTACATCGGACAGCAACAGCCTTCTCGTGTCCGCGGCCAATCTCATCCAGAGCACGAACGGTTGCGAAGTGATGGGTGAGACCTTCTCCCTCCTGGAGGGAGATCCCAAGCTCGATCCCGCCGGCTTGAGCGACAACGGCGGTTCGACGAAGACCGTTTTGCTTCAGTCGGATAGCCCCGCCCTCGATGCGGGCGAGGACGGCTCTTGCGAGGGCGAGGACCAGCGTGGCATCGCGCGTCCCCAGGACGGCAACGGAGACGGGGCGTCTCACTGCGATCTGGGCGCCGTTGAGGTCGAGGCCGGCGGAGGCGCGACGACGGGCGGAACCACCGGCGGCGATACCACGGGCGGCGATACGACCGGCGGCACGACGGGCGGAACGAGCGATGGCGGAGGTTGCAGCCTGGCCTCCGGCGCGTCCTCTGGAGGTTCCTCGATGATTCTTGGAATGTCCCTTGCGGTCTTAGCGGCCTTGGCCTTCTTCCGCAGCCGTAAATCTCGGATGGTTTTCGGGACTGCGGCCGTAGTCGTTTTGACGGCCTCCTTTTCCGCCCAGGCGGCGACGACCTGGCATGTGACGGACTTGACCACGGACAACGGCGATAGCAATCCCCCGAACGGCGGTCAGTTGCGCTTCATCCTCGAAAACGGGGCCTTGGCCGACGGTGACATCATCGTCTTCGATTCCAACGGAACCATTACGCTCAATCCGGCCAACACCGAATTGGAGATCCCGAAAAGCATCACCATTCAGGGTAACGGGCGCGACAATACGGTCATCGACGCGGCAGGCGCCCCCTTCCGCGTTTTCAATATCAATCCCAGTTCATCGCATCCTATCGGTGTCGTTATGAAGGGAATCAAGGTGACGGGCGGCAATCCGGGGGCCGAGGGCGGCGGCATCCGCGTGTCCGATGGATCTGCGCTGCGCATCGACGACAGCCAGATTACATTAAACACGGCGACCGGCGACGGCGGCGGCATTCATGTCAACGACAGCAACGCCTCACTGGTGATCGAGAATAGTTCGATCGACAACAATACGGCGACCGGCGACGGCGGCGGCGTCTATCACTATGAAGGTTCCTTAACCGTCGTGAACAGCGTGATCGATACGAATACGGCCACCGGCTCCGGCGGCGGTATTTATACGGGCAGCGGCGGTTTCAACATGTCCCGCAGCGACGTGACCAACAACACGTCGGGCAGCAACGGCGGCGGCATTTATAATAGCTATAGCGCCGCTCTGATCACCGACTGCGGCGGCAACGGCATCAGCGGCAACGACGCCGGGTCGGACGGCGGCGGCATCTACAACAGTTATACGATGCTGATCGACAATTGTCTGATCGACGACAACGACGCCTTGAACGACACCAACGGCGGCGGCATCTACAACAGCGAGGACCTCTACCTGGTCAACAGCACCGTCTCCAACAACCGCGCCGAAGAGTACGGCGGCGGCATTTACAACAGCACACATCTCTACATGGATCGCAGCACGGTCTCCGGCAATACGTCCGACGTCGATAACGATTCGAACGGTTACGGCGGCGGCGTTTACGACAGCGACTATGCCTCCATCACCGACAGCGTGATCTCGGACAACACCGCGACCAACGACGACGGCGGCGGTCTTTACGCCTATTACACGGTGCTGAACAACGTTGTCCTTACGGGCAATAAGACGCTGGCCGGGGACGGCGGCGGCATGATCATCGAGGAATACACCGTCGCTCACAACATAACCGTCGTCGGCAACGAAGCCAGCGGCGACGGCGGCGGCATCTCCGTCAGTTACGAGGCCGATATCGCGAACGCTACCATTACGGCCAACACGGCCGTGGCGGGTGACGGCGGCGGTATCTATGCGGACGATATCTTCAACCTCAACAACGTGACCATCGCCGGCAACACGGCCACGGCGGGCGACGGCGGCGGCATCTACAACGACGCCGGCAATGCCCTGCTCACCAACAGCGTCATTGCGGACAACACCGCCGGAGGCGTGGGCCCCGACTGCTTCAGCGATAGCACGGCTTCGAGCCTCCTGTCCGGCGGGCCCAACCTCATCGAGACGGTGGATGCCGATTGCGATTTGGGCGGCGACACGGTTTCCGTTCAGACCGGCGATCCCGGCTTGGGCGCCTTGGACGACAACGGCGGTCCCTCCGTCGGCGATCCCGACAGCCCGGTGGTCTTGCAAACGATCGCCCCGGCGGACGGCAGCCCGGCCCTCGATGCGGGCGACAACGGAAGCTGTTTCCCAACGGACGCCCGCGGCATCGTGCGTCCTCAGGGGGACAACTGCGACCTGGGCGCCTTCGAGCTCGAAGTCGCCGGCGGCACGACGGGCGGCACGACCGGAGGAACCACCGGCGGCACGACGGGCGGCGAGACGACCGGAGGAACGACCGGCGGTACCGGCGACTCCGGCGGTTGCAGCTTGATTCGAGAGTAGACGTTTAAAAAACGGCCTCCCCCGGGAGGCCGTTTTTGTTTGTTTTTGAAATTTATTCGACCGTGAAACAGGAGAGACTCCCATGAAGACATCTCGTCTCGCGCTTACCTTCACCTTGGCGGTCCTTTTGGGAGCGTTGGCTCCCGCAGGAGTAAGGGCAACGACGCTCACCGTCGGCAGCTTGGATGACGACGGCTCCACATCGACCCTGCGTTATCTCCTGAACAGCGCGAACGACGGAGACGTCATCCAGGTTCCCGCAGGCACCATCGTCCTTGTCGCCCCGGCGGCGATCGACAGCGACGGCGGCAATCCGGATCTCGACATCCAGAAGAACGTGACCATTCAGGGGGCCGGAGCGGGTCAGACCGTCATCGATTGCGGGGCCCTGCCTATTATGGGATTCGACGTCGATCCGAACAACGACGGCGTGCACGGCGTTCTCGAGGGCATCACGGTCCAGAACTGCCTGTTCGGCATCTTCTTAGAAGGTTCCGGTTCCCTCGATCTCCTGGACTCTTCCGTGGTCGCCAATTCCGGCGCCGGCATTTTCAGCACCGGCACTTCCAATAACCTAGTGATCGACGGCTCGGATATCTCTCATAATATCGGATCGACCGGCGGCGGTCTCTTCATGACCGGCGCCAATGCGAACGTCATCATCACCAACAGCACGATTTCCCACAACGAATCGCCAAGTATAGGCGGCGGCATCACCATGTTCAGCGGCAGTCTCTCCGTCTTTGACAGCCACATTACGGATAACGTGGCGGCCGGTCCGGGCGGCGGTATTGGAAACGCCGGCTCGGTTTCGGTCGTGTTGGGCAATACCGAGGTCAGCCGCAACATCTCCCAAAGCACCGGAGGCGGCGCTATCTTTTCGGCGTTCACGTTGGACGTCGAGAATTGCGATATTTCCGACAACCAGGCCCTCAGCGACGGCGACGGCGGGGCCATTCAGAGCAGCTTCGGAATGCACGTGGCGGGGAGCCTTATTTCGGGGAACCGCGCTGAAGGTCTTGGCGGAGCGATCTTCTCCAGTTTGGGGACGGATCTCGAGGATTCGACGGTTTCCGACAATATTTCCGACGTGGATGGCGACGCTGCCCCCACTATTGCCGGCGGCGGGCTGTTTTTGGCCGGCATCAGCCACAGCATCAGAAACAGCGTCATCAGCGGCAATACGGCGAATACGGGTTTGGGAGGAGGGATCGCGAACTCCGCACCGTCCCTGCTCATCTTCGGGAGCTCTTTGATAAATAATACGGCCGTTCAAGGCGACGGCGGCGCTCTCGTCAATTTAGCGGCGATTGCCGTGCCCATCGGGAACACGACCATCGCGGGCAACCGCGCCAAAGGTACGAGCCTGCTCTTCCCCGGTAAGGATTCGGCCGGCGGGGGCATCGTCAATATGCCGGGGCTGAACATGAATCTCGTCAATGTGACCTTGTCCGGAAACGAAGCGGACGGGGACGGAGGCGGTATCGCCAATCAGGGCAACGTCGCTTTGACGAACGCCACCGTCGCCGGCAACGTGGCCGATGCAAACGCCGCGGGTCTCTCCGGTGGCGACGGCGGCGGCTTGTGGAACAACCCTGCCGTGCCTACGAGCAGCTTCGCTTTGCGCAATTCCATCGTGGCGGGCAATCAGGACGACAGCGCCGGCCATGAAGCCCCCGATTGTCTCAGCGATTTCACGGTTAGCGGCAACCATTTCACGGTGACGGGTCCCAACCTCGTGCAGAACGACGGCGGTTGCGAAATCCTGGGCGATACGGGCTCGGTCTTGAGCGACGATCCTCAATTCGACACGGCGGGCCTCGCCGACAATGAGGGTCCCGTCGTAGGCAATCCGGACGGCGGCGCCGTTCTCCAGACGATTGCGTTGCAAAGCGGCAGCCCCGCCATCGACGGCGGCTCCGATGCCGGCTGCGCGTCGACCGACGAACGCGGAATCGATCGTCCGGTCGACGGTAACGGCGACGGCGAAGCGCGTTGCGACTTAGGCGCCTTCGAAGCTTTGGAAGGTTCCGGCGGCACGACCGGAGGGGATACGACCGGCGGCGACACGACCGGAGGCGGGACGACGGGCGGAACCGGAGGCGACGGCGGCGGCTGCGCCCTGACGGCGGGAACGTCTTCCACGACGTCCTTCGGACTCGGTTTGATCGCATTGATCGGACTCGGCTTCCTGGCCTCTTTCCGGAAAAAGTCCTCCAAAGCGGCCGGCTTGTTCGCTGCGGTGCTCGCCGTGTTCGGTGCCTCGAACGCTATGGCCGACTGCACGACCCCGGTCACGCACCCCGTTACGAATCTGGCCGTCGACGACGGCTCTCCCGGCACCCTGCGCTTCCTCATCGGTTCACCCTCCGTTCAGGACTGCGATACGATCGAAGTGCCCGCAGGTATCGTTCAGTTTGACGCCGGCAGCGGCTCGCCGCTCCTGGTCGATAAGAAGATCACCATCCGCGGGGCGGGCGCGGGAACCACTTTCATCGACGCGAATTTCCCCGTCACCGGCTTTCCCGCCATCGTCGTCGACAGCTCGGGCACCGGCTCGGCCCTGACCCTCGAAGGCATTACGGTCAGAAACGGGTCGAACGGCGTGCTCGTGACCGGTTTGGGCTCCTTGGAGGTGATCGATTCCGAAATCACCGGCAATGCGGGCGCCGGCCTCTTGGTGACCGGCGGCGATTTCAACAACCTGATCGTCGACGGCTCCACAGTTTCCAACAACGGAGCCGTCGCGCCGGCAGGGGGCGGTATCGTCCTCGGCTTTCCCGCTCCGTCAGCCGTCTCGGCGATCATCACGGATTCCACGATCACAAAGAACAAGAATAACGACGTCAGCCCTGCGGGCGGCGGCGGCATCATCATCCTCGGCGGGGACGTTCAGATCTTCAACTCCCATATTACGGAGAACGACGCGGCCGGAAACGGCGGCGGCATCCTTAACATCTTGGGCGTGCTGAACATCACCGGCTCGGAGATCAGCGATAATATTTCCCGAGGCGGCAACGGGCAGGGCGGCGGCGGCATCGCGGCCCTTTTCGAGACCAACATCGAGAACTGCGTCATCAGCGGCAACGTCACGCTCAACGATACCGGCGGCGGCGGCGTCGGCGCCATCGGAGACGTGAACATCATTGATTCCCTGATCGACGGCAATCGCGCCGACGGCGGCGGCGGCGGCGTCACCGCCGCGGCCGGCCTCAACGTCTTCAACAGCACCATCAGCAACAACATCGCCAACAACGACGACGCAGGACCTCCGGCGGTCGGCGGCGGCATTTTCCTGGTCCTTTCGGGAACCATCTCCGAAAGCGTCATTTCCGGCAACGTCATCAAGTCCGGCGTGGGCGGCGGCATCGCGGACGGACCCGGCGGATTCGGCGGATTGCTGACGATCACCGATTCCGTGATCGACGGGAACACGGCCGTCGACGGCGACGGCGGCGGACTGTTGTCCGACGTCTTGCCCGCGACAATCCGGAACACGACCATCAGCAACAATAAGGCTCAAGGCGGCAGCATCTTGAACGGCGGCGACGACGCGCTTGGCGGCGGCATCGCCAGCGGCACCAACGCGGGAGCGCTCCAAATCATCAACTCGACCATCGCCGGCAACAGCGCAGACGGCGACGGCGGCGGCATCGTCAGCGTAGGGATTTTAAGCTTGAGCCACGTGACGATCACCGGCAATACGGCGGACGCCAATTCCGGCGGCCTCACCAACGGCGACGGCGGCGGCGTCAACAACTTTGGCGCCTTATCATTGAACAATACGTTGATCGCCGGAAACGTCGACGGCAGCCCCGGACACGAAGCCCCGGATTGCAGCAACGCCGGTCCTCCGTCGACGGTCGTCAACGTCCTCTCGAATAATTTCATCGGCGATCTTGACGGCTGCGTGATCACCGGCAACGAGGGACGCATCCTTTCGGGCGATGCGTCGCTGGACCCGGCCGGCTTGGCCGATAATGACGGCCCCAGCGCCGGCAATTCGGCGAACGCCGTCGTCCTTAAGACGGTCGCTCTTCAGGCCGGCAGCCCGGCCATCGACGCCGCCACCGACGGCAGCTGCCCGTCCGAAGACGAGCGCGGCGTGGAACGTCCCCAAGGCGAGCATTGCGACCTCGGCGCCTTCGAAGGAGAGGCTGCGGGTGGCACGACGACCGGCGGCGACACCACCGGCGGCGATACGACCGGCGGAGCGACCACGGGCGGCGACGGCGGCTCGGGCGGTTGCAGCCTTGGCGAAGGCACGGGCGCTTCCGCCTCCGGCTTCTTGATCGCTTTATTGGCGGGTCTTGCTTTGATCGGATTTAAGAGAACGAGCGGAAGAGCGACGAAGAGGGCCCTCGCGGTCTTGGTCGGCGTTCTGTCTCTTGGCCTGGCGCCCGCGGTTCACGCGGCCACCTTCACGGTCGATTGTACGGAAGATTTGGCAGATGCCACCCCCGGCGACGGAACATGCGACACCGGCATCGCTTGCGGCGCCGGCCACGGAACCGGCCAGTGTACGCTTCGCGCGGCGGTGGACGAGGCGAACGCCCTGGCGGGAGCGGACGACATCACGTTGCCCGCGGCGACCTATCAGTTGAAACTTCCCAATACCCCGGCTTCCGTGCCTCCTTACGTCACCTCGACCGACGAGGACGCGAACGCGGACGGCGATTTGGACATAAACGATGATCTGACCATCAATGGCGACGGAGCAGGCGCCACCATCATCGACGGCAACGGCGTGGCCTTGGACGACCGCGTCTTTCATATCGATCCCGCCAACAACGGGATCGGCGTCAGCATCAACGGGGTTACCATTCAGGGAGGCCGTTTGAGCGACAGCGGCGCCGGCATTTACCTCGAATCCTCCTCTGGCGCATCGCTCTCCCTGACGGACAGTGCGGTGACAGCTAATGAAGCGGTGGGCAATAGCGGCGCCGGTATCTATGCCGACGAGCAAACCGCCCTGGTTCTCGAGCGCACGACGGTATCCAACAATATCGCTGGCAGCGAGGGGGGCGGCATTTATTTCTATTACGCCGCGGGCACACTGGTCGATTCCATTGTGTCAGGCAACGAATCGAACAGCACCGCCGGAGGCCTTTACGTTTATTACGGAACTCTAACCGTGAGCGGAGGCAGCATTAACCACAATACCTCCGGTTCCAACGGCGGCGGGCTCTACAACTATTACTCGAGCCTGGTCATGAGGGATTGCGAGGTCGACAGCAACACGGCCGACGGCGACGGCGGCGGGCTGTATAATGAGTACACCGCTACCATCGATAATTGCCGGATCACCGGCAACAGGGCCATCAGCGATAACGACGGCGGCGGCATCTACAACTATTACAGCATGGATCTCCGCAACAGCACCGTTTCCGGGAACCGGTCGGAGGACGACGGCGGTGGTATCTACAACTACTACACCCTGAATGCGGACAACGTCACGGTGGACGACAATATCGCCGATGTCGACGCCGACAATTCCTGCAGCGGAGGTTTCGGCTCGAACGGCGGCGGCGGCATCTACAACTATTATTTCCTCTCCTTGGCGAACAGCAAGGTCACGAACAACGTGACGGCCACCTGTCACGGCGGCGGTATTTTCGACTATTATTACATGATCATCGACGGTTCCACGATCGAGAGCAATTCCACCTCGAACAACGACGGTGGCGGCATCTTCGTCTATGGCGAGCCTTCCATTATCCGCAACAGCACGATCGCCAATAACAGGGCCCTGGGAGACCAGGACGGCGGCGGTGACGACAGCAACGGCGGCGGCGTTTGGACGGGTTATCCCGTGGATATCTCCAATTCCACCATCGCCGGCAATACCGCGGTCGGCGACGGCGGCGGCCTCTATGTCTACGACGATACGACCATCGTTAATTTAAATAACGTCACGATCGCCTTCAACAAGGCCGATGCCGACGAAGACGGCTCGGGCGACGGCGGTGGTCTCAATGTTTCGGAAGGCAATGTGAGCGGCGCTTATGTGACCCTCACCAACAGCATCATTGCCGGCAACCAGGACGGCGGATTGGGCGGAAACGCGCCCGATTGTTTCGCCCGTTTCACCGGCACCGACAACGCGCTGACGGCCGGAGGTCCCAATGTGATCGGAGACGCGACCGGTTGCGAAATCACCGGACAGACCGCCCTGGTGAAGCAGAATGTGGATCCTCTCTTCGATCCTGCGGGCCTTGCCGACAATGGCGGGGCGACGCAGACCATCGCGCTCCAGGCCGGAAGTCCGGCGCTGGATGCCGGAGATGACGGTTCCTGCCTCCCGTCCGACCAACGCGGCATCGCGCGTCCCCAGGACGGAGACGGCGACGGGACGGCGCATTGCGATCTCGGTGCCGTGGAAATCGAAGCCGGCGGCGCGGCCACTGGCGGCACCACGGGCGGAGAGACCACGGGCGGTACGACCGGTGCAACCACCGGTGGCACCACCGGAGGAGCGGATTCGAGCGGAGGCTGTGCCCTCGCTGCGGATTCGTCGGCATCCGGAACTTCCTGGTTGATCCTCGCTCTGGGCACGGCGCTCGGCATCGGCCTCGTCCGCGCCCGAAGGAATTCAAAAATGAACCCTGTCAAGACGGCTAAATCCCTGGCGGCCTTCACACTCGCGGCGCTGGCGGCCTTGCTCACTTCCGGGACAGCCTCGGCCACTGCTTTTTCCGTCGACCCCTGTTCCTGTACCCCGACCCCCGGTTCCTGCGGGGCGGCGATCAACGACGGCGATCCGGGTTCTCTCCGGTTCTACGTGAACAACCTGGCCCTTTCCGACGGCGATGTGATCACCATCCCTGAGGCTTGCACCGTCCTCCTGACCTCTACGACGGGGGATACGGATGGCGATGAGGATCTCGATATTCGGAAGAGCATCACGATTCAGGGCGCGGGGGCGGATTCCAGCATCATCGACGCCAATGGGGCCGTGACGACGGCGCGTGCCTTGGAAATCGATACGGACGACGAAGGCATCGGCGTTACCATCACCGGCCTGACCATTCAGAACGGCCAGGTGGCCGGCAACGGCGGCGGCATCCTGCTCAGCAACCACGGCCAATTGACTCTCCTCAACAGCACCGTGAAGGACAATACGGTCACGTCGGCGAGCAGTTACGGCGGCGGCATCGCCCTTTATGACCAGGGCACTTCCCTGAACATCCAGAATACGATCGTTACGGGGAACAAGATCACTGGCGTGGGCGGTTACGGCGGCGGCATCGCCCAATACTATGGCAGCATGGTGATGAGCGCCACGGAGTTGAGTGCCAACGAGACGACGGGCGTCGGCGGCGGCCTTTATGCCGATGACGGCGGCACCGAGATCATCAGCTCCACCATTACTAATAATACGGCGGATTCCGACAGCGACGGCGATTGCGGCGGCGGCCTTTATATCGCCTACAGCGCCACGACCATCTTGAATTCGACGATTACGAAGAACAAATCCCTCGATGGATGCGGCGGCGGCCTTTACACCGACTATACGCTGCTGATCGACAATTCGCTTCTATCCGAGAACGAAGCGGGATCGGACGGCGGCGCTGTCTACAATTCCGACCTCTTAAGAATCGTCAACAGCACCATCGATTCGAACAAAGCGGTAGGCGATGGCGGCGGTATTTTCACGGACGAGTCCGCTATCATCGAAAATTCCACCATCTCGAAAAACACCGCGGACAGCGACAACGACGGAACCGGCGACGGCGGGGGTATCTTAAATGGCTACCAGTTGATCGTACGCGGCTCGGTGATCGACACGAACAACACCATGGGTGGTATCGGCGGTGGGATTTACAACAACAGCAGCGCTTATCCGACCATCGAAAATTCCGTCATTTCGAACAATTCGGCGGATAATTCGGATGCCGGCGGCATTTACAACACTGGATACGCCATGGTCATCGATAAGACGACGATCTCCGGCAACAAGGCTCAAAACGGCGACGGCGGCGGCATCTTAAATGAATACCCTCTTATCATGACCAACTCGACCTTGTCGGGTAACTCCGCGACCGGTGACGGCGGGGGTCTTTATTGCAGCGGCTATCCCCAAACGTTGAACAACGTAACGGTGGCCAACAACACAGCCGGTGGCAACGGCGGAGGTATCCGCAACCTCTACATCGTCACTTTGACGAACAGCATCATCGCCGACAACACCGCAACGGGAACGGGCCCCGACTGCCAGAGCGATTTCTCGGGCAGCGCCGAGACCCTCATTTCCGCCGGAAAGAACCTGATCGAGGAAGACGACGCCGACTGCGAAATCACCGGCGACAAGGCCTCCGTCATCCATGGCGATCCCGGCTTGGATACCGCCGGCCTGGCGGATAATTCCGGCCTGACGGCCGGCGATCCGGACAGCCCTGTGACCATTCAGACGATCGCTTTGGCCGACGGAAGCGCGGCGCTGGATGCGGGCGACGCCGACACCTGCGAGAAGGACGACGAACGCGGCATCGAACGCCCCCAAGGCGACGGTTGCGATCTGGGCGCCTTCGAACTCGAGGTGGCCGGCGGTACGACCACCGGAGACACGGGTGGAACGACGGGCGACGGCACCGGCGGCACCACGGCCGGAACGACCGGCGGGACCAGCGACAGCGGCGGATGCAGCTTGATTCGATAACGAAGATTGAAACTTGATCTTATTCAAATGAGGAGACTGCCATGAAGACATCGCGTCTTTCCAAAGCCTTCGCCCTTTCCGCTCTGGGCGCCGTCCTGGTTCCCGCGGCGGTGCAGGCTGCGAACCTGAACGTCACCAACAACCTGGACGACGGTTCTCCAGGGACCCTGCGGTATGTGCTCAAGTTCGCCAACGACGGCGATGTCATCAATGTCCCCGCGACGACGATCGTCCTGACGACCGCGGGCGCCGCGGCCCTCGACACGGACGGCAGCGCCGACTTGGACGTGAAAAAGAGCGTCGCGATCGTGGGCGCCGGCGCCGCTTCGACCATCATCGACGGCGACGGCGTGAGCACCGGAGCGGGGGTCTTCGACGTCGATCCCGATACGGACGGCGCCGGTCTCGACCTGGATTCCGTGACGGTGCAGAACGGTTCGTCGCCCACCGACGGCGGCGGCATCAACGTCAGGAACCGTGGGTTCTTGAGGATCGCTAATTCAATCGTCATTGGAAATAAGGCCGCTTCGCGCGGCGGCGGTATCGCGACGGATGACGCCACCTCGTCCGCCGATCTGATCATCCTCAATACCCAGATCCTGAATAACGAGGCTGGAACCGACGGCGGCGGCGTCTATCTGACCTGCGACGGGGAATGGGGCGGTTCCGCCGTCATCAATGACAGCCTTTTTCAAGGGAACAAGGCCGACGATGACGGCGGCGGATTGAACACGGAATGCGGAAACGTGGACAGCGACAACACGCGCTTCCTCGAAAACGAGGCGGGCATCGACGGTTCCGGCGAGGGCGGGGGTCTCAAGAACGACTACGGCGCCGTGACCCTCACCAATTGCGAAATGACGGGCAACACCGCTCAAGGCGACGGCGGCGGCTTGAACAACGCCTATAACACCTACGTCAGCCAATGCGTCTTCAAGGACAACAAGGCCCAGAACGGCGGCAACGGCGGCGGCATCTACACCGACGACCAGCTCTACATCGTCAATTCCACGATCGACGGCAACACCGCCGAGGACAACGGCGGCGGCATCGCGAACGACGAAGCCGTGACGGCCGACGGAATCACCGTGGTCAACAACGTCTCCGACGTCGACAGCGACCATTCCGGAGAAGGCGGCGGCGGCATTTACAACGATTTCAGCCTGATCCTCCTGAACAGCGTCGTCTCCAACAACACCGCCAACAACCCGTCGTCCGACGGCGATGATCAAGGCGGCGGCGGCATCTACTCCGGCGATTTCCTCACGGCCATCAATGTGACGGTCGCGAACAATACGGTCGTCGGAGGCGATGGCCTTGACGGCGGCGGCGGTAGCCCCGACGGCGGCGGCGGCATTTTAGAATGCGGCGACAACGCCATTATCGCGAATTCCACCATCACCGGCAACCGGGTGCTGACCGATGACGACGGTTCCGGGGCCGACCCCGTCGGCGGCGGCGTCTACGTCTGCGATTCTTCGAGCATCACCAATTCGACCATCTCCAACAACCAGGCCGACGGGCACGGCGGCGGCATCTTCAATGACACCACCTTCACCCTGAACAACGTCACTATCACGGGCAACGTCGCGGACGCGAACGAGGGCGGCGATTCCGGCGGCGACGGCGGCGGGCTCTATAATTCCCAGAACATCGATTTCTCCGACAACGCCTCCCTGCTCCTGAACAATTCCATCATCGCGGGCAACTCGGACTTAAGCCCCGGGCACGAGGCCCCGGATTGCTATAACGACTTTTCCGGAGCGGGTTCCGTGATCCATGCCGGCTCTCCGAACATCATCCAAGACCCGACAGGTTGCGAAATCCAAGGTTTGAGCGCCCTCGTGCTCAACGTAGACCCTCAATTGGATGCGGCGGGATTGGCCGACAACGGCGGCAAGGCGCAGGGCGTGGCCCCAGGAGCCGCCGGGCAGAGCATCTCTCTCCAGGCGGGCAGTCCGGCCATCGACGCCGGCGATGATACCGTTTGCCCCAACGACGACCAGCGCGGCGACGCCCGTCCGAAAGGCGCGCATTGCGACTTGGGAGCGTTGGAGACCGAAGGATCTTCCGGCGGCACGACCGGCGGCGAGACGGGCGGGGAAACCACGGGCGGCACGACCGGCGGCGACGGCGGCGGCGGATGTTCTTTGATTCGATAATGACCGTGTAGGGGCGGGGTCATCCCGCCCCTGCATTTTTAGGAGACCATATCTATGACCACATCACGCATCACGACCTTCCTGGCGGTTTTGGCGGCCCTGGCGGCTTCGCCCGCGGCCTTCGCCGATTGCACGACGCCCCAAACTTTTGATGTGACGAGTCCCAACGACGACGGGTCTCCGGGCACCTTGCGCTTCCTCGTCAACTCCGCCTCGGTTCAGGACTGCGATACCATCGAAGTTCCGCCGGGTTTGATCGTTCTCGACGGTGCGCTCGGGCAGATCAAAATTAAAAAAAGCATCACCATCCACGGCGCCGGCGCCGACGAGACGATTATTGACGGAAACGGCGTCGCATCCAATGACCGCATTTTCGAAATCGACACGAATTCGGACGGTTTGGGAGTGACTCTGAGCGGCATCACGGTTCGAAATGGAAAGCCGGCAAGCGACGGCGGCGGTATCCTCGTCAACAACAGCGGATTTCTCAATTTAGTCGGCAGCTCCGTCATCGGCAACGACGCGGGAGCTGGCGACGGCGGCGGCGTTTACGTCAGTCAAGGCGGAGGTTTGGTGGTTGACGGTTCCAAGATCGCTGAAAATACGGCGAACACCGGCGGCGGCCTCTTTTTGAACATTAATAGCAACACCTTGATTGCCAATGGAAGCGAGATCTCGGGAAATACAGCGACCATCGGTGGCGGCGGTATCGGAACCGACAGCAGCAATTCGATCAACATGGAGATCGTCAACAGCCGGATCGTCGATAATAAGACCGATGGGAACGGAGGAGGGATCTATCATTACTGGGGCTCTTCGACGCTTACGAACGTGGAGATCAGCGGAAATACGACCACGGCCGGCGACGGCGGCGGCATCTACAGCGAATACGACATGATGATCCTGGATAATTGCCTCATCGCCAATAATCGTGCGGGCGATACCTCGAATGACCAATATGGCGGAGGTATCACAAGTTACTATTCAATGATTATTCAAAACTCCACGATTCGAGGAAACCAGGCGAGCGCCAGCGGCGGCGGCATCTATAATTACGACGACATGAGCGTTCAGAACAGCACGATCGCGGACAATGTCTCTGATTTTGACGATAACCAAAATAATGAGGGCGGCGGCGGCGTTTACAACGAAGGCAGATTCTACCTCCAAGACAGCATCGTTTCCGGCAACGTCTCCAACGATGCCAGCGGCGGCGGCGGGCTTTACAACTACTACGGCGGCTATGGGCACATGTTGATTGACGGCAGTTTGATCGAGAACAACACGGCGACCAACAACGACGGCGGCGGCGTGCGGCACGAAGGCTACACACTCAACGTCCGCAATAGCACCATCGCCAACAACAAGGCGAAAGGCGATCAAAACGGCGGCAGCGAGGATAGCAGGGGAGGCGGTATCTACAATGTCGGCGATCCTCTAGCGATCACGAATTCTACGATTGTGGGCAATGAGGCCGACGGAAGCGGTGGCGGCATCTATAATGACGACAGCGATTGCGAAGGGACCTTGAGTTTGAACAACGTGACCATCGCTTTGAATACTGCGGATGCGAACGATGGCGGCGTCAGCGGCGGCGACGGAGGCGGTCTCTACAACGGGGGAACGAACGGTACTTCGTGCGCCACGGTACTCATGACCAACACGATTATCGGCGGCAATGTGGCTGGCGGAGCAGGCTCCGACGGCCCGGATTGCTTCAATAACTTTGCCGTTGATGAGGATGCCTTGATCCTTTCGGGAACGAATTTGATTCAAGATATTACGAGTTGCGACACACAAGGATCTCCGGCGGGCATTTTATCGGAAGACCCCCTCTTCGAGACCGGCTTGGCGGACAACGGCGGCAAGAGCGCCGGTGATCCGGAAGCGCCGGCAATCGTCAAGACGTTGGCATTGCAAAACGGCAGTCCGGCTATCGATGCCGGACTGGACTCCACGTGCGAGCTTGTGGACGAGAGAGGCGTTGAGCGTCCGGCCGATGGTGATGGAGACGGAGACGCTCATTGCGACCTCGGGGCTTTCGAAGCCGCGGCCTCTTCCGGCGGTACGACCGGAGGCGACACGACCGGCGGCGATACGACGGGCGGCACGACCGGCGGAACCGGCGATTCGGGCGGCTGCTCGTTGATTCGATAAGAGTTTTTCAAAAAGAGGAGACGTCCATGGTGTTGCGCAACCTACATCGGTGGCTGCCGGCGGTCGTTGTCGCGGCGGCGCTCTGCGGCCAAACCCTGCACGCGGCCGACTTCGCCGTCACCAAGGCGGAGGACTCCAAGGATGGCACTTGCGACGCGGACTGCTCGCTGCGCGAGGCGATCGACGCGGCGAACGCCGCCGTGGGATCGGACACCATCTCGCTTCCCGCGGGCATCTATCAGTTGAAGCTTCCCAACCCGCCGGGGTCCGTTCCTCCCTACTCGGCGGCGAACGACGACGATACGGAAAACGCCAACGTGGACGGCGACCTCGACGTCACCGACGAGTTGATCATCAACGGAGAAGGGGCCGAGACGACGATCATCGACGGCAACGGATTGGTCCTCGCCAATCGCGTCTTTCATGTGGATCCTACGGCAGTGGGCGCGTCCTTGACCCTGAACGGCGTGGCCGTTCAGGGAGGTCTGACGGCCAACAACGGCGGCGGCATCGAAGTCATCGAGTTCGGCACGTTGAATCTCGTGGATTCCATCGTGGCCGGCAACGAGGCCACCGGCTCCTCCGGCGGCGGCGTTGCGATCGATACCGACAGCGGGTCCGTAACCATCCAGAATTCGAGGATCGAGGACAACAAGGCGGCCTTCGGGGGCGGCATGTATTCGGAAGCCGTGGGGACCCTCCTGAAAAACAGCGTCATCGGCGGCAACCGCTCCTCCGACTTGGGCGGCGGCCTTTATCTGGACGGCAGCGCGGCCGAGATCCTGGACACCCAAATCACCGACAACATCTCGGATGACGACGGCGGCGGTCTCGTCACCACCCAAGTCGCTCTTTTTATGGAAGGGCCCGCCGGCGATTGCCTCGTTCAAGGCAACAAGGCGGGCGGGAATGGAGGCGGCATTTTCACCGAAGGGGACGGCGGGACGATCTCCATGGACCGGTGTCGGGTCACCGGCAACGAGGCGCTTAACGATCAGAAGGGCGGGGGCATTTACAGCGAGTCGTTGCTCACGCTGAACGAGGCCTCGATCGACGGCAACCGGGCCGAGGGCGACGGCGGCGGCGTTTACTGCACCGGACAACTGAAGATCTCGAACAGCG
>DASUFF010000150.1:0-3006 GCA_036274695.1 bacterium | reverse complement strand
CGTCCAGGCCGATGAAGCCGTTCTCGGCGTACTTGGCGTAGAGTTCCTTGTAACCCTTGGGCGTGGTGACGTTCTTGCCGTCGAATTTGGCGCCTTCGCGGTCGCCGGAGGCGTTCAGGGGCGCGATGTCCTGCTGCGCGATCTTGAAGGCCTGGTCGATGATCATGTCGAACATCTCTCCCGTGAAGTCCTTCAGGGCGGGCAGGGAAAGAAGTTTGTCGTAACCGATCTGTTCTTTGAGGATGAAATCGATGTCCCGGCGATTGACGATGTAATCCATGGCTTGCGAACCCTCCGTTTAAAGTCCGGTCTTCCTAGCGGGCCGTGGCCCGGGAAGCAAGTTCCATCAGCGGTCCGGTTCTGATAATCTGCCGGGACTTGGAAAACCCGGAACCGGTCTTCTATTTCGAAGGGGATGACTACTTCGCGGCCCTGGAGAGGGCCATCGCGGGCGCCCGTGTATCCGTCGACGTCGAAGTCTATTATTTCGCCGGGGACCGGGTCGGGGTGCGCTTCTCCGATCTGCTGATCCGCAAGGCTTCCGAAGGCGTGCGCGTCCGCCTGATCTACGACGCCATCGGATGCCGCGGCACTTCGGACGACTTTTTCGTCAAACTCGACCATGCCGGCGTTCAGGTGAAGGTTTTCCATCCGCTCCTGGACTTGGGCGTCAATCTGACCCGCCGGACGCACCGGAAGTTCTTCCTCATCGACGGCACCGTCGGCTTCCTCGGTGGTTTCAACCTTGCCGACGAGTATTCGCGGGAAGCCTCCGGCGACGCGGCTTGGAGGGATACGGGGGTGCGGCTGGACGAAGCGCCCCTGGTGGAGAGCCTCCGGAAGCTGTTTTCGGAGACTTGGGACGGCGTCCACCGAAAGCCCAGGGATTTCCTCCGCCGCCGCCGGCATCCCGCCGATTGGGGCAAGCCGCGCGCGGAGATCGTTCCGAACTACGGCTGGCAGAGAAAAAGTTTGATCCGACAGGAATACCTTTCGGCCTTCGTGCACGCCAAAAAGAGCATTTTGATCGCCAATCCCTACTTCGTCCCGGACCGCGGCCTGCGCCGGGCCCTGCGCCGCGCGGCGCGGCGGGGGGTGGACGTGCGCGTCCTGACGGCGGGGCAGAGCGACGTGCCCATCGCCCGCTGGGCGGGGAGGGCGGTCTACGGCGGGCTTCTCCGGGCCGGGGTGAGGATCTTCGAATACTCGAGGCGCGTCTTACACGCCAAGAGCGCCACCGCCGACGGATCTTGGTATACCGTCGGGACGGCGAACATCGACCACTTGAGCTTCTTTCGAAATCAGGAGGTCAATCTCTTCGGTTTCGATCCTCATCGCGCCTTCCTTCTCGAAGCCCAGTTCTTAAAGGACGTCCAATATGCCGAGGAGGTCGTCTGGGAGACATGGCGGAAGAGGTCCTGGCTCGAAAAGCTCCGGGAGCGCGTCTTCTTCTGGATGCGGGTGTGGTTGTAAATTGACGGGGATTCCCGGCGGATGCTACTCCAGATCCCTCAATTATGACCAAAACCATCGAAAATCCTTACGATCCCCAGGCCGTCGAGCCCAAGTGGCAGAAGGTTTGGGAGAACCGGAAAACTTTCGGCGTGACCGAAGACGCCTCGAAGCAAAAATACTACTGCCTGGAAATGTTCCCGTACCCCTCCGGCAAGATCCACATGGGGCACGTGCGGAACTACTCCATCGGCGACGTCGTGGCCCGCTACAAGCGCATGCGCGGCTTTAACGTCTTGCACCCCATCGGCTGGGATGCCTTCGGCATGCCGGCGGAGAACGCCGCCATCGCCAACAAGACGCATCCGGCGCAGTGGACGATGCAGAATATCGACTCGATGCGCGAGCAGTTGAAGAAGATGGGTTTTTCCTACGACTGGGACCGCGAGGTCGCCACCTGCGTGCCCGAGTATTACCGTTGGGAGCAGTTGGTCTTCTTGAAGATGTTCGAGAAGGGTCTGGCCTACAAGAAACGCTCCTTCGTGAACTGGTGTCCCAAGTGCGAGACCGTCCTCGCCAACGAGCAGGTGGAGCAGGGGAAGTGCTGGCGTTGCGACAGCGTGGTGGAGCAAAGGCCGTTGGATCAGTGGTTCTTCAAGATCACGGCCTACGCCCAGGAATTGCTCGATGAGACGGAGAATTTGAAGGGCTGGCCGGAGCGTGTGCTCATCATGCAGCGGGAGTGGATCGGGCGCAGCGAAGGCGCGGAGGTCGATTTCCCCATCGAAGGCCGGGCCGGCCAGTCGATCAAGATTTTCACGACGCGACCCGATACGCTCTACGGCACCACCTTTATGTCGCTGGCGGTGGAGCATCCGCTCGTTCGCGAGCTCTCCAAAGGATTGCCGCAGGAAAAGGATGTGACGGCCTTCGTCGAGAATGTCGCCAAGATGGACCGGGCCAAACGGCTCATGGGCGATTACGACAAGGAGGGCGTTTTTACCGGCGCCTACGCGGTCAATCCGCTCACGGGGAAGAAGCTGCCGGTCTATGCGGCCAATTTCGTGTTGATGGATTACGGCACGGGCGCCGTCATGGCCGTCCCGGCCCACGACCAGCGGGACTTCGAATTCGCCAAGAAATACAATTTGCCCATCGAAGTTGTGATTGAATCCCCTGTAGGGGCCGGGGCCCCCGGCCCGGGCGGGGGGACCCGGCCCCTACAGGAAGCCTTCGTCGACCCGGGCGTTTTGGTCAATTCCACCCAGTTCTCCGGCCTGCCGTCGGAAGAGGCCAAGAAAAGGATCACCGCCTTCGTCGAAGAGAAGAAATTCGGCAAGAAAACGATCAACTACAAGCTCCGCGACTGGGGCATCAGCCGCCAGCGCTATTGGGGCACGCCGATCCCCGTCATCTATTGCGAGGGATGCGGCACCGTTCCGGTGCCGGAGAAGGACCTGCCGGTCAAATTGCCTTTAGACGTCGAATTTACGGGGCAGGGCGGGTCGCCTCTCGCCAAGATCGAAAGCTTCGTCCACGTGACTTGCCCTAAGT
>DASUFF010000149.1:0-13433 GCA_036274695.1 bacterium | reverse complement strand
ACGCGAGAGAAAATCCACCAACGGTCGGATCTTTCGGCACGCCGCCGCGACGTCTCTCAGGATGTTTTTCCCGCAAATTTGCGAGGATGTGAGCGGGAGCCAGATGATGAAGTCCTTGCGCTTCAAGTCCTCGATCAACGGGTGCTTCGGATCGAAGCCGCGCGGCGGGCGCTTGAGTGATTCGCCCCAAAACTTTTGGCCGCGCCGGATCTTTTTCCATTCCTTCGGGTGATCCACGATGAACCGGCGGATCTTCTGCACCGCGATATTGTCCGGCTGCCAGATGCCGCCGGCCACGCAGCAGTCGCCGGGCTCGATCTGGAAGTAGAAACCGGGCGCATGGGCGTCGCGTCCCGCGAAACGGTGGCGGAATTGGATGCCGATGTGGGTCTTGTACGGCGTCTTGTCCTTGGAGAAGCGCGTGTCCCGGTAGATGCGGAAGAGGGAACCCCCCGACGCGCGCGGATCGGCCACGTATCCCGGCGCCACCTTTGGCAGCACGAGGGCGAAATTCGCGATGAAGCGCAGGGCCGGATCGCGCGCCACGGATTCGTACAGGGCCTTGCGCGGCTGGAACCACTCGCGCTTGTTGTTCTTGGCCAGGGCCTTCAGGAACTTGAAGAGATCGGGCGAGAAAAACTTTTCCATCAGTGGCCTTTATGGGCCTCGTGCTCGAGCCAGCGCTCGCAGTCGATGGCGGCCATGCAGCCGGAGCCGGCCGCGGTGATGGCCTGGCGGTAGACGTGATCCTGGACGTCGCCGCAGGCGAAGACGCCTTCGACGTTGGTCTTCATGCCGTCCCGGGTTTTCAGATAGCCGTTCTCGTCCATGTCGATCAGGCCTTTGAAGAGCTTCGTGTTCGGCTCGTGCCCGATGGCGACGAAGAGGCCGGCGACTTTCAGGACCGAAGTCTCGCCCGTCTTCACGTTCTTGATCTTCAGGCCTTCCACTTCCTTTTCGCCCAAAACGTCTTCGACGGTGCTGTTCCACAGGAACGCGATCTTGGGATTGGCCTTGGCGCGGTCCTGCATGATCTTCGAGGCGCGCAGCTCCTCCCGGCGGTGGACGACCGTCACCTTGGAGGCGAAACGCGTCAGGAAGTTCGCCTCCTCCATCGCGGAGTCGCCGCCGCCGACGATGGCGACGTCCATATTACGGAAGAAGGCCCCGTCGCAGGTGGCGCAGGTGGTGACGCCCTTGCCCATCAGGCGCTTTTCGTTCGGGAGGCCGATCAGCTTGGCCGAGGCGCCGGTGGAAATGATCACCGACTTCGCCTGATATTTTTCCTCGCCCACCTCGACGGTGAACGGGCGTTTGGAGAAATCCACCTTCGTAACGTCCTTGGTGAGATAGCGCGTGCCGAAGCGTTCGGCCTGTTTGCGCAGGTCGGCCATCATGTCGGGGCCCAAAACGCCCTCGGGGTAGCCGGGGAAGTTTTCGACGTCCGTGGTGAGCATGAGCTGGCCGCCGGCCTGGTAGCCCTCGATCATGAGCGGCGTGAGATCGGCGCGCGACGTGTAGATGGCGGCCGTCAAACCCGCCGGGCCGCTTCCGATGATGATGACGTTTTCGACCGCCATGGGAGTCTCCTTGGAATTGGGGGATGAAGCCTGCCTCAAGTCCATTTCGCCCGCAACTCCTTTCCCGGCGCGGCGATCCCTTCGGCATGGTCGTCTCTCCGCTTTCCTCCGCCTCGGGCTTGTATCAAGGCATGCTCGACGCCTTGGCGTCCTCCCGGAGCGTTTCCATGTTCTTTTTCGCGGGGGTCGCGTCCGCCCTGGAGACCCGGGTCGGATTCGAGACGGCGGCGGGGTTCTTCCGGGTGGCGGATTGGTCCCGCGGCGAGGCCCTGAGGCGGAGCGTCGTGGGGTTCCTCGAGCGCCGCGACGTGGCGGCCGCCCTGATGCCGCACGTCCGGGGACTCGCGCCGTTCGCCGGCGTCCCTCAGGAATTGTTGCCGCCGGAAGCGACCCGGGACGCGGTGACGGCTCCCTGGTGGTTCGAGGCCAAGCATCCTTTGAAAAACGGCGGCGGGATGGTTCCGATCCAGGCCGGCGCGCTCGCGGTGGGGGACGAGCGTGCCTTGGACTGGCTTCTCAAGGTTCGGGACCTGACGGAGGCCGGCGGATGCCCCGAAGGCTTCAGCGCCTCGCCGCATCTGATCTGGATCCCGGAGACGTCCTCCCAAGCTACCCAGTTGAACAAATACGGCCGCGTTTACCGGCGGGAGACGGAGAGCGTCGAGCCGGTGAACGGGTCGGGACGGATCCCGATCCGCGCGCTCTTTCCTTATCCCCTGCGCCAGGCGCGCGAGCAACAAACCGCGCGGATGGCCTTTCGGACCTTCCAGCATCAGTTCTGGACGGAGACGCCGGAAGCCCTCCAAGACAGGCTGGGAGCCGATCTCCTGGCCCAATTGCCGGAGAAGGTTTTGGTGCATCAGCATCATTTCATCCATCCTCAGGCGATCATGTTGCTCGACTTCGGTCAGGCCCTGGCTCCCCAACACGCCGCACGGATCGTCATTCAGCAGGCGGGGAAGGTTTGGCTGGGACGTCCGACGGGCGTGGGGGTGCAGGATCGGACCTCCGAGGCCTCTCCGGAACTGATGTCGTATTTCCGCCGGTTGGCGGGGCTGGAGGCGGCTCGTTCCCGGATCCCCACCGACCAAGGCGTGCCCGAGGAGTTGCCGGAGGAAGGGCCGGGCCGGAACGTGGAGAGGATCGTCGCGCCGACCAACGAGGAAGGGAAGGCCGCCCTGGACCCCACCCAGCCCTTAAAGGCCGAGGTTGTGGAGGCGTTGGTCAGCCAAATGGGCCTGCCCTATGAATCGACGAGTCCCCTGGGGGTGCCCGCCCTCACGCACGAATCGCCCACCAAGCCCGCCCGCGGGGGGCTTTTAAGGCTCCTGGGTCGCGTTTTTACGCGCCGCAACAACCGCTAGAGACCTCAATAACCTGGCAACTTTCCGATTTTTCTGGCGAATAATCGGGCGCATGACGGTTTTCGCCTCCATGCCCCTCGTCTCTCCCGCTTCCATCGAGCTGTTGCAGCGCGTCGTCGCGGCCGTGCCCAGCTCCCATCAGGCTTTCTTCGTGCAACAGGCCTTGAGCATCGTGGATTTCCGCGGGCTGGACTACGAACACGAGATCTTGACGGCCGCGGAGGCCGACCGGTCGCGTCTGCCCGACGCCATGGCTCTGTTCCAACGCTTCGGGCGGTTGAGTTACGCCGCGGCGCCCCATGCCGAGCGGATCGGCAAGACGCTGGGTGTGTCCGTTGAGACGCCGGAAAACGCGGAAGACCGCGTCGAGGACCGGCGCGCCCAGTGGGCCTGGGATTGTTTTTCGAAGCTGGAAAGCGGTGCGGCCGAGTTCGCGAACACCACCCTATTTTACGATCCCGTGGGGGCCATGTCCCACGGCATCAACCACTACCTCGAGCGGCAGGGGAGGCAGGCGCAGGAACAGGCCGACGTCAATGGCGGCCGGTCGATGCCGGCCTCGCCCTCGTTCGGCGTCCTATCGCGCGAGAGCTCCGAGAGGTTGCAGCGCTACAACCGTGGCGAGAACGATCAACTGGGCGACCTGTCCTTCGATTTCGCGCCGCATCTGCAGATGGTCGTCGTTCCCAAGGTCTACGGCGATCTTTTCCGGCGCCGGGTGGCCCACCAGGTCGTTATTCCCGCCTCCGACCTCCTGGAAGGGACCTTCACCGTCGAGCGGGCTCGGAGGCTTCCGGACGGCGCCTGCATCGAGACCAGCATCAAGGGGTTGCCCGGCGGGAAGATGCCCCGCGAGCATTTCGAAGGCGTTCTCAAGGAGGCGGGCAAAGAGGCCTCCGTCCTCGGTGTCTTGGGTTTCCTGTCCGCCGGCAAGGTGTCCAAGGAGCAGCGCGCCCATCGCGCCGGCCGAGGCGGGCGCGGCGATCTGCTCGATATCGTCATCACCGACCCGCACACGATCCACGGCGTGGCCGCCGCCAAGCGCCGGGCCGGGCCCGGGGCCGTCGTCCGGACGGAGCATTACAAGGGCGTTCCGGTGGTGGTGGTCGAGAATTTGAACTTGTCTCCTCCGGTCCGCTACACCGTGGTTTCCGACGAGGACGTCATCAAGGCCAACGAAAAGGCGTCGATCGACAAGAACCTCCAGGCTATCTATCTGGGCGGGAAACTCTTCGAGCGCATGCTGGAGGCGGTGGAAAAAAAGGAGATGGGCGATCCTCTCCTCTACAAGGAGTTCGGCCGTTTCTACGGCGAGAAGATGGAGCAGGCCGAGCGGGACATCCTCGATGCCCTGGCCGTCGAAGGCATTCCGGAGAACAAGCGCATTTTACTTCCGGGCGTTCTGAAGGACCTGTACGGAAGCTGGACGACCAAGGGGTTCGAACCCCTCTACAAATTGGTCCGGCAGATCTTCGCCCCGGATTCTTCCAAGGAGGAATGGCAGGAGGCGATGGTCCTCTTGAAGCTCCGCATCGGAGATTTTTTCGACGTCCGCAACCCCCAGTACGCCTTTTGCGCCGCCTTGGATCGGGCCGCGGTCCGGCTAGGCCGATGGCTCAGCCGCGCCGAATTGGAGGCCGCCGTCGCACGGCTCCGCGCGAAAGGGATGCTGATCGACCGCGAGGGGCGCGATTATTCCGACGAGGCCGCGGCCAAGAAGCTGGGTTTGAACGTTTCCAAAGGCGCGCACGCTTTTTTCAGCACGATTCCGGAAGGTCTCTTGCCCGAAGGGTACCAGATCGCCGATCAGCTTCCGGAGCGTTACAAACGCAAAGTGAAGAACCTGCCTGTGAGCTATCAAGAGGCGCATCTCCTGGTGCAGCGCATGCAGAACAGCGTCTTTTTCGACGCGGACGTCTACCGGCAGGTGGTCGAAATCACCAAGGACTTGGCCGTCGTGCAGCCGGGATCGTCCTCGGCCCAGGCGTCCCGGTACGTCGATCTCCTCGGCGCGTTGAACAGCCAGTTCGAAAAGGGATTGGGCGTCTTGAAGGCGAGCAAGCACGTCTTCCCCCGCGCCCGCGACACCGAGAACCTCCTGACGACGCTCGTCAAATACATGAGGGTCTTGATCGAGAAGGTGAAGACGAACGAGGCCCTCGGGACGGAAGAGATCTCGTTGTTGAACCAGGGCGTGATCGAGGCCTTAACCCTGGCGAACCTCTTCTATATCCTTCCGCCGGAAGAGAGCGACCGGGAGGCCAAATTCCTCATGAAGCGGATGAAGTCCTTGCTGCACTATGCGAGCCGGCCGGCCCTGGACACCCTTTTCCCGCAGAAGGCCGAGGAGGGAAAGATAGACCCGGTCATCGCCGGCCATTTGGGCGCCTTGAGAAGGCCGCTCTCCGAAGCCGTGGGCGGGGGCTTGGTCGAGTTGACCTACCGGATGAACGTTCGGATCCATTCTCAAGATCAGGCGGTCACCAAGAAAAACGTCGTCGACGCCTTTCAGCAGATCCGCGACGCCATGACGACCGCGATCGGCGCCGCAGGCCCCACGGAAAAAGAGGCCCTGCCATTGCTTGCGATGATGGCGGGCACGATGGATCAAACGATACGCGATTTTCAGTCCAACAAGAAGCTGTCCGCCCAGCACCGGCTCCTCATCTACCAGGCCCTGATCGAGAGCTTGATCCACACGCGCCGTTTCTTGGTATTGCCCGATGAGCGCGCGGGCGTAGAACTCCAATACACCGCCCGGCGCTTTCAGCAGATCAGCAATTTCGTGAGAGGGCTCGAGACGAGTCCGTTGTGGTATTTCGGGAACGGGAAATCACTGCCGCCCGCTGCGAAATAGGGACGTTAGAAGGGAATGTCGTCCTCGTCGCCCAGGATTCCGGGACCGCCGGGCGCGTCGTTGGAGGGCGCCGGCATCTCGTGTTCGCCGCCACCTCCGCCTCCGCCATAACTGCCCGCCGACCGGCCTCCGCCGCCGCCGGGGCCTCCCAAGAACTGAACGGTGTTGGCGATGACCTCGGTGGTGCGCTGTTTCTGGCCTTCCTTATTCTGCCACTCGCGGGTCTGCAGGCGTCCTTCGATGTAAACCTGGCGGCCTTTGCTCAAGTACTGTTTGCAATTCTCCGCCTGCTTTCCGAACACGACGATCCGGTGCCATTCGGTTTTCTCGCCGGGGTTGCCGTCCTTGCCGCTCCAGCGCTCGGTGGTGGCGATGTTAAAATTCGCGACAGGCTGCCCGCTGGGGAGGAAACGGACCTCGGGATCGCTGCCCAAATTGCCGATCAGAATCACTTTGTTGATGGACGCCATGGAACGCTTCCTCCTTCGGCGTCACTAGGTTTGGGGGGCATCAAAGTCAAGTCACTTCATTTCCAAACCGGCCTGGCGAATGGTTTTCGCCTCATCGCTCTGGTCCAGCAGTTTTTGCCAATCCTCCGAATAATTGTTCGCCCAGTTGAGCAGCCAGTTGTAGGTGCGGTCGGCGTCCTTCAAGGCGGCGGCGCGCTCCTTATCCTTGCCCGAGGATTCCTTGAGATAGGTCGAGAAGGCCTTCAGCGCGATAAACGGCTCCAAGGCGGTCAAGTGCGAGCGGATGGCCTGGGATTCGACCTCGCCGCTCCACGGCAGGCCGGGGTCGACGCTGGGCGGCATCCCGCTGTCTTGGGTGCGCTGGCCCACGGCCGACAGGCGCCAGAAGACGGAGCGGTACCAGACGGTGTCGGGGGCGTAGAAGAGCTTGCCGTCGTTCTTGCGCAAGAAACGGCCCAACGCCAACTGGCCGGAAGGCGTCTTGTCGGCGGCCAGCTGCGCGGCCTGTTGCCAGAGCCCGGCGCGGCGCATGTCGCCGCCGGCCAGCAACGCCTGCCCGGCCTGCCAATCGCCCTTCGCTGCGGCGCGGACGGCGAGGGTTAAGTTCACTTCGGACTTTAACTTCGGATCGGCCAGGTCATGGAGAGATTTCAAAGTCTCATCGTCGAAGAGGACGCGGATCAGGTAGCGCTTGGCGTCGAACGGCAATTCCTTGATCGAAAGGGCCTCCTTCCACTGCTTGTCGCGGAGATACAGTTTGGCGAGGACGGCGGCCGTCATTTCGCTGGGCTTGGTCACGCGCGCCTGGGCCATAGCCTCGTCCCAGCGTCCGGCCTTGTAGAGGGCGAAGAGACGGAAGGCCGCCCAGCGGGGATCGGGGTTCGCGGCCGCAGCGGGGAAACCCTCGGGGAGACCGCTGGTCAAGGTGGCCTGGTCGGCCGCCTTCTTGAGGAGACGCATCT
Source organism: bacterium (assembly GCA_036274695.1). GTDB lineage: Bacteria > UBA10199 > UBA10199 > JACPAL01 > DASUFF01. The sequence continues at coordinate 6,200 of DASUFF010000149.1, read as the reverse complement.
GAAGGTTCGTCGCCCAGGGCGCCTTGGTGTCGGCGGTCGAGAGATTCCAGAGACGCGTCCAGAGCGGGTTCCAAGCGCCGTCCTTCCGATACGAGAACCAGGGCGACAACGCCGCGAGAAGGACGGGATCCTCCGGCACGGCGGACGGATCGGGCGCGATCTCCTGTTGGAGAAGGAAACGCATTTCGCCTACGGCACGCACCGGCCGTTTCGCGTACAGGGCGAAGAGGGCCTTCCATGATTCGTCGGCACGGTCTCTCAAGTACGAGAGGCGGACTTGGGAGAGTTTGACGAGATCGGCCAAGGGATGGGCGGGGAAATCTTTCAGCCATTGCGTGTGAAGGGCCTCCAACTCGTTCCAAGTCTCCGGCGTGGTGTTCTTCCGGATGTCTTCCAACCAGCCGTTCGGGATCTTCAATCGCATCGCGTCCTTCAAGGCGATGAAGCGCAACGTTCCTTCGCGGGCCTTCTGAAAGGACCCGTCCAAGGCCGGGGCCTTCAGGAAAGCCGGGCGGTAGACGGAAAACAGTCGCGCCCAGGCCGCCTTCCATTCGTTCGCGCCGGCCGAGCCCGCGAGAGGTTTTAAGTCGAGGGCGGCGACGGCGCGGGCCAGCGCGTCCCGGTTTTCCTCGGCTTGGGCGAGCGGCATGTTCAGGATGCGCTCCACCAACGAACGCGCTTCGACCTCCATCCCGTCCCAATCGCCGGCGGCGATCTTGCCGTCCAAGACCTCCGTCGTCAGCGGCGCGGCCGTGGGCATCGAGCCTTCCTGGGTCTGGTACTCGTAGTAGGAGCGGTTGAAGAGCTCCCGATAGTCGGCCGGCTTCGTCAGGTGGAACGGGTACAGGAACCGGAGCTCGAGGATGGTGTTCAAGCTGCCTAGGTAGGCACAGGAGCTGTCGGCTTCCTCCCCCGCGCATTCCTGGACCGACGACCAGGCGATGAACTCGTCGACGGGCTTCAAGGCCTGGTCGATGAGGTCGAAGGACGGCCCGCCGCAGGCGCGGGCGTCGGGGACGCGCAGAGCGGGGGCGAGGACGGCGACGACGAGAAGGGCGGCGATCGGCGTTTTCATAAAATTCCTTTCGAAGCGTTCAAATTCCAGGGTTGTCCCGCGGGAAAGACCCAAAGCCCGCGATAAAAAGGACTCGTTTCCAGCGTGGGAATGGCTTCCCGCCAGCGGCCGTGGCCGGTGGCACGTTCCCCCGACACCCGCTCGAAGGCCCCCAGCCCCAAACGGAAGGGAAGGGCGGCGCGGTCGAGACGTTCGCGAAGCGCCGTTGCAGCTTCGGGAGAGAAGCGATCTCCGGTATCGAAGACTTGAGGGATGTGTCCGGCCACCGTCCCGGCGAAGAGTTTTCCAAAATCGTCGCGGCGCAATGGAGAGGTCAGCGACGTTATCCAGACCTCCCGGCCCTTGAGCGATCCGGAGGCCAGGGACTTGAGAACCGACGCCCAGCGCGGCAGGAGGCGCTCGGGGCAGTCGTAGTCCAGTTGGATTTCCTTGGGGGCGGAACCCGTTCGGGCGACGTCCGCCAAAAGGCCCGAAAGAAGCCGGTCGACGGCGGAGGCGACGTTCGTGTCGGATCCCTTTTCCCAAAAGCCGTGAAAGGAATCGTCGAAACGGATCACGACGGCGCGCGGATCCGGGACCAGTGCGGGCGACAGGGCCCGCTTGAGGGCGACACCGTTTCCTTCGGCGCGAATCGTGGCGACGAAGACGCCGGCCTCGAGGTCGGGGTCCTTGCGCAGTCGTTCGCGATAAAGGGAGAGGTCGCCGCGCGTCCAGATCCATTGTCCGGTGCGGGCGGGGTCCGCGAGGGCGGAGGAAGGGGAGAGAAGCGCGAAGGCGAAAAGCAACGGAAGAACGCGCTTCATTTGACCTTGATTCCTTTCCGATGGATCGTTACTCACAAGCCTTACCTTATGACCGAAAAACTGTCAGCACTCATTCTCGCCGCCGGAAAAGGCGAGCGCATGCGGTCGCAACTACCGAAGGTCCTGCACCCGCTCTGCGGACGCCCCTTGCTGGCCCACGTTTTGGAGACCGCGAAGTCGGTGAAACCCGCCAAGACCGTCGTCATCACCGGCCACGGATCGGAGGCCGTCCGCAAGCGGTTTGCCGGCGAGAAAGTCGTTTGGGCCCTTCAGTCCCAACAGTTGGGAACCGCCCACGCCGTTTTGTGCGGATTGAAGGCGCTGAAGGAGAGAAAGGGGCTTCTTTACATCCTCTACGGCGACGTTCCCTTGCTGCGACCCGAGACGCTGGCCTGCATGCGCGAGGTGATGCGGAAGGAGGACGCCTCGCTGGTGTTCCTGACCGCGGAACTTCGAAATCCGACGGGTTACGGCCGCGTGGTGCGCGAGATGAACGGAGCCGTCGCCCGCATCGTCGAAGAAAAGGACGCGGAAGACTGGGAAAAGAAAATTACGGAGATCAACACCGGGATATACTTGGTGCGCATCGAAGACGTTTACGGCCCGCTTCAAAAAGTGAAAAAGAGCATCGCGAAAGGCGAATATTATCTGACCGATCTGATCGAACAATTGGCCGCCGACGGTAAAATGGTCGCGACGGTCACGACGGAGAACGACGCGGAAGGCCTGGGCGTCAACAATAGGGCGGAACTGGCCCGGGCCGACGGGGTGCTGCAGAATCGAATCTGCCATCGTTGGATGGAATCGGGCGTGACGATGTTGGCTCCGGAGACCATCCGCATCGACCCGATGGCAGCCCTCGAACCCGACGTCATCCTGCACGCCGGCGTCGTCATCGAAGGCCCCTGCCGCATCGCCAAAGGCGCGGAGATCCTGCCCTACAGCGTGATCGAACACAGCGTGATCGGGGCCGGCGCCAAGATCGGGCCTTTCGCCCACGTGCGTCCGAACTCGAAGGTGGGGGTGGGGGCTCATGTCGGCAATTTCGTGGAACTGAAAAAGACGACGCTGGGGCCGGGAGCCAAGGCGAACCACTTGGCCTACTTGGGCGACACCGTCGTCGGCGCCCGGGCCAACGTCGGCGCGGGGACCATCACCTGCAACTACGACGGCTTTCACAAGTACCCGACGGTCATCGGCGAAGAGGCCTTCATCGGCAGCGATACCCAGCTCGTGGCGCCCGTGAAGGTGGGACGGCGGGCCTGGGTCGGTGCCGGAACGACGGTCACCGAGGACGTCCCGGCGGGGGCCCTGGCGGTTTCGCGTCAAAAGCAGCAGAATATCCCGGGCTACGATTCCAAAAAGAGAAAGAAAAGGTGACCCCTCTCCCACTTCGGGAGAGGGGCGTTGGTTTCCCGGTAAGAAGTGAAGGGTGAGGGTATGTGCGGCATCGTCGGGTATGTCGGAGAGAAGGACGCCTCCGAAATTCTGGTCGAGGGTTTGAGAAAGCTCGAGTACCGCGGTTACGACTCCGCCGGCATCGCCATCCTGAATAAGAACGAAATCAAGGTCGTCCGCGCCGAGGGTAAGCTCAAGAATCTGGAAGAAAAGTTGAAGAAGGAACCGGCGTCCGGCCCTGTCGGCATCGGCCACACGCGCTGGGCCACCCACGGCCGGCCTTCCGAGGCCAACGCCCACCCGCACCGCGCGGGGCCGGTGGTCGTCGTCCACAACGGCATCATTGAAAACCACGCCAAGCTCCGCGACTTCCTCAGGGCCAAGGGCCATACAATGAAGTCCGAGACCGATACGGAAATCGTCTGTCATCTGATCCAGCAGCGCATCTTCGACGGTCTTTCGATGAAGGACGCCTTTCAGAAGACGCTTTCGGAGATCGAAGGCTCCTACGCCCTGGTCGTCCTGAATCAGACCGAACCGGACCGTATTTATGCCGCCCGCAAGGGCAGCCCCCTTGTCGTCGGTTTGGGGGAGGGCGAAGGTTTCGTCGCCTCCGACGTGCCCGCCTTGCTCGCCTACACGCGCACGGTGATCTTCTTGGACGACCTGGACCGCGGCGTGGTGACGAAGAAGGGCGTGGAGATCTGGGATGCCGACGGCAAGACGGTGGAACGTCCGACCAAGCGGATCACCTGGAGCCAGGCGATGGCGGAGAAGGGCGGTTACAAGCACTTCATGCTGAAGGAGATCTTCGAACAGCCCAAGGCCGTAATCGACACGCTCACCGCCCGCATCTCCGAAAACCGGAAAGAGATTTTCCTGGAAGGGGCCGACGGGCTCTTCGACGGCAAGCGCGCGGAGGAATGGCGTTCGGCCGTCATCGTCGCCTGCGGGACGTCGTACCACGCGGGTCTCGTCGGCAAGTATTGGATCGAAGAGTTCGCGCGTGTGCCGGTCTCGGTGGACCTGGCCTCCGAGTTCCGTTACCGGAATCCGATCGTCGACAAGCGTTCGCTGGTGATCGCCATCAGCCAGTCGGGAGAGACGGCGGATACGCTGGCGGCGTTGAAAGAAGCGAAAGAAAAGGGCGCGACGGTGCTTTCGATCTGCAACGTCATCGACGCCTCCATCCCGCGGGCCTCGGACGAAACCCTCTACACGCGCGCCGGTCCCGAGATCGGCGTGGCCTCCACCAAGGCGTTCACGACGCAGTTGGTCGCTTTGCTGCTGCTCGCGCTGCGCTGGGGCCAGGGGTTGGGGCGGTTGGAGGCCTCCTTTTTGGAGGAAGCGCTCGCGGCATTATCGCGGTTGCCCGAGAAGATGGAGGCGGTCTTGAAGGAGCAGCCGGCCATCGAAGCGCTCGCCGAACGTTACGCCGAGGCGCGCGGCGTCCTTTTCTTCGCACGGGGCGTGAACTATCCGGTCGCCCTCGAAGGGGCGCTGAAGCTGAAGGAGATTTCCTACATCCATGCCGACGGATACGCCGCCGGGGAGATGAAGCACGGGCCGATCGCCTTGATCGATTCCAAGATGCCGGTCGTTGTCCTAGCCCCGAAGGACAAGACCCGCGACAAGGTGATGTCGAATTTGGAGGAGGCGCGGGCGCGCGGGGCCCGGCTGATCGGCGTCGGTTCGGAGGGGGATGCGGAATTGAAGGAAAAGTGCCGGGACTTCATCCCCATCCCGGAGGCGGCCTGGTACTTGAATCCCGTCTTACTAACGATCCCGCTGCAGCTCTTCGCCTACCATATCGCGGATCATAAGGGCACGGACGTGGATCAGCCGAGAAATCTGGCGAAAAGCGTCACGGTCGAGTGAACCATGAAGAAAATTTTCTTTGTCTTTGGAACGATCGTCGTCCTCTTGTTCGTCGTTCCCTTCTTCCTGCCGAAAAGTCTTTATCTCGGTTGGGCGACCTCGGCCGTCGAGTCGCGCTATGACGTCAAACTCACCATCGACGACGCCAGCCTCGCTTTTCTCCCCCGTGTCTCCGTCTCGCTCAAAAACGTGACGGCGACCAAGGCGGCAAAGGGCGAGGCGCCGATTCTCAAGGCCGAGCGCCTCCGCGTCGCGATCGGTTGGATGAGTCTGTTGTCCAAGCAGCCCTCCCTGATCATCGGTTTGAAGAATGCCGTGGTCGGCGAAGCCACACGGGTCGATGGAGATATCGAGACCGATATTACCCCGCCTACGGGAGAACGTCCGGGGCGTTTGGAGGTGGATTCCGGCAATCTCTCGGTGGCCGTCCCGGGAAGTTTGACCATGAAAAGCGAGAACGTCGCGTTGGAGGCCGACTACGCTCAGAACGGCGCGAAGACCGAAATCAAGAACGGCACGCTCACGGTCGGCCCTCAATCCTTCGCGGTGAGCGGGACGCAGTCCAAAAACGGCGCGCTGGATCTCTCCTTGGCCTCCCAAAAATTGAATCTGGATTATCTCAAAAAGATCATTCCGGGGTTGAAGGGCCTGCCGCCGGTGGACGGGGCGGGATTGAAAGCACGTTATGTCACCGACGGCGGCGCCAGGTCCAAACCGACGGTTTCGGGCGACGTCAACGCTTCCAGAGTCAGTCTACCGGACCAAGATTTGGACGACGTTTCCGCGAATTTCGTTTATCGCGACCCGTCGCTCAAGATTTCGAATCTCAAGGCCAAGACCTTGGGAGGCTTGATGACGGGCGGTGCGGCCTTGTCCATCGCCCCGAATGCACAGAACTACGATTTCGACATCGACGTTAAAAACGCCGCGCTGAAGGAAATCTCCTCGGTGGGAAAATTGGTCCAAGGGCGCGGGGATTTGTCTCTCAAAGGCCGGGGGAAGGGATTTGACCGGGACCTCTTCGTCAAGACCCTGCGCGGCAACGG
>DASUFF010000148.1:0-9017 GCA_036274695.1 bacterium | reverse complement strand
GATCTTCATCTACATCTTTTTGTGCAACTTGGTCGGCTTGATCCCGGGCGTGTTGCCGCCGACGGACAACATCAACACCAACCTGGCCATCGCCGGCACCGTCTTCGTTTATTACAACGTCATGGGCATCAAGTCCCACGGCCTGGGCGGTTACCTGAAGCATTTCCTGGGCCCCATCCTCTGGCTGGGCCCGCTCGTGGCGGTGATCGAGGTCATCGGGCACGCCGTCCGCCCGGTCTCGCTCAGCTTGCGCTTGTTGGGGAACATCGTCGGCGACCACTTGGTCCTCGGCATCTTCTCCAACCTGGTCCCTTTGATCGTACCTGTTGCTTTTATGGCCCTCGGGCTCTTCGTTTCCTTTATCCAGGCCTTCGTGTTCAGCCTGCTCAGCACGATCTACATCGCGCTGGCCACGGCCCATGAACATGAAGAGGGCCATGCCCCTGCCGGGCATGGTCACCACTAACGGTACTAGATAAATGTGACGCATCTCCTTCGCCTTGCGCGAAGGTGTTTAGACGCTCTCTCGAGTCGAGGGACTCTTGAGAAAGGAGGAATACGAAAATGAAAAAGATCATTTCTTTCATCGCGACCCTGTTCTCGTCCGTGGCGTTCGCGGCGGTGGCCTTCGCTGAAGAAGGTACGGCGGCGGCGTCCGGCGGAAGCCTGAAGCCCGTGCTTGCGCTCTCGGCCGGCATCGCCATCGCCATCGCGGCGTTCGGCGGAGCCCTGGGACAGAGCAAGGCGGCCGTGGCGGCCCTCGAAGGCATCGCCCGCAACCCGGGCGCGGCCGGCAAGGTGCAGACCCCGATGATCATCGCCTTGGCGCTGATCGAGTCGTTGGTCATCTACGCCTTCGTTATCGCGATTCTGTTGCAGGGTAAGATCTAAGCCCGGCTTCGGAAGTCTTAAAAAGCCCTCTGTACCGTCATGGTGCAGGGGGCTTTTTTGTATCCCATCGCAACGACTTTATCCTTTCCGATAAATAGTGGTTCGCATCCGCCCACCCTAACAACATTATCCCATTTTCTTCGATAAGGGACTTCGTCCGTCGCAAGAGGAATTCTATGATTTCTCCCACGCTCCCAGCCGGTTACAGCCTGATCCCGGCGGGCCTTTCAAAAGGTGTGGAAATCGCTTCTTTCGGTTTCAAACAGACTCCCGTCACCAACCAGGAATACGGCGACATGGGCAGGAACCAATTCGTCCTGCTGGATCATAATTGGGCGACAGGAGAGACCCGATTGAAGAGGCGCGGCCAGGACATCGAGGAAGTTGTGGGAGGCCCGACCTTTGTTACGGAAAATTTTAATTTCGACAAAGGGGACATTCTGACTCTGGGATCGATTATCCTGCTCAAGATGGCGGAGGATCCCTCCCCACCTCCCAACGAATATGGGAGAATTTTTAGCGGTGCCAATAAACCGGCGGTCGGGGTGACCTATTTCCACGCCAAGACTTGGTGCTTGCTGAAAACGTTGGAGAACGGAGGCGAGTTTGTTTACGACCTGCCGACGGAAGCCCAATACCTACACCAGTTTGTGGTCAGCGACCGTAGGACGAAGAAGTACGGAACGGAAACGACTGAATACATTACGCTGTGGATTAAAATCGCTGGAAATCATTTCGATAATCCTTGGTCCTTGAGCTCCAGGGCCATGAGCGACTCGCCCGACCCCCACTTCCACTACTGCCCTGGCTACCGCAACAAGTATCTCGGCTTCAGCCCGCTGGCGGTTCGCCAGGACTCTCCGGCCTGACCCTTCCCTTTCCATTTCAAAACACGATCTCGCGGACCGACTCCCGAGCCATGAGGAAGACGTTCGAGGGAAAGAGTCCCAGGTAGAGGATGACAAAGACGCAGAGAAAGATGGTGGCCACCAACGTGTACGACAACGGCGGCAGGGCGTAATCCCGCCGCTTCTGGAAGTACATCTTCACGATCGGCCCCAGGTAGTAATAGGCGGAAACCACGCTGTTCAAGACGCCCACGATCACCAACCCATAGAGACCCGCCTCGATCGCTCCCGAAAATAAGTAGAATTTCCCGACGAACCCGATGGTCGGCGGCATGCCGGTGAGCGAGAACAAGAAAAGCGCCATGGCGGCGGCAAGATACGGATGCTTCTCCGCCAATCCGGCGTAGTCGGTCAGCTCCTCGGCCTGGTCGCCGCGGCGTCCGATGGCGATGACCACGGCGAAGGCGCCGATCGTCATCAGGGAATAGGCGAAGAGGTAGAAAAGGACGGCGGCCAGGGTGGATTCGGCCATTACGTTCTTTTGCAGCGCCGCCGCCACCCCGACCAAGGCGTAACCGGCGTGGGCGATCGAGGAGTAGGCCAGCATCCGCTTGATGTTGTGCTGGCGGATGGCGACCAAGTTACCGACCGTCATGGTCAAGACCGCCAGGGTGCTCAAGACCGTCGTCCAGGGGATCTGCGGGATGTGGCCCACGGCCAGGACGATGCGGATCAGGGCGGCGAAGCCCGCGGTCTTGATGGCGGTCGCCATGTAAGCCGTCACCGAGGTCGGGGCGCCTTCATAGACGTCCGGCGACCACAGGTGGAAGGGCACGGCCGCGATCTTGAAACCGACGCCGATCAGGATCAAGGCGATGGCGAGGGCGACCAAAATCGGTTCGGCCGGCGGGATCGTGAGTTTCTGGAGGGCCGTGAAAGAAGTGGAGCCGGCGGCGCCGTAGGCCATCGCGATGCCGTAGAGGAAGAAGCCCGAGGCGATGGAACCCATGATGAAGTACTTGAGAGAGGCTTCGTAGGACTTCACGACGTTCCGCTTCATCCCGGAGAGGATGTAGGCGGACAGGGAAGCCACTTCCAATCCAAGAAACAGCACCATCAAATCGCCCGCGTGCGCGATGATCATGCCGCCCGCCGTGGCAAAAAGAATCAGCGCGTAATACTCGCCGTCCTTGATGTGCTCCTCGGGCAGGTAGTCCTTCGAGAGGAAGATCGTGAGCAGGGCCGCCAGAATCAGGACGAAGTCGAAGCCGTAGGCCATCCGGTCGAAGAGCAGGAGCCCCAGGGACAGCGGCGCCCCGGACATCCAGCCGGCCCAGGCCGCGAAGAAGGCGTAGACGAGCGACAGGGCGCTGACCAAAAGGATCAGGACCGGGAAGATCCGTTTCGCGAACGGAGCCAGAAGCAGGATCGCCACCCCGGCGCCCAGGAGCGCGAAAAGGGGTGCCGCCAGCGGAATTATCGCTGTCCAATCGACGGATGCCATGTGGTTCTCTCGATAAACTTCGTGACCGATTTTTCCATCTTCCTCGTCAGAAACCCGGGCCCGATGCCGATCCAAAAAATGAGGACGATCAGCGGGATCATCAACGCCACCTCGCGGAAGGAGAGATCAGTCAGCGTCTTGTTCTCCTCCGAGGTCACCGGCCCGAAAAAGACTTTTTTCACCATCCAAAGCATGGCGACGGCCCCCAAGATGACGCCGGTGGCGGCGAGAGACGCCGTGATCGGGTTGGCCTTGAACGATCCCGCCAGGATCAGGAACTCGCCCACGAAGCCGTTGGTGAGGGGCAGCGCGATGGAAGAAACGGTGACGATGAGGAAGAGCACGGCGAAGAGCGGCATCGGCGTGGCCAATCCGCCGAAGGCGGCGATCTGCCGCGTGTGCCGGCGCTCGTAGATCATGCCGACCAAGAGGAAGAGGGCTCCGGTCGAAACGCCGTGGTTGAGCATTTGCAGCGACGCCCCCATCACGCCTTGGGGCGTCAATGACATGATCCCCAGCATCACGAAGCCCAGGTGGGCGACGGAGGTATAGGCCACCAATTTCTTAAGGTCCGGCTGCACCATCGAAACGAGCGAGCCGTAGATGATGCCGATCACGGCCAATATCGAGATGGCGGGCAGGAAGACCGACGAGGCTTCAGGGAACAGGGGCATGGCAAACCGCAGGAAGCCGTAAGTGCCCATCTTAAGCAGCACGCCCGCCAGGAGCACGCTGCCGCCGGTGGGCGCCTCCACGTGCGCGTCCGGCAGACAGGTGTGGAAGGGGAACAGGGGGACTTTGATCGCAAAGGCCAGGGCGAAGGCGCCGAACAGGAAGTATTGCGCATTCTGCGGGATATTCAGACCATAGAGCGAGGTCACGTTGAAGGAATGTCCGCCGGCGAAATAGAGGTAAAGGATCGCCGCCAGCATGAGGAGGCTGCCCACCATCGTGTAGAGAACGAACTTGATCGCCGCGTAGATCCGCCGCTCGCCGCCCCAGCCGCCGATCAGGAAATACATCGGCACCAGCATGGCCTCCCAGAAAACGTAGAAAAGGAAGAGGTCGAGGGCGCAGAAGACGCCGATCAGGCCCGTCTCCAGCACCAGCAGGAAGATCAAAAATCCGCGCACGCGGCCTTCGTAGTCCTTCCAGGATTGCAGGACGACCAGGGGGACCAAAATGGCCGTTAGGACGATGAGAGGCAGGCTGAAGCCGTCGACGCCGATGCGGTAGTCGACCTGATAGCCTTGGAGCCACGGCACGATTTCCTGGAACTCGAACTCGCCCGTTCCGCGGAACCGGGCGAACAAGACGACGGAAAGGAACAGAGGGAGCAGGGAAACGACGAGGGCGACCGCGCGCATGGCGGTCTCGCGCCCGCGAGGGACGAGGGCGAGCAGTAAAACGCCCAGCATCGGCGAAAAGATCGTGGCCGTGAGCAAAGAGTTCATAAAACGAAAAATCCGATCATCGCGACCGCCCCCACCGCGAAGAGCAGTGCGTACGTCTGAATCACACCGGATTGCATCAAGCCCAGCGCGCGCCCGAGCAACCCCACCGTGTCGGCCGTTCCCTCCACCAGGAGCGTGTCGACCACCTTCTGGTCCGTGAACCGCCACAGGACCTTGTCCGAGACCCACGTCAGCGGACGGACGATCAGGAAGCGGTAGATCTCGTCCACGTAGAACTTGTTCTCGATCACCAAACGGACCTTGCCCATTTTCTCGGCCAGTTTCTGCATGCGGCCGAGCTTCTGCGAGTAAAGGACGTTCGCGAAGAGGCTCAAGTGCACGACCCACAACAGGGTCGCGATGGCGAGCAGAAGCTCCAGCCCGTGGCCACGCGCCTCGATCTTGGCGAAGAATTCCTCATAGGCGAAGATCGGCGCGAACCAGCGGAAGAAATGATCGTGCCCCTTCAACGCCTCCGGGATGCCCACCCAGCCGCCGACCACCGCCAGAACGCCCAGGAGAGCGAGGGGCAGCGTCATCGACACCGGCGATTCGTGCGCATGCTCGTAGAGATGCCCGTCCCGCGGTTTGCCCAGGAAGACGGCGGCGAAGAGCCGGTTCATGTAGAAGGCCGTCAGCCCCGAGGTGAGGAATCCCAAACCCCACAGGATCGTGTGGCCGGTCGCGAAACCCTGCCACAGGATGGCGTCCTTGGAGAAGAAGCCGGCGAAGGGCGCGATGCCGGAGATCGCCAGCACGGAGACGGCGAAGGTGTAGAACGTGACCGGCATCTTGCGCCGGAGGCCGCCCATCTTCCAGATGTCTTGTTCGCCGCTCATGGCGTGGATGACCGAGCCGGAGCCCAAGAAGAGGCAGGCCTTGAAGAAGGCGTGGGTCATCAGATGGAAGATCGCGGCCGAGAACGCTCCGACGCCCACGCCGAAGATCATATAGCCCAGCTGGCTGATCGTCGAATAGGCGAGGACCTTCTTGATGTCGCTCTGCACCAGGGCGATCAAGGCGGCGAAGAGGGCGGTGGCCATGCCGACGACCGCCACCACCTGCATGGCGACCGGCGAAAGCGTGTAGAGAAAATGAAGCCGCGCGATCATGTAGACGCCGGCGGTCACCATCGTGGCGGCGTGGATCAGGGCCGAGACCGGCGTCGGCCCCGCCATGGCGTCCGGCAGCCAAACGTACAAAGGCAGCTGGGCCGATTTGCCCGTCGCTCCGATGAAGAGGAGCAGGCAGACCGGCGTGGCGATGAGAAAGAGGTCGCCTTTGAATTTTTCCAGCACCTCAAAGGTCAGCAGACCGTTCGGATCGTGCAAGCCTTTCGCGGAGAGGTGGCTGTAAATCAGGAACATCCCAAGCAGGAAGCCGAAGTCGCCGATCCGGTTGACGATGAAGGCCTTCATGCCCGCCGCCGCCTTGGCCGGATCGTCAAACCAGAATCCGATCAGGAGATAGGAGCACAAACCCACGCCCTCCCAGCCGACAAAGAGCAGGGGCAGGTTGGAGCCGAAGACCAGCACCAGCATCGAGAACAAAAAGAAGTTTAAGTAAGCGTAGTACCGGGCGAAACCGTGGTCGTGGGACATGTAGCCCAGCGAATAGACGTGGATCAGCGAGCCGACACCCGTGACGACCGCGCCCATGAGGAGGGAGAGCCGGTCGACCTTGAACGAGAGCGGGGCGATGAAGTCGCCGACGGAGATCCACTTCCAAAGCGGCGGCGTCGTGAAGCCGACGGCGGGATCCTTGGCCAGGGACCAGAGGTAGACGACCAGCGCGAAGGACAGGAGCGGCATCAGGACGCCGATGACGCCCACCAGGGGCTTTGGCACGGGCCGGCGCCGGCTGCGGCAGACGAGCGCGATGAAGCCGTTGAGCAGCCCGCCCACGAGGGGAAGGGCCGGGATCAAGGCGACGAGCGCGCCGATCGAAATGCCGAATAGGAGGTTTTCCATCTAACCTTTCAAAAACCGGATTTCTCCCACGTCGATGGTCCCCTGCTTGCGGAAGATCGCCACGATGATGGCCAATCCGACCGCCACCTCCGCCGCGGCGAGCGCGATGACGAAGAAGGCCAAGACCTCGCCGTCCACCGTCCCCCGGTGGCGCGCGAAGGCGATGAAGGCCAAGTTGGCCGCGTTGAGCATGAGCTCGATCGACATGAAGATCACCAGCGCGTTCCGCCGGCAGACCACGCCCGTAACGCCGATGGAGAAAAGGATCGCGCTCAACGTGATGTAATGGGCCAGCGTGGGCGTCATGTTTCCCTCCGCGCCAGGACGACCACGCCGACCACGGCGATTAGCAAGAGGAATGAGGTGATCTCGAAGGGGACCAGAAAATCCGTGAACATCGCCCGCCCGACCTCCCGGATGCCTCCGAAGTTCGCCAATTGCGGGAAGCCGCTCGTCAGCCCGCTCAAGCGGAGCAGCAGGATGGTCGCCAGGTAGCCGCCGATTAAGATGCCCAGCACGCCGACGAAGGACATCTTGATCTTCAAAATTTCTTCCCGCCCCAGGTTCATCAGCATGATGACGAAGAGGAAGAGCACCATGATGGCACCGGCGTAGACCAAGACCTGCATGGCCGCCAGAAAATGGGCCTCGAGCATGGCGTAGAGACAGGCCACGCCGAAAAAGGTCGACACCAGGGCGAAGGCGCAGGAAAGGGTGTTGCGGAAGGCGATCACGCAAAGGGCGGAGGCGACGGTCAAGATGGCGAAAACATAGAAAAAAACGAGGGACATTGCGCAGCGCTTCTAGCGTGCGCGGGAGGCTTAAATCAAGAAAAGAGTGATCCCTAAATCAAGGCCGTATCGTGGTCGTTTTGGGCGCGGAGTCTTTGGTTCACGAGGGACTTCCGGAAGTCGTTGGTGAGCTTGCTCATCTTCCTTTCCGTCCTTAAGTCGGCCAGGGTCAGGCGCACCGGCATGCCCCACTGCATGTGGACCTTCGACGGCAAAAGGAAGGGCAGCTTGGGAAAGGCGATGTACGGGTAATTCACGAAGGGCCGGACCACTTTTTCCAGGAAGAGCTGGTTGCGGATGACCCAGACCTTCACCGACTTCTCGAAGCCGGCGTGGCCGATGGGGATGATGCAGACCGATTTCTTTCCCGACTTCTGGAGATAGGTCTTGGCCATCCTCAAGAAACCCTTATGGAACGGGGGGATGCGGTCCGGGTTCACGAAGCCGCTGATGAAATCCATCCCTTCCGGGAATAACAAGATGTGGCGCTTTTTCAAGGCGCCGGCGCCGTTTTCGATGGAGATCGGCGCGCACTGGCAGCTGCGGAAGAACTCGCGGATGAGCGGCAGCTTGAAGGCCTCCCGGAAGACCAGCGTCGTGACCTTTCCCGCCCCGTGCTGGAGCAGGAAACAGTTGATGATGGCGGCCTCCAGCATGATGGCGTGGTTGCTGATGAAAATCACGTGCTCCTTGCGCGCGACCTCGATGGCCTCGTCCACGTAACCGCGGTGCTCGACCCGGTGATAGTAATCGTTCAGGAACCGGATCCAGCGGACGTGGCCCTCGTAGACCCGGTCGGGCATGGGCCGGTCGTCGTATTTGAAGGAGAAGATCTTCCGGAGGGTTGAAATCATAAAGGTGGAAGGCGGTAGTGTACCCAACGCCCGGGGCGGGCAAAAGAAAAATCAGTGCGTGCTGCGAAGAAGGAGCAGGCCGGTCACGGCCAGGTTGGCAAGGGAGAGGGGGAGCATGCCCTTCCAGCCGAAGCTCATGAGCTGGTCGTAGCGGAAACGGGGGAGGGTCCAGCGGACCCAAATGAAGAAGAAACAAGAGAAAAAGACCTTCGCCAGGAAGGCGGCGACTTGAGCGGCCGCCGCGAAGATCGGACCGGCCCAGGTTGGGAAGGCCGCGGGATCATACAGGTTCATGAGGCCCCCGACGGCCAGCCCCGCGAAGACGGCCGGGAGGCCCAGCACCAAAACCTCGAAGCGGCGGGCGTCCCGGTATTTCTTGGGGCGGAACTTCGAGATCAGGAAGATCCCCGCCAGCGTCGAGAAGGCGGCGAAGCCGTAACCGACGATCCGCAGGTAACCCGGGGCGCCGGAGATCAGATCGTCCGTTGTGAAAAAGGGTACCTGCCAGCCGCCGAAGAAGAGGGAGACGATGACGGCGGAGGCGACGATGATGGCGATATACTCGCCCATCATGAAGAGGGCGAACTTCATGCTCGAGTACTCGACGTGATAGCCGGCCACGAGCTCGGACTCGCCCTCGGGCAGGTCGAACGGCGTCCGGTTAGTCTCCGCGAAGGAGGCCACCAAGAAGAGCACGAAGGCCAG